>CABMDO010000015.1 GCA_902384935.1 Candidatus Norongarragalina meridionalis
AGTTCGACCACATGCGCGTCGGCTTGTGCGCCATCGACCAGAAGATGGTTGACAGCGAGAAGAGCGGAATAATGTTCACGGCGGATCCGATGACCGAGGACAGGAGCGCCATAGTCATCGAGGCGGGATTCGGGCTCGGCGAAGCGATTGTTTCGGGAATGGTGACGCCCGACAGGTACATAGTCGACAGGGAGTCGTTCGCGATACGCGAGAAGGACATCGCGAAACAGGACATCATGATAGTGCGCGCGGCAAACGGAGGCGACGACACAATCGACGTTCCCGAGGAGATGCGCGAGGCGCAGAAGATCACGGACGACGACATAGTGGCGCTCGCGAAAATCGGCAGGAAGCTCGACGAGCACTATGCGTTCCCTCAGGACGTTGAATGGGCTATTGAGAAGGGGAAGTGCTACATCGTGCAGACGCGCGCGATTACAACTCTCGGGAAGAAGAAAAAGGAGGAGGAGGCGAAACCCGCCGCGGCTTCTTCTTCTGGAAGCGGCGAGGCTTTGCTAAGAGGAATGGGTGCGTCGCCGGGCGTGGCGTCCGGACCAGTGAAGATAGTCATGGACGCGTCGGAGATAGATCGCGTTCTGAAGGGTGACGTGCTCGTCGCGCACATGACTTCGCCCGACTACGTGCCCGCGATGAAGCGCGCCGCCGCGATTGTTACGGACGCTGGCGGAATGACGTGCCACGCGGCTATTGTTTCCCGCGAGCTGGGCGTGCCGTGCATCGTAGGCACGAAAGAAGCGACGTCGAAGCTGAAGGACGGGCAGGTTATCACCGTAGACGCGAAGCGCGGAATAGTCTACGACGGCGAGGTTGCAATCGAGGGAGCAAAATCCGCTTCCGCTCCGGCAAACGACGGACAGCAGGCAACGGTGGTAAACGTCACCGCCGCGCCGAGCCACGTCGTAACCGGCACGAAGATTTACGTCAACATCGCGGAAACCGAGAAAGCCGAGGAAGTCGGCGCAAAGGATTGCGACGGCGTCGGATTGCTCAGGGCGGAGTTCATGATCGCGGGATTGGGCGTGCACCCGAAGAAACTCGTTGCGGAGCACCGAGAGCAGGAGTTCATCGACGCGCTCGCCAACGGCCTGCGCACGGTGTGCTCGGCGTTCTACCCGCGGCCCGTGATATACAGGGCAACCGACTTCAAAACCAACGAGTACCGCAACCTCGAAGGAGGCGCGGAGTACGAGCCGCAGGAAGAGAATCCGATGATAGGGTACCGCGGCTGCTTCCGCTACGTCAAGGATCCCGACGTGTTCCGCATGGAGCTGCGCGCCATCAAGAAGGTGCGCGAGGAGTTCGGGATGAAGAACCTCTGGCTGATGATTCCGTTCGTTCGCACGCTGCACGAACTGGAAGTGTGCAAGAAGCTCACGGAAGAGGAGGGGCTGCCGCGCAGCTACGACTTCAAGTTCGGAATCATGTGCGAGGTTCCTTCGACGGTCGTCCTCGCCGAGGAATTCTGCGGAATCGGAATCGACTTCATGAGCATCGGCAGCAACGATTTGACGCAATTGACGCTCGGCGTCGACCGCGACTCGACGATAGTTGCCGAGGACTTCGACGAACGCGACCCTTCGATCATGAAAAGCGTCAAGGCGGTAATCGACGGATGCCACAAGCACGGCGTGCGCGTCGGAATCTGCGGGCAGGCGCCGTCGGTCTATCCGGAATTCGCAGAGGCACTAGTTGAATACGGAATCGACAGCATCTCCGTGAACCCCGACGTGATCGAAGTCACGCGGCGCATCGTGGCTAGCGCCGAAATGAAAGCCCTGCTCAAGAAAGCGCGCAGTTGATTTTTCAGCGGTTACACGAGGACGCTCATGACCACGTCGAGCCGCTCCACGGTGCCCAAGGGCTTGCCCGAGGAATCCACGACGGGTATACGCTTGAGGTTGAACCTGCGGAGGGTTTCCGCCGCCTTGGAAACGTCGTCTTCTTCGGACAGCGTCTTGGGCCGCAGCGTCATTATGTCGGCGACCTTAGTGTCCGCGAGCGCCTGCGTCTTCTACTTCATCTTGTAGAATTCATCGTCGCCCCTCGCAAAAGAGGAAACCTTGAGATAGAAAGCGCGCAGCAGGTCGCCGTCCGTCAGTATGCCCGCGAGTTTTCCGTCGTCCAGCACCAGCATTACCGGTTTGCACTGTTTCGCCATCGCGGCGCACGCGTCGCGCACCGTGGCGTCGTGGTCGATCGAAAGGAACCCCTTGCGCATCACGTCTCGGACTTTTTTCATGCGATGACACCCCGCCGTTTCATGAATTTGTGCATCTCGGGAAGGATTAACGCGGTGGATGATACTGCGATTGCCAGCAGGAAGTCAGCGGCAACGAGCGGCGACGTCTTGAATATCGGCTGTGCGAACGGCAGGTATATTATCGCGACCTGCAGCAGCGCCGAGAACGCTATGGCTGCCACGAGCAGCTTGTTCGAGAACGCGCCGATGCTGAATATCGAATGCCTATCGCTCCGCACCGCGAACGCATAGAAGAACTGGAAGAATATTATCGTCGTGAACGCCATCGTCCTCGCCTTTTCGATCCCCTCGGGCATCGTGTAAAGGTACACGCCGAGCACGCCCGCTGCCATCAGTACGCCCATCGACAGCGCTGAAACCAGCGTGCGCTTGTTAAGTATGTTTTCCGACGGTTCGCGCGGCTTGCGCTTCATCACGTCGGGGTCCTTCGGGTCCATGCCGAGCGCGAGCGCGGGCAGGCTGTCGGTTACGAGGTTCATCCACAGAATCTGTATCGGCAGAAGGGGCGTCTTCAGCCCGACAATCACCGCTATGAATATCGTGAGAACCTCGCCGATGTTGCACGATATGAGGTAGCGCACGGTTTTCAGAACGTTGTCGAATACTATCCTGCCTTCTTCCACGGCGGAAACGATCGAAGCGAAGTTGTCGTCCGTGACTATCATGTCGCTCGCTTCCTTCGAAACGTCGGTGCCCGTGATGCCCATGCCCACGCCGATGTCCGCCTTCTTGAGCGCGGGCGCGTCGTTGACGCCGTCGCCCGTCATCGCGACTATTTCGCCGCGTTTTTTCAGCGCCTCGACTATGCGGAGCTTGTGCTCCGGGGAAACGCGCGCGAACACCGACGTGCGGCCAACCGCCTTGTCGAATTCGTATTCCGAGAGGGCATCGATGTCAGGACCGGTGAGCACGCCTTCCGACGGTATGCCGAGCTCGTGCGCAACCGCCTTCGCCGTTTCGGCGTTGTCGCCGGTAATCATCATCACGCGGATGCCCGCCGTCTTGCAGAGGGAAATCGCTTCCTTCGCCTCCTGACGCGGCGGGTCGTTCATGCCGCACAATCCTACGAAGGTCATGCCCTTTTCGGCGTCTTTCGCGCCGGTCTTGACCGAGAAAGCAAGAACGCGCAGCGCCTTCGACGCCATTTCCTTGTTCGCTTCGAGGATTTCGCGCCGCAATGCGGGGGTGATGCGGGTTTCCTTTCCGTCCTTGAGCACGTACGCGCACTTTTCGACTATGACCTCCGCCGCACCCTTCGTGTAAGCGGTCGCCTTACCGCCGTGCTTGCGCACGACGGTCATCATCTTGCGCGAGGAATCGAACGGGATTTCCGAAACGAACGCGTTGTCGCGGCGCGACTTTTCGACGCCCAACCCCGCCTTCGCCGCGAGAACGAGCAGGCTCGATTCGGTGGGGTCGCCCAGCACCACGCCTTCCTCGAACGAGGCGTTGTTGCAGAGCACGCCGGTTTCAATCAGAAGTTTAGCCGCCTTGTCCTTCAACGCGTCCGTTTTCTTCCCGTCGCGCATGAAATCTCCGGCAGGCGCATAGCCCGCGCCGGTGACGTGGTACGATCCGTTCAAAAACCAAAGTTCGCGCACGGTCATTTCGTTTTTCGTGAGCGTGCCGGTTTTGTCCGAGCATATCACCGTAGCCGCGCCGAGCGTCTCGACTGCGGGAAGCTTGCGTATGATCGCCTTGCGCTTCACCATGCGCTGCACGCCTACGGCGAGCGTTATCGTCACAACCGCGGGCAGCCCTTCGGGTATGGCGGCAACCGCGAGCGAAACGCTCGTAAGGAACATTTCCAGCGCGTCCTCGCCGCGCAGGAATCCCGCAATGAAAACTACGCCGCAGATTACGAGCGCTATTATGCCGAGCTGCTTGCCCATCTTCTCGAGCCGCTTCTTCAGGGGCGTTTCGTCGTCCTGCACGTCCTGCACTAGCTGCGCGATTTTTCCGAGTTCCGTGCGCATGCCAGTTTCGACTACGACCGCCTTGCCGCGCCCGCGCGTCACGGCGGTTCCGGCGAAAAGCATCGATTTTCTTTCCGCGAGGGGCGCCTTTTCCGGAACTGCTTCGGAAACCTTGTGCACCGGAAGCGACTCTCCGGTAAGCGGCGCCTCATCCGCCTCGAGCGCCACCGCTTCGATAAGGCGGCAGTCCGCCGGCACGCGGTCGCCCTCGGCGAGAAGAACTACGTCTCCAGGCACTAGCAGCCGCGCTTCTATTTTTCGCTCCTTCCCGTCGCGAAGAACACGGGCTTGGGGCGCACTCATCCGCTTCAGCGCCGCAATCGCCTTCTCCGCGCGGTATTCCTGCACGAACCCGAGTATCGCGTTGAGCACTACTATCGCTATTATGGCGCCCGCATCGAGGTACTCCCCGAGCAGGGCAGAGATTACGGCTGCGGCTATCAGTATGAGAATCATGAAGTCTTCGAACTGCCCGAAAAACATGCGCAGCGGCCCCGCGCGGGGCGTCTCCTTCAGCTCGTTGGCTCCGCTTTCCTCAAGCCGATGCTCCGCCTCCTTCTGCGAAAGTCCGTGGAGGGAAGACGCCAATTTCGATACGGCGTCATGCGAATCCGAGGAATGCCACGACAAAAACAAACACCTATTTAAGTAAATGACGGATAATTTAAAGCATGTTCGCACAGCTTAGCACGCTGATTCTGGTGCTGCTCGTACTGGGCTACGCCAACATGCGGCTCATCCGCGAGCTCGGCGTGCTGTCGATTTACCTCAAACTGCCGAAATTCTTCATCGCGTTCATACTGCTGGGCTTGGGAACGTCCCTTCCCGACACGTTCGTCGCCGCCAACGCGGCGGCGCGCGGGCAGCTGCCGCTGGTGATAGGCTCCATCATAGGCGCGAACATAATCGTGCTCTGCCTTGTGCTGGGCATCGTGACCATCGTGAAGGGCAACTTCCGCGTGCGCGAGAAAACCATCCTCGAGAACGTCGGGTGGATTTTCTTCGTAATCATGATTCCGTTCTTCCTGCTCGTGGACGGCCGCCTCACTTTCCTGGAAGGCATAATCCTGCTCGTGGTATACCTGATGTACGTCTATAACGTGAAGGAGCAGGAAACGTTCCACAAGAAGACGGGCGGCATCCAGCTCGAACTCGGCGACGAAGCGCCGAAGGCGAGTTATTACCGCCACGGCAAGGAGCGCGCGATCGCCAAGGCGCTCGTCTATTTGGGAATCATCGTCATCGCCGCGGACATCGTGGTTACGCAGGCCGTCGACATCAGCCACATGCTGGGCATACCCGAGATGGTGATAGGTTTCGGCGTCGTCGCGCTGGGCATCACCGTGCCGGAGCTCATACTGAACCTGAACGCCCTTAAGCAGAAGGAGGAGGAGGTAATCTGGGGCGACATCATAGGCAGCTTCATCACCGAACTCACGTTCGTCCTGGGAGTCGCGGCGCTGTTCAACGCCGGAGACAAGGCGTTCAACTTCGGGGACGCTCTCGTCGGATACGCTTTCATGGCAATCTCGTTCCTGCTCGTGTTCTTCTTCACTTACAACAAGAAGCAGCTGACGCGCTCCGAGGGCGTCGCGCTCATCCTGCTCTATCTGGTGTCGCTGAGCCTCGTTTTCGACCTCGCGGTGTTCGGAGGCGCCTGAGATGCCCGAACAATCAAAGGAAATGTACGACTTCAAGAAGCAGATAGAGGCGCTGAAGAAATTCAGGGGAAGAGGAACCGAACTCATCAGCGTTTACATGCCGCCGGAGTATCCCGTGGCGGACATGGCGTCGAAGCTGCGCGAGGAGTTCGGACAGGCGGGAAACATCAAGAGCAAGAGCACACAGAAGAACGTGCAGGCGGCGCTCGAGAAAATCATGCACTTCATCAAGGGAGTGCACAAGGCGCCGCCAAACGGAATCGCCATATTCTGCGGCAACATTTCGGAAACCGAAGGCAAGGTGGACATGCGCATCTACTCGGTAGTGCCGCCGGTGCCTCTTACCGTCGGATTCTACAGATGCGAATCGACGTTCGTCATAGAACCGTTGGAGGAGATGCTCGGGCAGACGGGCTGCTACGGGCTCGTCGTAATGGACGGCAAGGAAGCGACGGTAGCCACGCTGAAGGGCAAGCAGATAAAAGTAATCAAGAAGATGAACAGCACGGCGCACCAGAAGGTGCAGAAAGGTGGGCAGTCCGCCAACAGGTACGACCGCCTGCACGTGGAGGGAGTGGAATACTACTACAAGCGCGTCGGCGAGGCGATGGACGCGTTCCTTTCTGAAAAGAACTTCAAGGGCGTCATCGTGGGCGGCCCTGGGCCCGCGAAGGAGGACTTCCTGAAAACCAAGCCGTTCAACTACCAGCTGAAGATACTCGGCATGGTGGACACGGGCTACACGGACGAATTCGGGTTGCGCGAGATTCTCGAAAAATCGGGCGATATCATCTCCGAGCAGGAATCCATTGTCGAGAAAAAGCTGCTCGACTCGTTCATGAAGGCGATTTCCGAGAACGGGCTCGTCGTCTACGGCTATGATGAAATAAAGGCGGCGCTTCTCAGCCGCCAGGTAGAACGCCTGCTGGTTTCCGAAGCTTTGGAGCTGCACTGGGTTACGTTTTCGTGCGAGGGATGCGGAAAAACCAAGGAGCGCATGATCGAGGGCCCTGTTCAGGAGGAACCGTGCGAATGCGGCGGCATATGGAAAGTCAAGGCGGAAATCGACGTCGCAAACGAGCTCATCGGCATCGCGGAAGAGCAGGGCGTTCCCGTTGAAATGATATCCACCGAAACCGCGGAAGGGGCGCAGTTCCGCGGAACTTTCCGCGGCGTGGGCGCGTTCCTGAGATACAAGTGATGACGTGGAATTCACGCCCGACACATTTTTCGTCGAGGAAATAACCTCGGACGGGGTAATCCTCGAACTCGGCAAGGCGTATTCCTTCGAAAAGCCCGCGCCCGAACGCGACTTCTTCACCCACTTCGTTTTGCAGAAGCGGGAATGGAACACGGTTCAGGCGCTCGGCGCAATAGCGCGCAATCTTCATGTAAAACCGTCCCGTTTCGATTTCGCTGGCACCAAGGACAGGCAGGCTACCACGACGCAGCTGTGCAGCGTTTTCGCGCTTCCTGCCGAGCGCTTGTTGCAAGCCAGGGTAAAGGACGTGCAAATAAACGGCGCGTGGAAAGCCGACGCCAAAGTCCGCCTCGGAAACCTGCTCGGAAACCGCTTCACCATCAAAACCGACAAGCCTGTCAACCCAGTCGCATCGTTCTCCAACTATTTCGGCGAGCAGCGCTTCGGCTCCGGAAGGAAGAACACCGCGAAAATCGGCAAGCTGATTTTGCAGGGAGACTACGAAGCCGCAGTGCGTTCCTATCTGTGCGATTCCGAAGGCGAGGAGAACGTTGATGCGGTCCGCGCCCGCGAAACCCTCCTCGGCGAAGGGGATTTTGCCGCAGCGGCGGTTTATTTCCCGCACCACCTGAAATACGAAATAACCATGCTCCGCTCCCTTTCATCCAAACCCACCGATTTCATCGCTGCAATACGCGCCCTTCCCCGCTCGCTTCAACTGATGTTCGTCCACGCGTTCCAGTCCGATTTGTTCAACAAGCGCATCGACTTGAGGCTGCCTCCGAGTGCGACTTGCGGGAGGGATGCCCACGGTTTTCCATCAGCCGCAACAGAAGGCACGGACTTTACTCTCGGAAACGTCATCGGCTACTCCAGCGTTATCAGCGAGGACGAGCGCATTCTTCTGGAAGCAGAGGGGCTGAGCCAAGAAGCATTCAGGCTGAAGGCGATGCCGGAGCTTTCCGCGAAGGGAACCCTCCGTTTGCTGGAGGCGCCCGTGATGAACTTCGAGAACGTCGAAGGAGGAATCCGCTTCGCGTTGCCGAAGGGATGCTACGCCACGGTTGCCGTGAAGTACATTCTAAACGAATGACAGTGGAAAGGACGGGTCACGAAACTATTTTTTAAAGAAACGCAGTCAGTCGCTCGTGCAAGTAACCATACCCGAAGAATTTTCGCACGATCTGGCTGAAGAAACCGGACTGCACGCTGGCGATGGCAGCATGAACTATTATTCGGGAAACGGGCTCTATTCCCTGCGGGGAAACAAGAAAACCGACGCCGCGTTTTATTCCGAAATCGTACTGCCGCTTTACGAACAGATTTACTCGTTTAGACCCATTCTGCGGAAGTGGAGGGAAGTCATAGGCTTTCAGGTTGCCTCAAGCGTGTTGGTGGCGTTCAAACAACAACTTGGCCTTCCGATTGGACCAAAAAACGAGCTGCCCATACCAAAATGGGTTTGGGACAACGGTTTCGAAACCGATTTCGTCAGAGGAGTTTTTGAAACCGACGGCTGCGTCTATCTTGAAAACAAGAATGGCAGGAAATATCCGCGAATGGAAATTTCCACCACGTCCGAACAGTTGGCGAAGGATTTGGCAGTCGCCATCGAAAAGCAGGGCATTCCGACGTCATACTGGAAACAAAGCTACTCGAACGACTGGAAGCCGCTCCATCACGTATGCGTTAGAGGAATAGAAAACACGCGGCGTTGGATGGAAAAAATAGGAACAAACCATCCCACACAAAAGGCAAAACTATCCGCAGTCCGCGAGTTGCGAACGCTTTAAATTGCCTTCCGCCCAAATAATGTCCAGGCCCCGGTAGCTCAGCCGGCAGAGCGACTGTTTTCGTTTCCAAAACGAAAGTCGAAACTGTTAGCCGTCTAAGAGCTCCGAAAGGAGAGGAAGGCAGAAATCAGTAGGCCGCAGGTTCGAGTCCTGCCCGGGGCGTATGATGGGGCGTATGGCTAGACGCTATGAGAAGCTAGACTCGGTTGCTATTAAAATATTTTTTTGTCTGACACTGCTTACATTTTTTGCTAACGCGGATATGGTAGAATACAGGAGCGAAAATGTCGAAATAGACGGAAACACCTTTCTTGTGACTTTGAGTTACGAGAACACTACATCGGCACCTACCACGCATAGTCTTTTGAAGGTCAGAGTGGAAAGTGAAAATAAAACTATGGCGAGCGTGGGCTGGGTACGTATTTTAAACGAAGGAAAGGAAGCGGCATGGACGGACATAGAACTAGATTACAGAAATAACTTTTCGCAAAATTTGACTACAAAGAAACCACTAACTGCCGGAAACTACACTGTTATCCTAGACATCGGATCACACGCGAACAATGTGTTTAATTTTTCAATCTACGAGTATCCATCCGGGCGAATAGACAAGATCGAAAAAGAAGAGGTAACTCTAACACTCAACGAAGATGGAACTCTGCTCGAGACTATAAGGCAAATTTCTAAAATTAACCAGACAGGAGAAATAAGAGTCAAACGCGCACAGCTACGCGGAGGACAGCCGTTTCCACCTGAACACATTATCGACGAGGTAGAGGTCTACAGAGTGGAAAAATACAAAACGCCGTATTATGAGGTAAGCGAATTATGGCCGGGGGGGTGCGACGGACAGTATGAAATTAACAGAACACGGAACGAAATTCAAACATGTGGGGAGTATCGCGAGTCCATGAACGACATCCAAATGCTGTTTAAAGCTAGGTTAATACCCAGAAACAAAACAATAACGACTGATTGTACTGAAGAGCAGTATATTAAAGACACAATTAAAATTGCGTTCGATAGACCAAATGTTGAGGTAATTGTCAGACTCAGACCCGGAACAAATATAGAGTTTAATGAAACCTCTGAAATGGGTTTTGAGGATAACTCGGGAATCGTAACCCCCATGCTAGATAAAAATCCTTGTTTTAAAAGCTCAGAGGGTTGGGATTGCTATGCACGAATCGGCAATCTACCCCAAAACAAAACACTTTATTTATCTGCAGAGATCGTTGGTTACAAAAAAGACATACATGAAACAATAAACGCCGAGACAAAGAGAAAAAAGGAAATTAATGAAAGATACGACGCCGAGATCGCAGTCACGTTGATTATTGGATTCGCGTTGTTTATACTTACTTTAGTAACAATTAAGAAAACTTCTGATAACAGCCCAGTTAACATTTATGACGCTACAGGCGCGGCTATACTGACTGTGTTAGCAAGTCAACTTCCATCTTTTGGTGCGGATATGAGGTACGCGGGCATAAAAGTGTTTATTCCGCTTATAGTGGGACTTGCTACGTTTATCGTACTGTATCTAATGTCTAGGTACAGCGAAAAAACAATAGATCTTAGAGAAAAAATACGCGGAATAGTGAATATATCACATTAGCGGTTATGCTCGCACTTATCTAGTTAAGTCTACTCTTCAACTACGCTGGCTAGTCAATTATAGTCAGCCCGCTATCTTCTCAACTGCCCAGCCAGCCGCAACGTGGACTATCAGCGCGGTTGCCGCCCAAATCGCGAACAGCGACGCGGGAAGGTTGAACAGCAGGTACATCGTCATCGAGCCGGGAAGCCCCGCTACCAACCAAACGAGAGCGCCGTATTTCACGCCCGCGCCCTTCTTCGGCAAGCCGTTGCGCACTACCGTATAGACGTACGTGAAGAGAGCGCCGGCGATGAGCGCGAACGAAATCGAGTACAGATAGAAGGACATCGGCGGCGCGCCGGGCCCGGGCATCATCACCTTGCTCCAGACGTCGAAATACGCGGGATCGGTGTAGTAGCTCATGGTAAGCATCGCTTCCGCCATGTGCACTACCTGCGCAATCACCGCGAAGGCGATTGCGCCGAACACGATATTCTTGCAGTTCATACGCTCACCTCTTTTTCCCGATTAGTTGCGTGTACGCGTAATACGCCGCGCCGAAAACGAGAAGTGCGGCGACTATTATCACGATGCTGTCCGTAATTGGAACGGGCTGCGGAGTCGGCATAGGCGTGGGCGTCGGAGTTGGCGCGATGGTCGGCGCCGCGGTGGGCGTCGGCGTCGCAGCCTGCGCCGCCGCGACGCAATCGAGCGTATTCTTGTCCCACGCGCACTTGCCGTTCGAACACCCGCACGTGCTCCGCGCGGAATCGCGCTGGAAGCAGGAATAATAGTCCGCCCACTCGCACGTCGTCACGTCGTTTTCTCCCTTGAGGATGCACAGCTGGCTGCTGCATCCGCCGATTACGCAATCCAGGTCGGTTTCACAGCGCGTCAGCACGACGACGGGCGTCGGCGACGGCGTAGTCTGGGGGAAAAGTTGCGGCTGGACTGTCGGCACGGGCGTGGGCTGAACCGCCACCCACTGCTGCAGGGAAACGCACGCGGCTGCTGCGCGCTGCATCAAATCCGTGAAATCCTGAAGGGTTTCGGTTTCAAAGTAAATCTGGTACTCGGGATTGGACAGCGTAGGGAGCGGACGGCAGAAGAGGTCCGCCTTCGTGGTGGTCATATTGCCCAGCGCGATCGAACCGAATTTCTTGTAGCGCACGAGGAAGCCGCTCGCGTTCGCCTGGCCGTCCAAATCGTAGTCCGACAACTGGGTGTTCACGTAAGCGTGGATGCGGTCGTTCGCGTTCAGCGCAAGATGTCCCTCGAACGACGTGTTCGTATAGTCGACTGGAACCATCAGGATTCCGGGATTCTGCCCGAAATGCGTGTCAACCGCGCTCTTTACGCCCGCGGCGAGCTGCGTCACCTGCGCGGAGTCGGAATACGCGAAAGCGAAAGCCGAAAGCGCGAGCAACGCGAGAACTGAAAACGAACCTTTCAAAACATCACCGAAGCGTTTAATACGCGGCGGTTTTAAAGGGTTTTTCGTGGACGTGCTTTGCGACAGCAGTTCGCTCATAGCGCTTGCGGAAACCTGCAACGTGGAGGCGCTGGAATACCTGACGCAGCGCACGAAGGCGCGTTTTCTCATAACAACGGGAGTGCGCGACGAAATCATCGCCCGCCCGTTGAACATAAGGCAATACGCCTTCTCCGCGGTAAGGCTCAGGAACATGGTGGAGCGCGGAGTGCTGGAAGTGACGGAAGCGGATGCGGCGAAGGCGGAAGCGATAATGGCGGATGCGAACGCCGCCTACTCGGTCGGCGGAAGAACGGCAATCATACTCCACCGCGGCGAAGCCGAATGCCTCGCCTGCGCCAAAGGAGCGCTCCTCATCGACGAAAAAACCGCGCGCCTTCTCGTGGAGAACCCCGAAAAGCTGCGCGCCTCGATGGAGGTGGAATACCGCCAGAGCGTCAGGATTAACAAAGCTCGGATAACCGCGTTCCGCGAAAAAACCAAGGGCACGCTGATAATCCGCTCGGCGGAACTGCTGGCAATGGCGCACAGAAACGGCTTCTTCTTCGGTTTTGGGGAGAGAGCCGACGAGGCGTTCCATGCGGCGCTTTACTCGCTCAGGCAGTCGGGCTGCAGCATCAGCGGGCACGAGCTCGAAGACTACCAGAAAATCTAAGCCGATTCTACTACCGATTCTCCCGCCTTCTTCGTTATGCGGAATATCTTGTCGGAAAACGCCTCGAGTTCGCGTTCGTGGGAAACGAGAATAACCTGCTCGCTCTTCAACTCGTCGAACACGTCGCGCATGCGGTAAACCTGCTCGCGGCTGAACCCGTCGGTGGGCTCGTCGAGAATCAGCAGGTTCGTTTTAAGGGACGCGCACTCGCGGCGTACGAGAGCATTCAGCGCCAGACGGTAGGCGAGCGCCACCGCGGTTTTCTCTCCTCCTGAAAGCGCGGAAACGTCCTGCTCGAACCCGTTCTGCACCACCTGCGGGGTGAAAGACTCGTTAACCGAAACCTCGAGCTCTCCTTCTTCCACAAGAAGCGCAAACCATTTCGCGAATAGCGAGTTGAAGTCTGCGTTGTAGGACGCCAGGACGTTCTCCTCTATTGAAGCGAGCGAAGGCGCGAAATATTCCTCAAGCCACGAGCGAACCGCCACGACTTTCGCGAGTTTCTTGCGTTCGGCTTCCTTTTCAGCTATTTTATCGGCAAGGGAGGAAAGCCGCTCTCCCAGTGATTCCAGCGACGCACTGCTGGCTGCAAGTCTGCGTTCCGCGTCCATTCTTTCCGAATCCGCCTTCTTCCTGACGAGTTCCTGCGCGGAATAATCGGCGAAAACGGAGTCGGCATCTTTCAGCGAAACATGCGCGTCCTTAAGCTTCTTCTCCAGCTCCGGCAGCTCCTTCTCCGCTTTTTCCGCACGCTCCTTCAGCTGCGAAAGGAACGCTTCCTTTTCCGTTATCTCCTTCGCGATTTCCTGGGCGCGCTTGTATTCGTTTTCGGCGGCAACAACCGCATCCAATTCGGAACGCAACGCCTTTTCCTTTGCTTCCAAGCTCGCAGAAACAACCCGCTTCGCCGCCGCTTCCTTGAGCGAGTGTTCGGCGTGCTTCGCGAATTCCCCGGAAGTAGGCTGTCCGCACGTCGGGCATTTGCCAGCTTTCGCGAGCTTTTCGGAATCGCGCGCCTTCAACTCGAGCGCCGACGCCTCGCCTGAAACGAGCATGAGCTCCTTGCGCAGCGTTTCGGCTTCGGCGCGAACGTCCGCCGACTTCTTGGATGGAGGCTTGATCGAATGCACGCGCGCCTTCTTTTCCGCGATTTCCTTCTCGATGCGGACGGAATCCTCCGCGCACTGCTTGGAGGCGCGCTTTTTGTCGTCTATGGCGCGCTCGAGCGATTGCGCCTCCGCTTTCAACAGAAGCAAACGCTCGCGCTCCTTGGAAACCGAAGAAAACCTGGAGTCCGCGGCGATAAATGCGTCGGATGCGCATCTGGCGTTTTCCTCGAGTTTTTTCATTTCGGTTTTGGACGACGTTATTTTTCCTTCGATTTCGGCTTTTTCCTTGTCCAGGGATTCCGCATCCTCGAGCGCACCTTCGAGATGATCCGCGGCGCGCCGCACGTCCTGCAGCAGCGTTTTTGCATTGTCCTGCGCCGTCTTGTACTCCTCGACGCGCAGCGCCTTTCTTATGGTTTGCAAACGCTCGTCGTCCTTCAGGCCTAGAACGAGCTTCATCTCCTCCTGGGGCGTGAAAACCGCGTAGCGGTAAATTTCCGACGTGCTTTTCGGCGACGGCGGCTCGTTGAAGCCCAGTATCTTTAGAACCGCGGGTTTCATCTCCGAAGGAGCATAGGACTTCGAAGCGCCGTCCTCGATTATGAACGCCTCGCCCTGTTGAACGGTTTTCTTCCGTTCGAGCGTCCTTTGGAAGACGTAGCGCTTGCCGTTGATTTCCGCTTCGAGCGAAACGTGCCCGTGCCTCGCGCCGTGCCTGAGCACGTGCTCCGCCTTCAAATCCCCGAGCCCGAACAGCGCGAATTCTATCGCATAGAGGAGGCTGCTCTTTCCCGAGCCGATGTCTCCCTCGAACAGCGTAACGCCGGGCGGGAACGCTATCCGCGCGGAACTGTAGCTGCGGACGTTCTCGATGTCAAGGTTCAAGAGCCGCATTCAGAACCCCCAGCCCTTTTTTCACGACGGACGCCTCGTAGTCCGCCTTCCTCTCGCCCTCGCTTATCGGGGAGCGAAGCTCGTCCAGCAATTCAAGCGCGGTTTTCGGGGAAATCGCGCTTTTGAAACCGGTTGCGCGTTCCTTGAGCACCTTCTCTTCTATTTCGCGCCTCGACGCGCCTTCGACGCGCACCTCCCCTTCTTCGCGGGAGCGCAGACCGTTGCGGTTCACGTAAACGGCGGTTGCACCCTCGTCAAGCAGCCGCTGCTTCAACGCGGCGAAATCTATTTCGGAAGGTTTGCCCGAAGCAAGCTCGCCTGAAACGCGCAGCAGGAGTATCCTGCCCTTCTCCGCCTTCAAACGCTGAAGCTCCTCGTTCACGGCGAAGGCGGATTTGTCGGAAGCGTCGTGCTCGGTTACTTGGACGCCGCATACGTCTAGAGCAACGAAGGATGTCTTCGCCTGCCCGTCAGCGTCAACATCGACAATGTAAAAGCCGCTCTTCTGCTTCGCCAGTTCCTCCAAATCGCGGTAGTCCGCCGCCCATAGCGGTCCGGGGAACACGATGGGGCCCGCGAAACCCTTTTCCTTTTTCTCGAGCCTCTCGTGGACATGCCCGCCCGCATAGTAAACGAATGATTTCGGGAAGTGCTTGAGAGGGACTCCTTCGGTGCCGCCGAGGAAGCCGGGCTTGTACTCGTCTATGGCGGAGTGGAAGACGAAGATTTTCGTGCCGGTTTCACTCTCTAGTCCGCGCAGGTCCAAATGGTCGTAGTCGCTTTTTTCCAGTCCTCCCCGGCGGGCGCTCATTCCCGTTATTTTCGCACCGCTCTCGTCCTTCACGAACCCCAAACGGAGCCTGCCATCCTCGCCGCATTCCGGAAGCACCACCTTGCGCAGGACGTCGGCGCTGCATAGAACGTCTATGATGCTGGTTTCGTTCGGAGAATAGTCGTGGGAACCGTATACGACGTAGATGCGAACGCCTTTTTCGCGCAGTTCGCGCATCGCCTTCACTGCGCGGTCAACGATAGCCATCTCGGGCAGCGCGACGTGGAACAAATCTCCCGCTATGATGACGAAATCCACTTCGCCGCAAAGCGACAGCGCCTTTTCGAATGCTGCGACGTTGTAATCGCGAAGAACCGCGTCGCGGAACGCGCCGAGATGCACGTCGCTCATGTGCGCAAAACGCATGGCGTAATTAGGTAATCCGCGATTTTAAATCAGCCGACAGCCGTGCTTTCCACTGGCTACGACGTCGCCTGCGCCTTCCTTATGAAGTAAAAGTAAGCCGCAGAGGGGCAACCGCGGGTTTCCCCTCGGTGCTTACTCCACCGACTCCCCTTCCCCTTATGACGTCGCCTGCGCCTTTCTTATGAAGTAAAAGAGCACGCCGCCAACTCCCACGATGAGCACGCCGATTGCTATGGGAATCAGGTTGTTTCCTGCGCCGGGTTCCTCGGTCACGGGAATCGGGGTCGCGGTTGCCGCGCCTTCCTGGAGCACAACTACCTGCGGCGCCTCGTACTCGTTGAGCACGTTCTCGTCGAGCTTCTTCTCGACGGTGTATGTCACCGCCTTCTCCTCGCCGGGATCCACGTTGTCGAACAGCCACGTAACGACTACGCTTCCCTGCTCGAAGCCCGTAGGCGGTACGGTGAAGTTCATGAGCTCGTCGGGGCGCTGCGCCACCGCGCCCGGAAGATGCTCCTTGAGCAGAACGTTCTTCAGCGAGGTATTGCCGTTGTTCCTGATGGTGACTTTGAAGGTGCTGTAGTTCTTCGTCACCTTCTTGCCGAACTTGTCGACGGTGGTGATATTGTACGTGTTGAGCTCTCGCCAGACGGTCACGTCGATGTCCATTTTCTGGCAAACGAGCGGCGAAAGGCGCTTCGTGTAAATCTGGGTTTCGTTGAAGATGAGCGTCGCGCCGGTAGGCAGGGGCGAATCCGCCGCAACCAAGAGCGGCGCTATGGCGAAAGTGACGAAAAGGAAAAGCCACGCCCCCCTCATATAAAACGAAGGAAAGGGCGGTTTAAGAAACTAGCGTTCGTTGGCAAGATAGACGACGAGCAGCGCGATTGCGATGAGCGCCGTGACGTCCAAGCCGCCGAGGAAGTTCACTATCTCGTAGCGCAGGTCCGTCAGCAAAAGGACGAGTATCGCCGCCCATATCCAGAATCCCATCTCATCACTCCGTTATGGACTTCTTTATCGTCTGGAGCTTCTCGCGGTACTCCTCTTCCTCGGTCTTGCGCCTGCCCGAGAGCACGATGACGAGCAGCGCGATTGCGACGAGCACCGCTATGAGCATCATGTTCTGGCTGAGCGCCGTAACCACGAATCCCGTGAGCCCCGCGGGCTTCGGAGATATCGGCGGCAGCGCCTGCTGGCCGATTATGCGGTCGCCGGACTTCACGATGAGCTGCGGCGCAACCGCTTCCTCGGAGGTGGTCGGCGTAATTATTACCGTAAGGTTGCGCGAAGACTGAGGCGCTATGGAAACGCCGCTCTCCGCCTGAACCTTCCACGTTGCGGGAATGCCCGCCACGCTCGCCGACACGTTGTCGAGCGAGGTGTTCAGGTCGTTCACCACGTTCACGGTGACGCGGACGGATTCCGCCTCCTGCGTCTGAGTAGCGTTTACAGAGCTGGCTGCGGAGCAGGAAACCACCTCGAGCTGCGTGGTGGCTTCGGCGACCATCTTGCTGGTCTCGACGCTCGCGATGCCGACGTGCAGCGTGGTCGTTCCCTTCTGGAGCGTGCTGCCGTCGATTACGACGTCGAACTGCCCGCGTTCGCCTGCCCGCACGGTTATCGTGTCCTCGCTGGCGGCGGCGAACTTGTCAGTCATAATAGCGTAAACGTCCTCGGCGGTTCCGAGGTTCTCGGCGAGACCGCGGATTGTAACGCCCGAGCAGTCGGGTACGCGCACGTACTTCGGCATGAGCAGCGAAGCCTCGTACTTGTCGACTACGTTGATGCAAACGTCCTTCTCCGTTATCACGGAGACGCCGTTGAGCACCTGCAGCGTCACCCAGTACCTGCCGGAATCGCGTCCGGGCTGGACGTCGATGAAGACGTCGGAAGCGTCGTTGCGCGTCAGCGAAACGTACTCGCTGCCGAGCATGGCGTTTATCTTATCGGTGTCGCCGAGCAAGCGGAGGTCGAACGTGCCCGCAGCTCCCCTGTTCAGGAGGGTAAGCGGGACGCGCTTCCAGTCGCCTGCGTAGAAATCAATGCATTTCTCCGCGCCCGAGACGCGAACGTCGTACTCCGTAGGATCGAAATACTTGACGTAGGTGAGCGTGCTCGAGGGCCTGCCGCGCACGAGCGGGGCGACGTACGCCTCCGTGCCGAGCGAGCCGTTAATGTGATAGGAGCAGTCGGCCGTAGGCGTGACGAAGACGTGAATCGTCTTCGTGCGCTCCGCGCAGGACGTTCCGTCCGCGTTGCACGAGCGCGCCTTAAGGTAGACGTCCTCGACGCCCCTGAAGCAGTCGGGAGCGTTGAAACGGATGTACGTGCTCTTCGCGGCGTTCGGCTGGAGCGCTGCGAAGGGCTCGTCTATGAAGGCAGTAAGTTCCCCGACGTATGCGGAGAAGGACACGAAACGCGTCTCGTTGGCGTTGTTGGTTGCCCAGAAGCGGAGCTCGCCCTGGGTGCCCGTGATTATAGCGTAATCAGCCTCAGTGCTGAGGGAGACGATGCTGCGGCAGTCCGACTGCGGATTGCGGCAGTCCGACTCGAAATCGTTGCCCACCGCGTTGACGGCGACAGCGAGCAGTAGAAGAGCGCCGAGCGACAGAAGAGTCAGCCTGTTCATCGATACATCCCCCCACCAACGTTCCAGGACGGAACCGTTTGTTCCTTCCTGTTACTATTCTTGAGTAACAACATATATAAACCTTTCCGTGCATAGTATATCTCAGGTGTTACCCAATGTCGGGGAATACAGAGAAAGGCATTTAAAAAGGGGAGAGACATAATGACATACGGGGAGAAGATGGCTGCTAATCCTGATACTATAGGCGCGTTGCAGCGCCTTGGACTCAACCAGTACGAGGCCAAGGCGTATTACGCGCTTAGCATGTTCGGCGACCACACTGCCGGAAGGCTCAGCGAACGCGCGGATCTGCCGCGCCCCCGCGTCTACGACGTCCTCGAACGCCTGCAGGACAAGGGTTTCGTGCTCATTCAGAAGGGAAGGCCGGTCAAGTATTCGGCTATTCCCCTTTCCGAAGCGGTTCAGACGCTCAAGAAAATCAAGCAGAGCGACCTCGCGGGGGAGCTCACGCGCATCGACGAACTCTCGGGCTCGCTCCAGAGCAAGCTGAAGGCGTCCGCTTCCGCGAATGCGCCCACCGCCGACGCGGTGTGGACGCTCCACGGACGCGAGGCGATTTATTCCAAGATAGGCAGCATGATTTCCGGGGCGAAAAACCACGTAACCGTCGTTTCCACGCCCGAGGGCGCGATCAGCAAGTGGAACGCGCACTCCAAGGAGCTTACCAAGGCGAAGAAGCGCGGAGTCGAAATCAAATTCATAACCCCGCTGTCCAGCGATGCAGCAGGGGAAATAACGAAAATCGCGTCGCTCCACACCAAGGAGATGCCGACGCGGATGGTGCTCTCGGACGACCAGGCGCTGGTTTTCCTGAGCGACAACAAGGCGAAACCCGAGGATGAAATCGGCGTTTGGCTGAAGAGCCCGCACCTGGTTGAGACGTTCAAACACGCGATAGGGAAATAAGCTGATTATATGGATTTGCTTCTTGGCGCAGCCTTGGCGGTATGCGGATATCTTTTCCTGAGCGCCGTGCTCGAGGAATACGATCTCGGGTTGGGCGAGTTTTTCGTCGAGAAGCCGCACTACGTGATTGCCGTCGCGATAGTCGCCGCGGCGTTCATATTCTCCTAAGCCGCGACTATCCGGCTTACCAAATCCTCTGAATCGAACGGTATCAAGTCGGAGTATTCCTGCCCGGTTCCGAGAAACAGTATGGGTATTTTAGCCTCATAAGCCAGCGAGAGCGCGCTTCCTCCCTTCGCGTCGCAATCCAGCTTCGTGAGAATCACGCCGTCCAAGCCGAACGACTCCTTGAATTTCAGCACCTGCTCCACGAGGGCGTGCCCCGCAATCGATTCGCCGATGAACACCTTAAGGTCCGGTTTGACGACGCGGTTGATTTTCTCCATTTCCTTGAGCAGGTTGTAGTTCGTCTCCTGCCTGCCAGCGGTGTCTATGAGTACGACATCGACGTTCTGCGCCTTCGCGTGGGCAATCGCGTCGAACGCAACGGCCGAGGGGTCGGCGCCGTAATCGTGCTTTATCACGCGCACTCCGAGCCGCGCGCCGTGTTCCTCGGACTGCTGGATAGCCGCCGCCCGGAAAGTATCCGACGCGGATATCACGGAAGAAAGCCCGCGTTCCGAAAGGTAGCGGGATATCTTCGCTATCGTGGTGGTTTTCCCCGAGCCGTTCGGACCCAGGAAAAGCACGATGAACGGCTTCTTCTGCTTCGCCTTTTCCGCCAAATCGTAGGGCTTCGCGGAAAACAGGTCGAGCAGCGACGCTTTTACCTCCGCCTGAATGCTTTCGGAAAGCGCGTTCTTCGAAACATGCTTGCCCACTAGGCGTTTGCGCAAATCATCCACAAGAAACTCCGCGGTGTCGAACGAAACGTCGCTTTCCAGCAGCGAAACGCGCAGTTCGTCGAGCATCGGCTCCACTTCGTTGCCGGAAATCGTGACGTTCGACGAAAAAATGCTCTTTACTCGCGAAAACAGCCCGAGCTTCGGCGCGATTTCCCTTTTCGGCTCCTCTTTAAGTTCGAAAGCGGGCGCGGCTTTTTCAGGCGCGGGAACGTGCGCCTGTTCGCGCTTTGGAAGGGGCTCGTGATGAACGGCGGGAAGATGATGGGCGGACGCTTCTTTCGGCCGCTCGGTTTCTTTCGGCGCTTCCTCTTTTTCCGGCGCCTCGACCGCCTTCTGCGGTTCGTATTTAGGCTCCTCGCGGATTTCGGCAACGGCTTCGCGCACTATGGCGTCGTCAACCGCTTCCTCCTTGGGCATAACAGAAACAGGTTTTTCTTCTTTCGCGGGTTGCGGCTCCGCGGGCTTCTCCTCCTCCTTTTTCGTGAGCCCGCCTATGAAGGACTTCAGCTTGTCCTTGAGCAGCCCGAACAAGAAATCACTTCTGCAGTTCCGCGGCGCGCTCCTCTATCTCCGCCATGCGCTTGTTTACCGCGGCGAAGGACGCGCCAAGTTCCGCGGCGGCTTTCGACAGCTCCCTCTTTTTTTCCTCGAGCAGATGCCTTGCTTCCGCGACTGTTTTCTCCGCGATGATGCGGCTTCCTATCTCCACGAGGACATGCTTCTCGTCCGTCGCCTTTCCTTTTATGAAAACGCCCGAACCTACGGAGAACATCGTGTCTTTGGATATTTCGGGAAGCGATTCCAGCGCCTTGGCAGTCGCGGCGTTCTCCTCGAGAAGCTGCTGTACCATCCCGTTCTGGCGCTCCATCTCGGCTGCCTGGGAACGGTAGAACGACATTTCGTAAGCGAGCTTGCGCAGTTCATCTTCCGACATGCCAAATCACCCTGAAAGCGCCTCGTAGATGCGCTGCACTTCGTAACCCGTCGTGCTTTCGCCGACGAGCGCGCCGCGGCTGTTCGCCACGATGCCGATGGAATTGAAGGGCACACCGCCGTTGCAGGAGCCTATGCCGCCCGTGACGCCGAATATCTTCTCCAGGAACTTCAGCTCGGTTTCGCTGGTTTCGTTGTAAGCGAGAATGCCCGCGTTCGTGACCACGCTCGACGCGCCTACGGTCGCAATGCCGGCGAGCGACTGCTGGAACACTTCGACGCCGAAATGGTCGCCGATTTTCCTCGCGTCCGCCTTCGAAAACAGCGGGCTCACCAGCGCGGCGCGGTCGTTCGCCAGAATCGCGTTTCCAGGCGATATCGGGCCCGCCACCACGCAAACATTGAGCCCCGCCTTCTTAAGAATCGCGCGCTCCTCGTCGTCGGACGAATGCGGAATCGCGCATCCTTTGGAATTGATGGCGCAGAGAACGCCGAGAATCGGCGACTCGTTTATGAAAAGCCTTACCACGTGCTCGACGCCGAGCACGCTGTGCAGCTGCTCGTCGACGCGCTGCGGAAGCGTCTTCGGCGCCAACGCGAGCTTTTCGCTGGCGCGCAGATAAATACCTAAAAAGGGATTGCGCTGGATGCTGGTCTTTTCGATCTTCATTGCAGCTTTGCCTCGACGAGGCCTTCCTTGTCCTTCGTCGCGGAGATGCGCAGCCGCCTTGCCTTGGCGGCTTCCGCGGCGAGTTCAGGCGCGATGTGAATCTTCTCGGACTTCATGTGTTTGGAAACGAATTCCTTGAGCAGCCTTACCGCAGAGCGCTGGTGCCTCGGCAAAGGCTTGCGGAACGCCTTGGACAGGTCGATGACGTAGAGGCGCTGGAGGACTATCTCCTTCTTCTTTTCCTCCTTCTTATCGTCGTGGTGCTCGGGCTTCACGCGCTTGCCCTTTTCCTCTGCGGTTTTCTCCTCCTCTACCTGCTTGCCGTCCTCGGCCTCCCGCTCCTTGCGCTTCTCTTCGGTCGGTTTGAAAACCTTTTCCTCGTCTGCAACCATGTTAATCCACCTTGAGCTTCAGTTTGCGCCTGCGCCAGTTGCGCTGCTTGCTGTTGCGCATCAGGCGGCGCGCCGTCTTCGCAATGACGAATATCGGCATGCGCCTGTTCTGCTTCATCTTCTTTGCGAGCTTTCTTTTCAAAGCCGGCGATTTGTTTCTCGGCATCTTACCACCTATTTTGAAATGCGCGTTATTTTTGTTTCGCGCCTGTTCGAAACGATTTTTCCTATGAGCTGCTGGAGCGCTTCTTCCGAAAGCTTCCCGCGCAGTTGCCCGTTCTGGTAGAGGTATATGACGAGCTGCGCGAGCTGCTGGTACATTTGCGGGCTCGCCGCGCGGATGTTCGCCAAACGTTCGTAAGCGGCGGGTTCGAGAAGCTGCTTCAGCGTCTCGCGCCTCTGCATCTCCGCCGCCCGCTCCTTGCGCGCGTTGTCAAGCGCCTTTTCGTAAGCGCTCGCCTGTTCTTCCTCGCCGTCCTCAGCCATCGCACTCATCAAGCCTTTACGGCTTTGTCCAGCAGGGCTTTGCCTGCATCGGTTATGATGCGCCCGGTCTTCTCCTTCTTTACGAACCCGGCGGTCTCCAGCTGCTGGAGCGCCGAGCGTATGATTTTTCCGCCTGCCATGCGGTGGTGAGCCCTGTGAACGGTGTGCCCCTTGGCTCCGCCGTACCTGTGCCTGAGGCGCCTTACGCCCGAGGACTTGAAGTACAGCGTGTACAGAAGCGACGCACAGCGGACGAACCAGAAATCCTCGTCCGCGGGTATGCGCTCCGCGTGGCTGCCGCTCTTTACGTTGTCAGCCCAATCGGGCTTCTTTATCGCGTTGTTCTTCTTCAGCTCCCCTGCTACCGCCTTGATGAGCGTATCCGCTTGTATGTCGGACGCCGACAACTAAATCACCTCGAATTTTTTTCCAGAAATCGGAAACCTTCGGACATAATTACAGGCGCCGCAGATATATAAAGTTGCCTTTTTTCCGCGCCTAACCTTCAGGGTTCTGCCCGCCACCCAGACGGTTCCGCACCTGCGGCAGAAGGCTTTTCCGCCGAGTGAGATGCGGTGGCGCATTGCCAGCTTCCGCGCTAGAGTTATGTAGCGCTTGGAAAGTCGCGCGTCCTTCGTCTCCCCAGCCAGGCGTATGAGCTTTTCGCATCGTTCCTTTGCTATTTCGCGGGCGTCCATATCGGAAAATACGCAGGCGTTAAATAATATTGCTTCCAAAGAGGATTATGCCGCTCAAGCCGCACGATCACGCACAAGCGCTCTTTTTGGGAAAGGAAGCCGCACGCACCGCGGGCTTTGCAAAAAGGGTGAGCAGGCGCACCGGGAAGCCCGTCGTGGTCGCGGCGATACTTTCGACCGGGGCGGCGTACACGTGGGGAATCCCCGAGGCGCGCACCCAAGTAGCCGCACAGCTGAACGGCCGCGAAAGAAAGGAATTCTGGAGAGACGTGCGAAGGCTCTTCGAAAAAACCTCAAAGATGGAACGCGACGACGAAAGCATAGAGGACGTTTGGGACGACTACCAAAAACGCGTTACAGTAAGCAGAATATCCCCAGAAAGCGGTGTCGGCAAACCCGAGGAGGAGCGCATTTGGGAGGACTTCGCGTCCAAAGCGGGCTTGACTTCGGAAGGAAAGGCACTCGGACTCGCCATCGTGAAAACCGCCGCCGAATGGATGAAATCGAAGAAACTGGGCTGGTTCGTCCATACCGCATACGCCGACGTTTCCTCCTTGGCGGAATACGATCCGAACTACGCGAAAACCAGATTGGAAAAAACGGCGAACCGGCTGAACGGCTACGTGATGCGTTTCGCTGAGAATGCGACGCTGATTTTCGTCGATGCGTCCAAGACCAAGGCGGCTCCAGGCTCGTTCAGAACAATCTTCCGGATCGCCGACAAAAATGATATTGCGGTTTTTCCGAGATTAGGGGGCAGTATATCGGAAATAGATGACATGTATGACAAGAGAAGGCCCGACGCCGTCTGTTTCTATCCGAATCAACTGGGTAAGTGGGACGGATGGAAAGGCAAAAAAATAATCCTGCTCAATCCGTCCGGTTTCCGCGCGACTAATTACGGCGGAGTAACGCATGCGCCCGCGTTCCACGACGACAAATTCATACGCGGGTTTCAGAGGCTGTTTCTGAGAGGCGAGAAAGTCCTTCCGCCGAGCACTCCGGTTCCCGAACAGGACGCGCTGCTTTTCAGGGAACTGGTAACAAAGGCCGCGAGAACGCGCTTCCTGCGCGGTTAGGCTTCCCGCGCCATCTCGGCGCACGTCAGAACCGCGGAGAGCACCGCGGGCGCGGTAAGCTCGGTTTCGCCGATTGCTATGCGCGGAAGACCCGCAAGCGCCTTGGACTTGTCCAGAAACAGCCCGTGGGGAAAACCGCCGAGAATAATGCCCGCGTCCTTGTTTTTGGAAAGCAGCGAAACCAGCGCTTTCAGTTTGGTTTTCTTTCCCGTCGCATCCATCACTATGAAATCCGTCTTCAGCTCCGTCAGGAGCTGCTTCAACGTCTTCTGCTCGATTTTCAGGAGCGTCTTGTCGTCGGCTTCGATATTTCCCTTGTGCTCCAAATCCTCCATCAATCCCACGAAACGCTTGTAGGAGCGGGGAAGACGCAGTTCCGGTGAAACGGAAATGACGCGTTCGTCGTAAGTGTGCACGAATACGCGCAATTCTCCGCGCTTGTTCAGCCCGCTATCCAAGGAAAGCTTCAGCAAATCGTGCGCGATATCGGGGCGCCCCCGCTTGTCCTTGTTCTCGTAGCGCGAAAGAACCTTCCAGTCGTCGTTAGCGTCGAGCACGCGTCCCTTGAAGAACTCGAGCGCGGTTTCGGCAAACACGATTGTCAGCATTTTTACACCCGGGAGGGATATCAGGAAAACCGTTGAACTGAAAGGGGGGCAGAGCCCCCCTTGCGGTTCCGACTGGGCCCGCGGGGATTTGAACCCCAGACATCCAGTTGTCGCAGTCAACAGCGGTACAAGCCCGCGGTCGTCATATAAGACTGGCGCTCTAAACCAGACTGAGCTACGAGCCCTTTTGCACGATGCACCGTCATTTTTGGAGGTGCATCATACTACGGATTTTTAACTGCCGACGCATTTAAGGATTTTCATGAGGCAGTTCCGGGGGTTGCAGTTGAAGGACTGGCTGACGCTGTGCAACGCGGCGTGCGGCTTGGGCGCGCTTCTGGTTTTCACCAATAGCTACTGGTTCGCCGCGGCGCTGGTGGCTGCCGCCGCGGTTTTCGATTTCCTAGATGGAAAAGTCGCAAGAAAAGGGCAGCCGGACGCGTTCGGGAAGGAATTGGATTCGCTCGCGGACGCCGTTTCCTTCGTCGCCGCGCCTGCGGTGATGCTTTCGGTTTCAGGCGGCAACGAGATGGCGATTGCATTCGCGGCGGTGCTCTTCGCCTTCGCGGGTTTGGTGCGCCTCGCGCGCTACAACCTGCAGGAGGAGAAGGGCGTTTACGTGGGACTGCCCGTGCCGATTGCTGCTTTCGTGCTCGTGGTTGCAATGCCCTTCACTAACGGGTATGCGTTCGTGCTGGCAATAGCTCTCGGAATACTGATGGCGTCGCACGTGCGGCTCAAGAAATTATAATCTTAGCGGCCCGTCGAGAATCGCAAGCGCGTTTCTCCAGTCGCCCTTGAACGAAATGACGTGCCCTTTTACCAACACTTTCAGAAGCGGTTTCGTTTCTGCCAGCTGCCGTTCCAACGACGCTTTCCTCTTTTCGTTCTTCCTGATTTTTTGCGTCAGATCGGCTATATCCGCCTTAATCTTCACGACCTTGTCCCGATGCCGCGGATCCTTCGAATAAAGGCGCAGGTCGAACTGCTTTTCGTTGAGCTGAAGCCTGAAATGCTGGAGGAAATCCGTGCGCGCTTTTATCGCGGACTGGAGTTTTTTCACGTCTTTGGGATCAAATATCTGGAACTCCTTCGTAGTTCCGGAGGGCTTGGTGGTGCTCAGCCGGTCCACGGTTTTGGAACCCAGAAGGCCCCTGTTGGACTCTACTACGCGATATTCTTCGCTGGTTCTGAGGCGGTTAATCAGATCGAAGCCCAGGCTTTTCCTGAAAAGTATCGCGTACCTTCCGCCGCGGCGGTTTACGCCCAATATCCCCGTTTCCTCTGTGAGGGGCTTGTCGTAGGCGCCGATCAGTTTCGGAAATAGACGTCTCGTCTTCGTTGCTTCGAGCTCTTCGAACTGCCGTATCAGAAGCGGATGCACCATTCAATCACCTGAAAGGATAGGCGCGCATTCGCTTTTAAACAAGAGCGACGCGCGCGATTTCGCGGTGCTCCGCACCCTCCAGTTTCAGGACGCTTTCGAAAAATACCAATTCCCGCGCCGTGAATTCGCCGAAGAGCTCTTCGGTGAGAAGCAGGGAGCCGCGCCCTTCCCTCAGGCGGGCGAGAGTGACGTGCGGGGAGAACGGCCGTCCTTCGTCATAATGAAGGATGTCGGCTATTTTTTTCTGCAGCGAAACGAGTTCCGGGGAGTCGACTCCCGCCCACCATACGCGCGAACCGAAGAAATCCGTCCGCGCGATTATTATTTTCGCGGAAGGGAGCGACTGGTTACGGAGAGAGGCGATTATCTCGTTTTTCCTCGCTTCGGTTATGTCCGCGAAGAAGGCGAGCGTCAGGTGCATCTGCTCGGGCTTGGCGAAGGAGGCAGAAACGCCCGCGCCCTTGGCACGCCCGACGGCAGCCAGTAGTTTCGCCCTTATTTCTCCCGGGATTTCCACCGCGAGGAAACAGCGCATAAATGGCTAAAGTAAGGGGCGGTTTTAAGACGAACGGAAGGGAAGGGGGCAGAAAAAACCGTTAAAAATGGGGGAAACCCTGCGCTTGCATGACGCATCCCGCGGGATGCGTCCAACAGGACGCGGGTGTCCCGCGTTTTCCGAAAGGAATTTAAGAAGGCTTTGCGTCAAAGGCATCATGAAAAAACTTCTCTTCGGATTGCTGGTTTTGGCAACGTTCGCGTCCGCGGCGCAGATAGTCGCCATCGAACCGGTTGCGGGCGTTTTCACGGAAGGGCAGGTGCTCGATCTCGGGGTAGTCGGCCCGGGGCAGAAGATGGAGATAGTCGCGGAACGCATAACCGGCGAGAACGCCAGGCAGGGCGGCGAAGCGCTCTGGGACAGGCTCGTTGCGGTGCCCGAAAGCCTTCCGCAGGGCTGGACTTCCGAGCCGAGCAAATTTTATGAGTCGCCGATGCGCGCATTCGTGACTGTTTCAAGGGACGCGCCCGACGGGGATTACGTATTCACCATCAAGACTATAGACGAGTACGAGGGCGTGCTCACCACCGCGATACAGTGCAAGGTGAGCGTCTCGCGCAGCGTGCTCGAAACCGGGCTGTTGACGGAACGCGTCAGCGCGGGCGTTGAGCAGCCGGCGCTGTACTACGTGAAGCTCAAGAACAAGAGCAGCGCCAGCGACGTGTTCGAGATAAGCGTCGCAGGGCTGCCGAAGGAGAACGCGGTCGTGAAGCGCGTGTTCGTGAGGCACAACACGGAAATCGTCGCACCGTACGAGGTTTACTCGAACGAGCAGGGCGAGTACTCGCTGACGTTCAACGTCGTTTCGCTGTCGAGCGACGCGATCGACGGGAAACCGAAGGGCACGCTGATAACGTATTCGTCGCTTTACTACGACATGCTCGCGTGCTCGCGCGGAATCCTCCTGTTCCCGAGCGTGGAGCAGACCCTTTACGCGCTGTTCGGAATCGCAGCGAACTTAAAGTAGGCTGCGCTAAATAGCGACGTGGACGAAGCCGTTGAAAAATTAAAGCGCATCCGAGCGGAGCTGGGAAACAAGGGGCGGGTGGAAAGCAATTCTGAATTAATGGACGCATTAGGAATGCGCGGCGAGGAGCGGAGAAAACTCCAGGTTCGGCGCGTGCGGAGCGCGAGCGGCATCTGCGTAGTCGCGATAATGACGCGGCCGTACGAATGCCCGGGAAAATGCATATACTGCCCGACATCGGAAAAGGCTCCCAAAAGTTATACCGGTGAAGAACCAGCCGCCCTGAGGGCGAGACAAAATGATTTTGATGCGGCTAGGCAGGTTACTTCGCGCATCGAACAGCTCGAGGCAATAGGGCACGAGCCGAGCAAGTGCGAACTCATAGTAATGGGCGGGACTTTCAACTACCAGCCATCCACATACCGAAACGCCTTCATGAAAAAGGCATTCGAAGCGTTTAATGAAAGGAAAAGCGCTACGCTTTCCGCGGCGCAGAAGGCGAACGAGCGCGCAAATCACCGCGTCATCGGGCTTACGTTCGAAACGCGTCCCGACTGGTGCTCGGAAAAACAGGTGAAAGAATTCCTGGCGTACGGCGCGACGAGGATAGAATTGGGGGTGCAGACGCTGGACGAAGAGGTTTTGCGGCGCGTCAATCGCGGGCATGACGTCGCGGCGGTGGCGGAGGCCACCCGCATATGCAAGGACGCTTTCCTGAAAGTCGGCTACCATATGATGCCGGGTTTGTTCGCCGACGCGAAAAAGGACGCGGAGATCTTCAGGAAACTGTTCCACGACGAACGGTTCAAGCCCGACATGCTGAAGATCTACCCGTGCCTCGTGCTCGAAGGGACGCCGCTTTACGATTTGTGGAAAAAAGGGAAGTTCAAGCCCTATTCCGTCGAAGAGGCGGCGAAGGCGCTCGCCGAATGCAAGCGCTTCGTTCCGCCGTACTGCCGCGTCATGCGCATCGACAGGGACATACCTACAAAACTGATCGTAGACGGCGTCAAGAAAAGCAATCTTCGCGAACTCGTGAAACGCGAAATGGACTGCCGCGGATTGAAGTGCGCCTGCATAAGATGCAGGGAAATCGGCTTGCGCGGGGAAAAAATAGGAAAAACCGCGATGAACCGCCTGGACTATGGGGCGAGCGGGGGAAAGGAAACCTTCCTTTCTCTCGATGATGAGAAGAACGGATTTTTGGTCGGATATCTGCGGCTGCGCGAGCGAGCCGACGGCGTAGTCGGCGTCAGGGAATTGCGCGTGCTCGGGGAACAGACGCCTGTGGGCGAGGAAACGCGGATGGCGCAGCATCGCGGCTTGGGCGCGCGGCTTTTGGACGAAGCCGAGCGCATCGCGCACGACGGCGGGGCGCGGGAGCTCCTCGTGCTCAGCGGAATCGGCGCGCGGCCGTATTATCGAAAACAGGGTTATAAACTTCGCGAAGGTTATATGGTGAAGGGATTGCCGTGAAGTGCGGAATAGAGATTCACCAGCGACTTGATACGAGCAAATTGTTCTGCCATTGCTATGCCAATCCATCGGCGGAGAATGCGAAGGAAGCCGGTGAAAGGACTCTTTTGACCCGCAGGATGCGCGCGGTTGCTGGTGAAACGGGAGAGGTGGATCCCGCCGCGGGTTTTGAAGCGCGCAAAGGCAAGGAATACGAATACGAAGCGCCCTCCGACTCTTCGTGCCTGGTCGAATGCGACGAGGCGCCGCCTTTCGAGACCAACAGGGAAGCGGCGGCTATTGCGCTCGGTGTGGCGATTGCGCTGCACTGCAAACCAGTTGAGGAGCTGCATGTGATGCGCAAAACCGTTCTCGATGGCTCCGCGATTTCGGGATTCCAGCGAACCGCGCTTCTCGCGACGGACGGCTACATCGAAACGTCGCAGGGACGCGTGGGAATACAGAGCGTATGCATCGAGGAGGAGAGCGCGGGGATAATCGAGAAGAATAAATTCCGGCTCGACAGGTCGGGGATACCGCTCGTCGAAGTTGCGACCGACGCGGGCATCAAAAGCGGCGCACACTGCCGCGAAACCGCCGAGGCAATAGGGCTGCTCCTGAGAGGGGCGCGCATACAACGCGGCTTGGGAAGCATCAGGCAGGACGTTAACGTTTCAATAGACGGCGGCAGCCGCGTGGAAATCAAGGGCGCGCAGGAGCTCTCCGCGCTGGAGAAAATCGTGGACAACGAGGTGGCGCGCCAGGAGGCGCTTATCGCGCTGCAGAAAAAACTCAAAGGCGTGAAACAGGACGGCAAAATAAGGGACGTGACGAAGGAGGCGGCTGCGCTGAAGCTGCGCGGCGCAGTCGTAGGGGTGAAACTGAAAGGATTGGCGGGAATGCTCAAGACGGACATTTATCCCGGCAAGCGGCTTGGCTCGGAACTCGCGGATTACGCGAGGGCGCAGGGCGCGGGCGGAATAATACACTCCGACGAGCGCGACGACGCCGGCCTCGCGAAGGCGCTCGGCTGCGCTAAAAGCGACGCATGGGCGGTTTGCGCGGGAGAAGACGCCGAACGCGCGCTCGAGGCGGTGCTGAAAAGGGCGCAACTGCTTTCCGAGCGGGTGCCGGAGGAAACGCGGCGCGCCGACGGCGAGGGAAGCGCGTTCATGCGCCCCCTGCCCGGAAGCGCGAGGATGTACCCCGAAACCGACGTGCCTCCGCTCCTGCTGAAGGAAATAACGCCCGAAAAAATACTCAGCGCGGAAGAACGAAGAACGCGCTTCACGAAGGCGGGTTTGAACGCGGATTTGGCGGAGAAAATGCTGCGTTCGCCGTACGCGCGCGTTTTCGAGGAAGCTGTTGAACGACGCACGCCGGGCGTGCGTCATGCAGGAGACGTTGACGCGACGTTCGTCGCCGCTACGCTGCTTGAAACGCTGCGCAACATCAAAAGGGAAGGCGCGGCGGTGGAAGCGCTCGAGGACAAGTCTTTCAGGGAATTTTTCGCCGCATACGCGGAAGGGCTTTTTGTGAAAGCGGCCGCAGCCGAGATATTGAAGGGGATGGCGAACGGGGCGAACGTCGCCGACGCCGTTGAAAAGCTCGGGCTGAGGCGCATGACGAAGGAGGAACTGCGCGACGCGGCTAAGGAAGGCGGCTCCTTCGAAGAGCTTATGCGCAAATACCGCCTGCGCGCGGATCCCGCGGAGTTGAAAGAAGCTCTCGGAAGGTAGTTTTTAATAAAAGGGGTAACAAGACTATGGGCGATGAGGAAGCGGGGGACATCAAAGGCAAACTCGGCGGTTTGCTGGAAAAAGCAAAGGATGCCGCCTCGAAAATAGGGGTAAAGCGCATGGCAGTAGCGGCGCTTCTCGTGCTTATCGTGGTTTGGGGCGTGTTCCTGCGCCCTGTTCCGGGAAAAATATCCGTCAGCGTCGTGGAACTCGACAACGAGGAACAGGTGGTTTCCGGCGCGCAGGTTTACCTGATGAACGCCGACGGAAAGATGATAGGAAGCGGCGTGACGGACGAGGCGGGCGGGGTTGATTTCAAGAACGCGCCGGCTAACGCGGACCTGTCCATCGAGGTGGATGCGGGCGCGATGTACAAGACGCTGCGCGGGCTTTCCGCGCGGTTGGAGTCCGGAGGAAGCGCGAGAGTCGACGCCAAGATGGAGCGCGCGACGGATTTGGACGTCAAGGTGGCGAACGTGCCGAAAACGGTCGGCGCGGGATGCGGAAAGAACGTCCTCGTGGAAGTCACGAACCTCGGCGAGGAACCGGCGGACATAGAATTCATAGGCGAGGGAGACCTGGAAGGAAGGATTACCGCGCCGTCGGAGCAGCTCGCGGGAAAAACGAGCAAAACCTACACTGTGGCGATAAGGGCGAGGAACGACAAGCCGGGCGACTCCATATCCGGAAAGGTGCGCATAAAATACACCCGCAAGGGATTCAGCGTGGACCTCGGCGTCGTCGAGAAGAGCGACTTCACGCTGAGCCCGTCGACAATAACCGGCAACATAGACTCCGGCGGCACTATGAAGGAATACATCACGATAACCAACACGGGAAAAAGCGAGGACATCGACGACCTCTCGTTCACGGTCGTGGGCGACATAAAGGATTGGACAACCGTGACGCTGACGGACGACAAGCCTATACGCCCCAAGGAGCAGAAAATAGCCGCCATAACCATAAACGCCGGCGGAACCGCGGGCAAATACCTGGGGCAGATAATATTCTCCACGTCGTGCGTGACGAAGCCCGTGCCCGTCGAGATTACTATTAAATCCGGATGAACCGGAAATCGGTGATATAAAATGAAGACTTGTTCGAGCTGTGGAAGGCAGGTTAAGGAGTACGCCGAATTCAAGTGCCCGAGCTGCGAAAAAAGCGCAATCGTGCGCTGCAAGACGTGCCGCGAAACCAGCAATCCCTACAGATGCGGGAAGTGCGGATTCAGCGGACCCTGAGAATCCCCAGCGCCTGCTGTTTTTTCGCTTCGTCTACGGCAACGATGACTAGTCCGCGCTTAGGCTGCCCGTAGACGACGAGCGAGCCCAACGGAGCGAAGAGCACCGCCGGAAGAACCGCCAAATCCTCCTCGCCGGCAACGGAAACGAGAACCCGTCCGCCGCGCAACGCATTGCGCAGGGCGGAGAGTAACGGGCGCGTAACTTTTCCCGCAGGATTGCGCACGCCTATTGTTTTTTCTCCGAACCTGATGCGCGGCACTTTTTTCCTCATTATTTTTCCGTCCATGACGCAGACATCGGGCTTCATCTTCGCCAAAACGCGCGACGTCGAATCGCCCACCAGGACAAGTTTCGTCGGTTTCGCGCGGCGTATGAAACCTGACGCCTCGGCCGCGGAAGCGAAAAGCCTGCCGAAAGGCCTGCGCAGGGTTATGCGCATTCCCGGATTCAGCGCGAACGGCTTCGCGCTCTTGGAAAACACAGTGCCGCGCCTGTCGCAGTCGCCTTCGCGCACCCGAGTCGAGGAGATGTGCCTGCGGTCCGCCGCGAGCACGAGGCGGCAGACGACTACCGGAAGCCGGGGCATGCCCTTGCGCGTTCTTGCCGCGTTGACGCGGCGCGCGCCGGCGAGCGTTTCAGGCGAGACGACGACGCAGTCGCAGGAACAACGGGAGGAAACGAGGGGACCGGACTCGTCTGAAATTTTAATAATGGACGCGCGTTTAAGCAACCCGCGCGATGAAAGAAATACTGCAGCCGCCCGCTTCCTTTCTTCGAACGGCTGGATTATTCTTCCGAGGGTTTTTTTGGAAGCGAACCCGTCGGACGTGATTCCCACGAGCACGCGCTCCGCCGACGAGAACGCCTTGAGCAGGAGCGCCTTGTGCCCGTCGTGCAGGCGGTCGAAGGTTCCCCCGCAGGCGGCAAAGCGGTAGCGCATGAAAAAGCCAGAGTGTTTGTGCTTAAAAGCAGTGGCTCCAAAATAATAGTCCGCGGGAAAAAGCGGGTGGGCCAGTGGTATAACCTGGATAGCATGCGAGCTTGCGGAGCTTGAGATCAGGGTCCGAATCCCTGCTGGCCCGTTCGAAAAACGGCGTATTGTGGAACACATGAAAAAGGTAGTGGTGTGCGGAGCGTTCGACCCGCTCCATCTCGGGCACGTACGACTACTGAAGAGCGCGGGTAAACGCGGAAAGCTCCACGTGGTGGTGGCGCGGGACGGGAACATAAAGAGACTGAAGAAGCGGAAGCCGTTTTACACGGAAAAGGAACGGATTGAGTTCCTGCGCGAGTTGAAGTGCGTCGACAACGCGGTTCTCGGCGGAACCTGCGACCTGCTCGCGGTTCTGCGCAGGATAAAGCCGGACGTCATCGTGCTTGGATACGACCAGAAGGCGGATTTAGCCGCAATAAGCAAAGCGCTGCCGAATGCAGCAATAGTCCGCGAGAAAAAATACTCGCGGCACAAGAGTTCGAACAAAAGAAAGGTGATTTGATGGGAAAGGTTTTGACGCTGCTTAGGATTTCGCCGGATGAGGGCGTGGACGTCAACGAGCTTTGCGAACGCGTCAAGAAAATCGAGGACTGCAACTCCTCCAGAGTCGAGGACTACGTCTTCGGAACGAAAATCATCAAGGCCTCTTTTGTATGCGACGACAAGGCCGCGAAGGACTTCGAGGAGATAGTGCGCGGCGTAGAGGGCGTTTCCGAGGTTCAGGTCGAGGAAGTGGGGCTAATCTCCTGAGAGTGTCCCTGATTTCCGAAACATGCGAGCCGCGCCAGTATACCTGCCCGCACGACGCGCAACGGCGAAACAGGCGGCATCTCGCGTAAACGCGCGGAAAAACTTCGTTCCGTACCGATAACCGCGCCACTTTTTTCAGCTTTCCGCCGCATTTCGCGCATCTGGTTTCGGGAATATCCTTCGGAATCCTGATTCCGAATTCGGCGGCTACCTGCCGCAGTTGCTCGAACGAATCGTTCGAGGAAGGGCGGAAAACGCGCACGTAATCCTTGGCTTTTTCCGCAAGCAGTTCGTCGCGGGTGAGAAGGATGGCATCGAGCTGCATGGCGAGGCGTATGACGTCGTCGTCCGTTATTTTCTTATCAGCGTAAAAGGTTTCGATACCGAGCAGGCGCAGCCATCTGGCTAGCCTGCCAAGCATGACATCTGCGAGGAAACGGAGAGATACCCTGCGTCGTCCGCCCGTCTTGCGAGGACGGAGCGCGACGGCATTACTCTGGCGGGGCAAGCTCCCGTTCACCACCACGATTCCCTTCTGAAAAGATAGGCGGCAAACTCCTGCATAGCCTCGGTTTTCAGCGAAAGCGGTGCCACGAGCCTGGCGCGTTTCAGCGGCTTTGCGAAATGCGACGCCGCGCCCCACGACTCGGGATTGCGCAGCAGCGCCTTCAGCTCGGTTTCCAGGAACGTTACCGCGCGCGCCCTCTCCGCAAAAACCCTGCCGCCCTCGATGTACGGCCCGCGGTGCGCACCCTTGTGCGCACGCACGAAATCGGCTACCGCCTTTGCCGAGGACATCGGCGGCCCTTGCAGCCTCTTCAGGCGCGGGCGCTCGGCGGATTCGCATTCGACGACGAAGAACGCGTTTCCGTTATCTATGAACGACGCGGTGCCGAGCACGCGAAAATCCTGAAGCGACAGATGCCGAGCGAGTGCGCGCTCGGTTTTGTGCAGCTGCGGGTAAAGTATGTCCTCGACGAGTTTCGGTGATGCGATTTTTAGCACTACTATCGCGGTGCCCCTGTTCCGCAAGGCGCGCGCAATCTCTCCCGCCGAACGTTTTTTGCGCTTTCCGAAGAAGAAAGAAATCGACGGCTTCGACTTGAACGCGCGGCAGAGCGCGACGAATTTGTACAGGTTGGTTTCGGAAACAACCGCCGCGGCGTTGCGGTTCTTGTCTATCGCGTCGATGACTACGAGCGGTTCGGCGAACTGGTGCCTGCGCCCCGCATAATGCCCCTCCATGTCTACGAGCACGGGCGGCGCCCATTGAGCCGCGGCATCGACGACGTTCTTGAACGAGCGGTAGTTGAGTATCAGGTACTCGCACAACAACCCGGAAAATCCCTGGATGCGCAGTTCCGCACCGTACAGTCCCGCATTCTTCAGGAACTGCTTGAGCACGCGCACGTCCCTGCGCTGCGCGTCCGTGAGCCGCGCTTGGAGGTAGTCCATATGCAGCGGCGAGCGGTCAACGGCGCTCTTCAGCTCCTCGTGCGGCGACGTCTCGAAGCAGGGTATCACTTCCACCTTGAAAGCGCCGTGCTGCGCCTGCAGGTACGGGTGCTCGGCGTAGTGCTTCTCCCATTTCGCCTTCAGCGCCCTGCGTGCCGCCTTGAACGTTTTCTCGACTATCTCGTCCTTTGAAAAGGAGCGCGGGAACGAAACGAACAAATCGATGTCCTTGGAACCGCGCAACCCGGTGTCGCGCGCCGCCGAGCCTACGAAGAACACGCGGCACTGCTTCGGAAGGCTTTTGGAAAGGGCGGCGGATGTCTTCGCCGCGAACGCCTTCTCCGAATCCGCCTCCGACTTCGTCGGGGTTATTTTTTTCGAAACGCGCACGACTATCGCGTCAATCGCGGGCATGTAGGAAGCAGCGCGGCGTTCTTTAAAACGTTAGTGAAATACCAAAAAAAGCAGCATGTCGCCCACGAGCAGGCACGTCACGAGCGCCGCGAGCACGAACGGCCCGAAGCGGGGCAGCTTCTTGTAAACGAACACGTGCTCCGCGCCCGCCTTGCGCATCTTCGCGATGACGTCCTTCGTAGCGAGCTTGCCGAAATGCAAAGATTTGGGCATGCGCTCCAAGGCGAGCACGTCCTCGTCCTCCACCGCCAGCAACGGCACGCGTTTTATGAGCAGTTCGTCGGATATCTGCTGCTTGAACAGGAGCAGGAAGAACGCGCAGAAGCCGAACGCGAGGAGCGCGGCACTCTGCAGCGGGCCGAGCCCGAAAACTATGACGCCTGCGGCGAACGCCGCGCACGCCGCGGCCAGCGCGTACAGCCGCCACGAACGGAGCGACGGGCTCCTTTTCCTGAAGAGCATCGCGGCGTAATCGAAAGCGGTGAACATCGTGGCGTAGAACGACGCCGCCACGAACACGCTCAGTATGAAGGGAAGCACGAGCAGGTATTCCGGCGGGGAGAACTGCGAAAACAGCACCGGATTCACGGGAAGGAGCGCGGCGATTCCGAGAAAAAGCAGGACGTCGCCCGAACCGAACTGCCCCGCCTTCCAGCACACCAGGCCGAAGAGCGCGACCGCGCCGAGAAGCACCGCTGTTTGCGTGATGAAGGGGACGTCGAACGTCAGAACGTCCAGAAGAACTCCAGCCGCGACCATGCCGTACAGGATTTTATCGTCGATGAAACTCGTCTTGGCATCCTGCCACGCGGCGATTCCGCATCCCAAGAGGGCGAGGCAGGCGCGAACAATCGCGAAACTGAGCATGAGAAAATAAAAGAAGAAGGGGGGATAAAAACAGACGGTTTAAAAAAAAGCGGCGGAAGAACTCCCGCAGGACTAGTCTCCCGCCGCCGAACCCTCAACCGCACTCCAGAAACACCTTGTCGCCGAGCCTTGCGAGCCCCTCCAACCGCACGCCTTCGAAAGCCCGTGTAATCTCTCCGTAGCACAAACGCGATACGTCAATTCTCATTCCGTCATCACCTCGGACAGAGGGGTTGTTTCGCGTGATTTATAAAGAAAAACAGACGGCGGCTTGCCAGTGTGAAACCGTTCCAGTGCCTTGCCCCTTTCTTTTGCCGAAAAGAAAGGTGCGATGGCTCCGCGCCAAAGAAAGCGGCTGCTTACTTCAGTTTTCCGCCAAATCTTTTTTCGAGTTGCTTGAGCATTCCGCGGTTTCTTCCAAGCTGCTTCATCATCTTGGAAACGCGCTCGAAATTGTTCACCAAATCGCGAACGTCGTCGGGCTTCAGTCCTGCGCCGCGCGCGACGCGTTCCTGCCTGACCTTCGCCTTCATCAGGTCGGGGTTCTTGCGTTCCTTCGGCGTCATGCTGAGCACCGCCGCTTCGAAAGACTTCATCTTCTCCTCGCTTTTTCCGAGCATCTCTTCCGGCAAATCGTAAGCGCCGAGCATCTGCATTATCTGCTTAAGCGGGCCCATGCGCTTCATCGCGCGCATCTGGCTTAGGAACGTTTCGTAATTCAGCTCCCCTCCCTCCATCGCCTTCTGGAGCGCCTCCTCGTCGGAAGCTTCGCGCACCTTCTCCATGAGCGCGGGCAAGTCCGGGAAACCGGTAAGCTGCGCGACGAATCCCTGGGCGTCGAAGGGTTTCAAATCGCTTATCTTTTCACCGGTGCCCATGAATGCGACGCGGGCGCCCGATACGGCGACGGAAGAGAGCGCGCCGCCTCCTTTCCCCGAGCCGTCCATCTTCGTGATGACGACTCCGGAAACGCCGACGGAATCGTTGAACTCCTTCGCCTGCTTTCCCGCGACCTGCCCTAAATCTGCGCTCACGACGAGGAAGGTTTCATCGGGCTTGAACGCGGCCTTTACGTCCGCCAGTTCCTTTACCAGGGCTGCGTCGAACGCGCTCCTGCCCGCGGAGTCGAAGATGAGCACATCGTGCTTGTTGTTGTCGGAATGCAATGCGTCGGTGGCTATTTTCGCGGCGTTTTTCTCCCCTTTTTCCCCGTAGAATGCGCATTTCGCCTGCGTGCTGAGTTGCTGAAGCTGTTCAAAAGCCGCGGGGCGATGGACGTCTCCCGCGATTACGGCAACCTTCAACCCCTTGGACTGGTAGAATTTCGCGAGCTTCGCTATCGTCGTAGTCTTGCCCGCGCCGTAAAGCCCGAGCATGAGTATGCGCTGTTTCGCGAGCTTCGGCGTATAGGACTCGCCGATTACGCGGAGCAGTTCGTCGTATACCACGCGGACTACGTGCTCCCGCAACGACAAGCCCGGAAGAAGCTTTTCCTTCAGCGCGCGCTCCTCGATGCGCTTCGTGAGCTCCATGACGAGCCGCACGTTCACGTCGTTCGATATCAGGACGCGCTGCAGCTCCTTGACGAGCTCCTTTACCGCTGCTTCGTCCACCAGCGCCGCACCCGTTATCCGGGCAAGCGCCTTGCGGATGCCTGCGCCCAAATCCATGGATATCAGTAGGAAGCAATGGTTTTAATCGGTGTCTACGCGAACGACGCGGCTACCTTCTTCGCCTTGGCGACGTTGCTCGTTTCGAAGCCGAAAACAACCTCGCCCTTGTCCGCGGGAAATTGGTAGGCGTTCTTGATGTCGATTCCGTTCTCCACGAGTTCGCGCGTCAGCCGCGCCAGCTCGCCGGGCTTGTTCTTCAGCCGAACGACGATCATCTCGAAGTCGGAAACGTCGAACCCCGCCTTTTTCAGAACCTCCTTTGTTTTTGCGGGGTTGTCGGCGCCTATGCGCAGTATGCCGGTCTTGCCGTGCGCCTCCGCGGCTATGGAGGAGATATTGATATTGTTCTCGCCGAGCAGTCCGCTGACGTCCGCCAGCAGTCCGACGCGGTCCTTAGTGACTACGGTGATTGTCTTCATCGTTGCCCCCCTCCCACAAGTAGGGAAAGGGAAAAAAGGAATAAAAAAGGATTGTTGGAGTTACTTCCGCTTCTTCTGCATCACGGAGTATATTCCATACGCGACAAGCGCCACGAGCAGCGCGCCCGCTATCCAGAGCGCGGCGGTGCTCGCGAGGAACATGCCCGACTGCGGCGACGGTTTCTTCGCCTCGTACGTGGTCGTGATGGGCACGAAACCCGCCTTGGTCACGGCAATCGAATACACGCCGTACTCGTCGGCACCCAACGAAGCGGTGCCGTTGACGCAGGTCGCGGCGGACGTCTTGTTCGAGGGCGACTTGACGCTGACGAGCGCGCCGTCGGCGCATTTAAAGCGGAGAGTGCTCGCGCCGTAGGACACATCCAGCGGCATGATCTCGAGCTTCGGCGTCGGCGATGCCTTGCTGCCTACGGGCACCACGTCGAGCTTGATTTCCTTCGTGGAAACAACTCCCTTCGAGGTGGCGATTACCTTTATCGTGTAGGACTTGCCCGCCTCGTTCAGGGGCGGCGACGCGGAGAGGTAAACCGTCTGAGCCTCCGCCTTCTCGAGAAGGACGAAGTCCGGCGTCACGTTCACCCACACGGGACCCTCGACGTCGAGGGCGTAGGCGTTCTTCACCATGCCGGTGTTCTGTATCGTTACGGGAATTATCGTGGAGGCGCACTCGACTACCTGAGCGTCCGGCCCGCCGATACGCGCCACGTAGCACACCGCCTTGGGATATACGGTGATGTTCACGCAGAGCTTGTCGCTGACATTGCGCGACAGCGAAGAAACCGCGAACGTGAACTTGTAGCTGAGCGGGTCGGCATCGCACGTAAAGGCGACGGGGTTCACCGTGCGCCTGCTCTTGCCTTCTATGGAAAGCACGGTGCCGTTAAGCAGATCCTGCTGTATCCAGTCGGGCCCGTCGATGCGCGAAAGCGTGTACGAATCGCCCTGCGTGCCGATGTTCATCACGTTGAACGGGAACGCCTTGTCGGAGCACTGGCAAATCCAGTCGTTCTCTCCGCTCAGGCGCACGCCGTAGCAGCGTTCGAGTATTACGTAGGTCTTGTTCTCTCCGTAGGACATCTCCGAGCGCGCCGAAACAATCGGCTCGTACTTTCCGTCCTTCATGCCCGAGGAAACCAGGAGCTTTACCTCCTTCTCCTCGCCGGGGTTCAGGAACACCTGAGCCGGCTGCAGGGCGACGAAGTCCATGTTCTTTACGCTGAGGTTGAAGAGCCCCGCCGCGCTGCCCGTGTTCTTAATCTTGACGGGGAACGCGTGCTCGCTGTCGGAGCATGTGCTGTTCGGGAGGAAGACGTTGACGTCCACTCCGAAGCACGTCCTGGAAACCACTTCGAGGGTTTTCTCGCGCACGGCGCCGTATTTCGAAGCCGCCGATACCTTCAGCGTGAACGAATCGGTGTTCGCGCCGATGACGAGCTGCGTCTGCTGCGTGCCTCCGGAAGGAAGCTCGAGCGTGCGCGGCAGCGTCGCCTTCGAGGAATTCGTGTAAAGCGTCACCGTGTCGGAAAGCGGACCGGCGTTCGTGACCACCATCGGGGTCGAGAACGGCGTCTCCGAGCATTTCTCGATTACGTTGCCGTTGAGGTTCGGGAAGTTGAAATCAAGCTGTTGGCAGTTGTTCGTGACGAACTGCATCGTCAGCGTGCCCTCGTCGTTCGTGGGCTGCCCGGTAACCTCGTAGATGGAGACTGCGCGGATGTTCAGCGTCTTCGTGCCCGTGCCCGAAAACTTGGCGGAATCCAACGCGATATCAAAAACGGTCTCGCCGCTCGCGGGAACGTAAACCTTCTGCGGTGCGGTTGCGCCGGCGGAAGCGTCCCCGGTTAGTATAATAGTATAGTTCTTGGCCGCGGTCCTGCTCTTGTTGCGGAGCAATACTTTGTAAGTGTGTTTCTCGCCGAGGCACATCGTCTTGCTTTCCGTGCTCACGTCCTGCAGGGTGACGCAGGGCGTAACGTGGAGCGCGACGTGCGCGTTGGCGGTGTAGTCCGAAGACTGTCCCCTGAGCGTGAAGTCGTAGTTTCCGGGGGTTGCAAAGCAGGAAGGCGTCAGGTAGGCGTACAGCGGAAGCGAACCCTGTCCTCCGATTGTCGCGATTCCCGGAGCGACTACGCCCCACGGAACCGTCGAGGTGATCGAGAACGAATAATTATCCGCCGTAGGCGCGGGGTTGCTCGCGTTGAACACTACGAGCTCCGTGTCGCAGATGCACGCATCCGCGGACGTATCCTGCGGAGCGAGCACGAGCGGCGACGCCGCGATCATGGAGGCGAATAGAACGAGGACTGCTACCACTGATTTCTTCATATACAAACCACCCACCTGTTTGTTACTCTTAATTAGTAATAATATTACGCGGGAGGCTTTAAAAAGGTTGCGAATAGGCTATAGCAGGGCGTAGCACGCCAGCCAGGCGAACAGTAGTATGGCGAAGGGCTCGGCGAGCCGCGCGCCCCGCATCTTCGCCTTCCACGCCAGATACCCCGCCTTAGCGCACATCGAACCGAACGCGCCCAGGAATAGGCAGGTGACCGCCGGTTTTGCGGTCATCGCGCCCGTAGCGAATAGATAGGCGATGCTGGCAAAAACCGACGTGGACGACAGTACGCCCCCGAAAAGCGCCGAAAGGTAGACTAGCCCGGGGTAGTTGGTCGCCATCCAGCCCAGCATGAGATTGACGACGAGGAAAATCACGGCGAATTCGAACGCCATCCGCAGGGAAAGCGGCTCGCGCTCGACCGGAATGCGCATGCCATTCTTGAGGCGTTTCCAAGCGAAAGCCAGGAAAAGGACGAAGGAAAGCGCCATGAACACCGACGCACTGGCGAGCAGCGCGGGCGATGCGACGAGAAGAATCGCTACGTCGCTTAGTATGGAACCGGCAGAGGAAACCAGCAACACCGCGAACAGGAGATTCCTATCAGTGGTCTTCTTCGAGAACACGGCAACCGTCGCCAGCGAGGATACGAACCCGCTTGCTAGCGCCGCGTAAACTACCGCCCGCTCGTGGAAGTATTTGGCGATTATGTGCACGGCGAAGGAAAGCGCCGAGAAGACGACGACTATCGTCCAGAAGAACCGGGGATTGAACGATATGCTGAACACGTCTATCGGCGCGTCGGGAAGTTGCGGGTATATGATGAACGCGATGATGGCTAAAATCAGCATGTCTATTATCTCTTCCTTCGAAACGGTGCGCGCAAGCGAGTGGAACTCCTTCTTCTCCACGAGCAGGTACGTCGAGGCGATTGCGGCGATGCCCGCCTCCATGTAAAGCCCCATGCCGAACATAGCGCCGAGGAGGTACACGAAAGGTATCATCAGCGTGGTGGTGAGCCCGCCCTCGTGCATGCTCATCGCCTTGAAATAATAGTAAAGCGCGGCAAGCGCGAACGAACCGATGAGCCCGATTGCCGGCAGAAGGAGCGAACCGTCTATCGACGCCAGAAGCATTCCGAGGAACGAGGCGAGCGCGAGCGTACGCGTGCCGATGAGCGGATGGCGCGAACGTTCGCGTTCCAGGCCGATGAGCCCGACTGCGGCAATCGCAAGAAGCGCCTTGAGAAGGAAGTCCGGGAGGGTAATCATGCGCGCTTGCGTCCCTCCTTCTTAACCGCCTGCGCAATCGCCTTGATCTTCGCTGGAGAGGATGCCTCGAATGCGTTGCCGACGTGTATGCCGTGCGCGCCCGCCCTTATGCATTCCGCCGCCTGCGCGGGGGTGCGCACCCCGCCCGCGTTGAAGTACATCATGTCGTTTCCGCACGCCTTCGCGACCATCGAAACGAGCGACGCGGGCGCGGGCTGCGGCGCGCCGCTTCCCGCATCGGTTATAACCACCTTTGAGCCGCTGTAGCGCGCCGCCAGCGCGCACGCCGCCGCCAAATCCCCGCGTTCGCGCGGAACCGCATTGGCGTTTCCGATCCAGCCCACCGCACGGCCCGGCTCTATTATAACGTAAGTTGTGGGAATCGCCTCTATTTTCATGCGCGCCACGACCGGAGCCGCTTGAATCTGCGCGGTGCTGAGCCAGTAGACGTCGCGCGAGTTGAGCATGTGCATGAAATAAACCGCGTCCGCGAACGGCGACAATCCGCTTATGTTTCCCGGATAGAGGACCACGGGGATGGTTCCGCCTATCGCGTCCTTTATCATCCTCACGGACTCGTCCAGCAGCGTGCCCTGCGCGCCGATGCTTCCTCCCACGAGGATGGCGTCCGCTCCCGCCTCAAGGCTCTGCTTCGCAACCTTCGCGCCCTTCTCCAGGAAGAGCTTGTCCGGGTCTATCAGCGAGAACAGCATCGCTCCGTCCTTGTCGAGAACCTCGCGATAGTAGCGCATAACGCCGTTGTGGAACATGCATCACACCTCTTTAAAATTAGGAAGCAGTTATTAAAGCATATGCGCGTTCTCGTCACCGGGGCGAAGGGCAGGATAGGAAAACACCTAGTTCGCGCCATGGCCGAAAAGTACGAGGTAAGGGGCGTGGACAGGGAGGAAGTGGACCTGGCGGAAGCAAGCGAAGAGCAACTTGCATCCTTGCTTCGCGGAACTGACGCGATTGTGCATCTCGCGGGCATCCTGGATTACGGCGCTCCCGACGAAGTCATAATGAAGGTGAATTGCGGCGCCACCGAAAAACTGGCGAAAGCCGCCGCGAAGGCGAAAATAAAACGCTTCGTCCTCATGTCGTCCTGCTCGATATGGCACGGCGACGACCTTCCGACCCCCATCACTGAAAAGACCCCTCGTTCGCCCGACAGCGCTTACGGCAGGAGCAAGATGTGCGCGGAAGAGGCGCTGCGGAAAAGCGGCGTATCGTTCGTTATACTGCGCGCGCCGGCGATTTACGGGAAGGATTTCAGGGAAGGTTTCGGCGCGGTTGTCAAACTCGTGAAAAAGGGAAGGATGCCGCTTATAGGAAGCGGAAAGAACGTGATTTCCTTCGTGCACGTGGATGACGTCGTTCGAGCCCTGATGCTGGCGCTTAAAACGGAAAACGCGGACGAGGATTACATCGTTACAAGCGGCGAAAGGCTCACGCAGGAGGAGTGCCTCCGCGCTGTTGCAAAGGCGTGCAACATCGCCCCCAGGTTCATACGTTTGCCAGTTGTCATCGCGAAAATCGCCGCTTTCTTCATGGGCATAAGGCAGCGCTACATCGGCGAACTCGTCGAGAACCGCGTGTTCGACATAACGAAGGCGCGCTCGCGCCTGGGTTATGCGCCGAAGATCCGCATCTCCGACGGATTGAAGGAGATGATTTAGTTGGCGGAGAAAGAGGAGATACGGGAGCGATACGGCGGATTGATCACCGAGGGCATGGTTGCGGCGATTGCCGAACCGAAGGCGCTGAATTCGCTGAAGGACGGCGAGGAAGCGACCGTGCGCGTGCGTATTTTTGAAATTCCCTGCCAGAAGACGTTCGAGCGCAACGGCAAGCCCGGGCGCTTGTGTTCCATGCGCATCGCCGACGGCACGGCGGAAGGCGCGCTCGTGCTGTGGAACAGGGACGCGTCCATGGCGGACGACCTGAGGCGCAACGACGCCGTCGAGGCGAGGAATATTCTCGTGAAAACCGCGTCTCCTGTCGAACTCCACTCCATACTCATCACCGAAATCGAGAAATTGACGGAAGACGCCAGTTTGCCGCCGAAAGACGGGACGCCGTTTCTCAAAATCGCCGAACTGCGCCACGACGTTCCGTCGTTCGATTTCGAAGGGCATCTTCTTGAAAAGAGTTCGGTGCGCGTGTTCGAAAAAAACGGGAAAAAGGGGAGCGTGGCGAACCTCGTTGTCGGCGACGGCGAGGCGCGGGTTACTAC
>CABMDO010000016.1 GCA_902384935.1 Candidatus Norongarragalina meridionalis
CGAGTTTCAGCCCCCAATCTGGACTGAGACAGGGTTTAGGTGATTGCCTTCGCCTTTCGGCGTCGGAACACATTGTCCCTGCCTTTGTATGCCACGTGTGGCCCAGCTGATTCAGGCCATACAGACCTAGCGTCGCCTCCACCTTCCTCCCACTTAACGCAGGCAGTCCCCACAGAGTGCACCCAAAATTTATTCTGAGTTAGCAACTGTGGGCGGAGATCTCGTTCGTTGCAGGACTTAACCTGACACCTCACGGCACTAACTGACGCTGGCCATGCAACACTTCTCGGCTTGTCGGCTAAGATCTTCAGTCTGAGCTTCATTCTGCCGTCTTTCCTGGTGAGCTTCCCGGCGTTGAGTCCAATTGAACCGCAGCATCCACCCCTTGTGGTGCTCCCCCGCCAATTCCTTTAAGTTTCAGTCTTGCGACCGTACTCCCCAAGCGGCAGACTTAACGGTTTCCCTACGGCACCGCATCCGCACGAAGCGGATGCGACGCCAAGTCTGCATCATTTACTGCTAGGACTACTCGGGTATCTAATCCGATTTGCTCCCCTAGCCTTCGTCCCTCACCGTCGGACGTGTCTTGGCATGGCGCCTTCGCCACTGGCGGTCCTGCAAGGATTACAGGATTTTACTCCTCCCCCTACAGTACCCCATGCCTCCTCCACTCCCGAGCCCGTTAGTATTTCCTGCACGCCTTCAGGTTAAGCCTGAAGATTTCACAGGAAACTTTACGAGCCGGCTACGGACGCTTTAAGCTCAATATTCGTGGATACCACTTGTGCTACCTGTGTTACCGCGGCGGCTGGCACAGGATTTACCCACCACTTATTCAACGAGCGTGTCGAGCTCGCTAAAAGCCGTCCGTTAGGACGGCACTCGGACTACCCCCGTCACGCTTTCGCGCATTGCGGAAGTTTCGCGCCTGCTGCACCCCGTAGGGCTCGGGCCCTTGTCTCAGTGCCCGTCTCGGGGCTCCTACTCCCATAGCCCCTACCGATTATAGGTTTGGTGAGCCGTTACCTCACCAACAGCCTGATCGGCCGCAGTCCCATCTTAAGGCAGCAACGCTGCGTTTCGCGCGCTGTTTTAACCAGGAATCATTCCAGATTTCCTGGCCCATCGGGGTTTCACCTCAGTTTCCCGAGGGTATCCCCGTCCTTAAGGTAGGTTGACTACGTGTTACTGAGCCATCCGCCGTGACTCATGCCGAGTCACAAAACTTGCATGGCTTAGGCGCAATCCGATAGCAGTATCCTCCAGCAGGATCAACTGGTGTTCTCGCGCCCACCACCGGTGGACGCGAGGAGTCGCAAGAACGACCCTTATCACTTTCGGACCTGTTGTCGCATGCCGAATTCAAGATTCGGATGCCCATTCCTGCACGCAGTGGAAATAGGGCGCTTATCATAGCTAAAAAGCTCTAGCGCGCCGGGACTGCAGCAGAAGGCGCCTTGACTTTACAAAGCGCAGACACATATACTCGCGAAATGCCCTTATAAAGCTAACGATGGCGTTTTTAAAAGAAAAGGCGCGTTTCGCGAAGAAGGCGAAAGAGGAAGGAAATCGCCCAGAAGCCTAAAAGAAGGAAGGAGTGCGCTTCTTTTCGGGCGTTTCGCGGGCATTGCTTTAAGGCACGGGTAGTGGTTGAAAACGGGGCGAACCACAATTCCCATAGTTTATAAAGAGGCTCGGAGCCCAGGCATAACGGAAACGTTATTTATGGGAAGCACGATGCTATTATTTGGTGAAAACATGGTTACGCCCTTCGAAAAACGAAAACCTGGCTTGATGAAACTTACTAAACGAGATCGCATCAGATATCTGACAGGCGTTCTGCTTGGCAGCAAGCCTTGGCTAGAATCGACAAAGCCCATATACCTGGCACTCCGCAAAGAGGTCGGATCCGGACCTAAAGCCATGGAAACATTAGCTCTAGCGGCGCGCGGCGGCGAGGAACGAGAAAAGGTAGTACGGCTTGCGGCAATTGCTGGGGGTTACTGCAACCCAGCCACTATCGTGAATACTTTAGCGCCACTGTACAAAAAGGACAGTCATCTCATCGGTATCGGTTTGAGAAAAGCGGGATTTAGCAACTTTCAAGTCGGCAACGCTCTTGTTTCCGAACATGAAAAACAGCAACGTAAAGCACGCAAACCTATGCCGATAAATAAAATAATAAGAAGAATCAAGCAGCGCTAATAGCGCAAATTCCGTAGCTGGCGGGCGCAACTCCTGAAACACTTTTATATAGCTCGCGCTCCTCTTGCTTTACGGGTGATGTTCGATGCCGAAGAAAGCAGCCAAGAAGATTGAAAAGATTCTGGGAAGGGTAGCCGTAGGATTCTCCGACAAGGGCGTGCACATAAAAACCGGAAAGCATGGGAAGCACGTCCACAAGGAAATACTCGCGGGGATGAAGCGCCACGGCGCGACGTTCCGCGACGTCGACGTCGAGCTCGAAGCCAACCAGGTCATGCTGCGCCCGAAGAACGTGCACGGATACACTTTTCTCGGAAAGCTCCTTGAAGAGCTGGAATCATGAGGCGCTGAAACTACGCGCGCGACAGAAGCAGGAAAACGCGCCTCTTTCTAGGGTTGTCCGCGTTTTCGGTTATTATCGCGGTGCGCAGTCCCGCGTGCTTGAAGCAGCGAGCCGCGTGCATCAAATCCTCCTCGCTTTTCGGATAGAATTGCACGACCGCTTTTCCTTTGGAGACAAGAACGCGCCTGAATTCCCTCGCAACCGACGGCATCTGTTCGGCTTTCACCCATTGCAGAGCGGAAACGGAAATAATGGCGTCGAACGATCTGGCGGGGTAGGGAATTTTGCGGAGATCGCCGACCTTTACTTCAAATTTCTTTTTCTTCGCCTCTTCGATCATCTCTGGCGAAATGTCGAAGCCCCGTATCCGCTTGTAGCCCGCCTCGCGCAGGATTTCCATGGAAAATCCGTTGCCGCAGCCCGCGTCGAGGACGCGAGCGGTTAATGGAGGAAGAAGAAGCATCAGGCTGCGGAGAGTGATGTCGCGCTGGATTCGGCGGTAGGCATTACTCTCGGCGTAATGCTTGCCGGTTTCTGCATAATACTTTACGGCGTCGCCCACCGTTTCCTCGGGCCTTTCGCGTTTGACGCGCCAACCCTTCAAAGCAAAACCACGTCCTCGAAACGCACGCCGTATTTTCCGTTGACGTAAACGCCCGGCTCTATGGTGAACGCCATGCCCTTGCGCAGCCTCGTTTTTTCGAGGCGCGTCGCGCCCTCGTGCACGTCCAGTCCTATCTGGTGCCCGAGGCTCAGCCCTGCCGCGGAAAAGGAAACGTCCTTGAAGCCGTGCTCGTAGAGAATGTGGAGTGCGGAATCGCGCAGATCGGAACCAAGAGCGCCGATGCGGGCTTTCTTGGTCGCAGCAGCTTTCGCCTCGCGAACTGCGGAGATCGCATGGCGCAGTTCATTATTCCCGCCATCGTAAACCGTGGTTGAATAATCCCCGCAATATCCCATCGCGCGCACGCCGACGTCGATTATGACCGCGTCGCCGCGCTTGATTTTGTACTGTGTGGGTTTTCCGTGCGGCACGGCTGCGCGTTCGTTCGCGAGAACGATGGGTTCGAAGGCGCTCAGGGAAAAACCGCGCGAGCGCGCCTTGTATTCAAGAACGCCCGCCACCTCATTCTCAGTTCTTCCGTAAATACCCTCGTCAAGCGCCTCGGCAACGCACTGTTTCGTTACATCCTGCGCGAACCTCAGGGCGTTCTGCTCGTCGGCGTCCTTTATTTCCCGAAGGGAGAGGAGCTGCTTCACGAACGAAACGTGTTTCGCCTTTTCTATGTAGAAAGCGGCGAACGCCATGTCCGAGTGCATGTCCACGCCGAGCTTCTTTACACGGTGCTTTTTCGCGAACTCCGTCAGCTGCTTCTTGAAATGCCGCATCTCGACGTTTTCAAAGCCGGGGCATTCCTGCTTCGGGTGGCTGAAGCAAAACGCTTCGTCGGCGGTCATCAATAGGGCTTTTGGCGGGGTTGCATCCCCTGAGTAATAAAAAGTGTTCGCGTCGAAAGCGTCCCTTGCCCCGAGAAGCAGGCAATCGAGCCCTGCCGAGGCAACCTTGCGTTGGAGCCGCTTCAGCCGCTCCGCCCCATTACTCATAGTCATCGAAATTGAGTATTATTTCCCGGATTAAGTCCTTCGTCTCGTGCAAATCCGAGAGCGAAATCATCTCGTTCTGGGAATGTATGTAACGCGAGGGGACGCAGATGCTCGCGACGTTCAGCCCTTCGCGCAGGTACTGCATGCGCGACGCGTCCGTAGCTCCCTTGTCTATTACCTCGAACTGGAGCTTGAGTTTCTTGCGCTTCGCAAGATGCTCTATCCACTCCACGAGCTTCTTCGTCATCATCAAACCGCGTCCGCCAGCCTCGATTACTCCGAGCGACGGCCCGCCGCCGAAGTGCACGGGAATCGTGTCTTCGGAAACGTCGGGGGAGCCGCACGCAAGCGAGACGTCCGTGGCTATGGCGAGGTCGGGCTGGATTCCGAACGCGGAAACGCCCGCGCCCCACAATCCCGTTTCCTCGCGGACGCTTCCTACGAGGTAAAGCTCGCAACCGGGATTCTTGATTTCGTGCGCGAGTTCCACCAGAATCGCGCAGCCGACGCGGTTGTCCAGCGCCTTTCCGACGACTTTGTCGCCGCTCAGCTCCTCGAACTTAGAAGCGAATGAGATGAGGGTGCCGGGGCGTATGCCCATCTCGTCGACGGCTTTCTTGTCCTTGGCGCCGATGTCGATGTACATCGCGTCGGACTCCTGCATCTTCTTGAGCTCCTCGTCCTTCATCAGGTGCGGCGGCTTCATGCCGATGATGCCGGTGATTTTCTTGCCTTTCGCGTGAAGAATGACGCGCGACGAACCCAGTATGCCGTCGTAGATGCCGCCTATTTTCGTGAATTTGATGAAACCTTCCTTCGTGACGCCGGTAACCGCCATGTCTATTTCGTCCATGTGCGCCACCACCATCACCTTCTTCCCGCGCCCTTTCTTCGCGATGACGTTTCCGAGGGTGTCGCGGCGCACGTCGAATCCGTTGCGCTTGAACTCGCGCGACATGAATTCCGCCACTTCCTCCTCGTCGCCCGTCGGCGCGCTCAGCTCGCTCAGTTGCTTAAGAAGTTCCTTCATCCGAACACCACCCAAACGTTTTTATTGCCGCATTACAAAAAAGAAGTCGCGCTTTTTAAACGAGGAGGTTATCTCATGAAAATAAGCGAACTTACACAGGGAACCGGAAACGTGGAGATAGAAGCCGAGATAGTCGGCATAGAGGACACCCGCGAAATCAACAAGATGGGCAGGAACCTCCGCGTTGCGAACGCCACCATCCGCGACGACTCGGGAACGATAACGCTCGTTTTGTGGAACGACGCCATCGACAAGGTGCGCGAAGGCTCGAAAATAAAGATAACGAACGGCTACGTGAACACTTGGCAGAGCAAGCTGCAGCTCACGCTCGGCAAGTTCGGCAAGATGGAAGTCCTGTAATCGGCTATTTCAGCGTAATCGCGCCAACGGGACAGGAATCCGCAGCTCGTTTGCAGTCGCATTTTGCGCAGCCGGCGGCATTCTTCACGTGGGACTTTCCGTCACTGCCCATCTCGAAGACGTCCGGGCAGAGCGCGGCGCACGCGCCGCATCCTATGCACTTGTTCTGATCGACGAAAGGTTTCATAAAAATACAGATAAATACTCCCGTTAATAATATTTGCAGGAAAGCCCCGTCGTATAGCGGCCAAGTATGCGGGCCTCTGGAGCCTGAGACGGCAGTTCGAATCTGCCCGGGGCTATGTGATGATAAGAGGTATTGGTGAGGGCGCAAGCTCTGTGAACTGAAGAGAGTCATCTGAAAAGATTTATATTCCTCTCCCGAATTCTTGTTGCGATGGCGAACAAGGAGCTCATCGACTACGTAAAGAAGTGCATGGACGACGGCTTCGGCGAAGCGGCGATACGCAAGGCGTGCGCCGACGCGGGCTGGAAGGACGACGAGGTCTCCGAAGCGTTCAAGATTATAAAAGGCGGCGATGAAAAGAAGGAAGGCGCCGCGGCTGCCGCGAAACCCGTCGCGGGAAAGGATTTTCTTTCGCAACTCAAGGCGAAGCTTCCGAAATGGAACTGGACCATATGGGGCGCTATCGCGGTCGCGCTCATAGTGCTGCTTCTTCTGGCGTACGCGTTCTCGTCCTGCAGGACGTATCCCGCGGAAACCGGGCTGCTTCCAGTCGAAGGCCCCAAGTGCTGGATAATCAGGTGAGCCTATGGTGGCTCACGCACCGCACAGGAAAACTCAAACTATAGACTACAGGAAATACGCGATACTGCTCGTAATACTGGTTCTCGTGTTCGCGCTCTCGGTTGCGAACATGATACTCGTCGAAAAGAAGACGTTCGGCGAGGCGATGCTCGAAACTACGTGCACGTCGCTCTACGTGGACTGCAGCGGCTCGGTGGGCATGAGCACCAAGATGATACACATCCTGCTCGGTTTGACGACGATGGCGGTAGGGGTTTTTCTCGTTTCCGAAGTGGTGCAGATGTTCGTGAGGAATGAATTCGGGGGTGGAAAAATGGCAAAGAAAATCGCTTCGATGCGCAATCACATGATAATATGCGGGTACGGCGCGCTGGGAAAAACCATCGCAGGCGTGCTCGAGAGCAGGAAAGTCCCGTACGTGGTGATAGACGTGGACAAGCGCGTGTGCGATTCGCTCGCCGAGCAGGGGATACCGTGCGTCGAGGGCGATGCATTGGACGTCGCCATCCTGCAGAAAGCGGGGGTGCGCAACGCGAAGCGCGTCGTCGCGGCGCTCAACAGCGACAGCTCGAACGTTTTTCTGACGCTTACGGTGAAGGATTTGACGCCAGGAATCGAAATCGCGACGCGCGCATACACCGAAGACGCGGTGAGCAAGCTCCACCGCGCAGGCGCGGACGTCATCGTGATGCCCGACGTAATCGGGGGAATGGAGATGGCGCGCGAAATACTCAACCTGAAGGAGAGCTTCGTCCAGAATCTGCTAAGCGTCCAGAGAAAAAGAAGCTAGAGTATCCTGCCGACGTTTACGCCGCTGGCCTCAAGCTTTTCCAGCTCGGCGCGCGTGGCGCGCGCGTGCTCCTGTATGAAGCGTATCTGCTCGTGCGTTATGTGCTTGAACCTTCCCTGCAGCCGCAGGTAATTATCCACCGGTTCGAGATTCGGCCTCGCCGAAAGCGAGAATCTTCCGTTCTCTATCTCGAACAGGTTCCACAGCCCGCTGTTCACCGCCATGCGCGACACTTCTATCATCTTCTCGGAGGGGACGCGCCACCCGAGCGTGCAGGGCGCGTGCACCACGATGAAACGGAAGCCCTTCATCGCCTTCGCCTTGAGCAGTTTCTTTTCCAAATCAGGCAGGAACGCCACCGACGCCGTGGCGACGTACGGAATGCCGTGCGCGGCGGCGATGAACGCTATGTCCTTCTTCCATTCGTGCTTGCCGCCTGTTTCGAAGGGCGACGTGGTTGTTTCCGAAGCGAACGGCGTCGCGCCCGAGCGCTGCACGCCGGTGTTCGCGTACGTCTCGTTGTCGTAGCATACGTAAAGCATGTTCTCGTTGCGCTCCATCGCGCCGCTGAGCGCGGCGAATCCGATGTCGTAGGTGGAGCCGTCCCCGCCTATCGCGGCTACCGTCGCCTTGTTTCCCTGCTTCTTGAAGGCGCGCGATATGCCCGACGCAACAGCCGCGGCGTTCGCGAAAACGCTGTGAACGTAGGGAACGCCCCATGAACTGGCGGGATACTGCGTGCTCACCACTTCCATGCAGCCCGTGGCGTTGACTACTACGGTGTCCTTGCCGAGCGTGTTGAGTATCCAGCGCATGCACAGCGAGCAGCCGCACCCTGCGCAGGCGTTGTGCCCTTTGATAAACAGGTCTTCTTCCATTACAACCACGAATCCTTCTTCAAATCGAATGTTTTCTTTATCTCGCGCACCGGCACGTCCTTCCCTCCGAGTCCGCACACAACCGAGACAACGGGCTTGTCGCAGCGCAGCGACGCCCTGACGTCCATCGCGAGCACTCCTCCCGCTCCTGCGCTGACGTCCTTCTCGAGAACCACGACGCGTTTCGCCCTCGCCAGCGCCTTCGCCACCGCTTCCGAGGGGAACGGACGCAGGCATTTCACGCGAAGCAACCCCGCCTTCTTTTTCTCGGTGCGAAGCTCATCAACCGCGACTTCGGTTGTCTCCGCGAGCGAACCCATCGTGACGAAAACCGTTTCCGCGCCTTCGAGCTTGTACGACTCGAGCAATGCACGCTGCGGGCGTTTGAAGCGTTTTGAAAACTCGGCGGCGACGCTCTCTATCACTTTCGCCGAGGCGATTATGTCGCGGTGCTGCTTCTCCCGCATTCCCTGGTAGTATTTCGGCGGCGCGAACGTGCCGAAGGACATGGGCTTGTTCGTGTCGAGCGCCAGCTTGGGCCTGAACGCCGGCAGGAACGCGTCCACGTCCTTCTGCTCGGGCAAGTCAACCTCGGAAACCTCGTGCGTGAGATAGTAGCCCTCGAAGCATACCATGACGGGAATATCCGTCTTCTCGGCGATTTTGTACGCCTGAATCACCGTATCGAGCGTCTCCTGATTGTTCTTGCAGTAAAGCTGAATCCAGCCCGCATCCCTCTGCGAGATGGAGTCCTGCCAGTCGTTCCAGATATTCAGGGGAGCGCCGACGGAGCGGTTAGCCACCACCATCACGATGGGAAGCCGCATGCCCGAGGCGTTGAACAGCACCTCGTGCATGTACAGGAGTCCTTGGGACGATGTCGCCGTGAACGTGCGCGCTCCAGCGACGCTCGCGCCTATGCAGGCGCTCATCGCCGAATGCTCGGACTCCACGGTTATGAATTCGTATCCGTATTCGGGCTGGATGCGCGAAAGCTCCTCGGGAACGTGCGTGCTTGGTGTGATGGGATAGGCGGCGATGACAGTGGGGCGACAGCGCGCGACGACGTGCGCTACTGCTATGCTTCCCTCCATCATCCGTTTCATTTCTTCAGCTCAGCACGTTCGGCGGGTACATCAGGCACAGCATGCCCGCCATCCCGATTGCGAGAAACAGCAATCCGAGGTAAAACAGGTTCTTCTGCCACTGCTTCGACATTTCGAAGCCCATTTTCGTCACATGCGCCGCGGCGCTCGCCACGAGCGCGCCTACCGCCATGGCGCCCACGGTTGCCCAGAAAGGCGCCCAGTATATCGGCCCGCCGCGCGCGATTCCGTCGGCGGCTTTTATCAGCCACGTGCTTACGAGCACGAGGACGAGCCCGCCGACGATTCCGAACATCGACGAGGACCAGAACTGCTCCGCCTTCTTCTTGTCGAGGATGCCGAGCAGCCGCGCGTTCCACGCGTACGTGGCGAGCCACGCGCATGGCATCAGCACCAGCATTCCCAACCACAGCCACCAAAACATGTCCATACCGCCGCCTCCTCACTTCTCGTCCTTCATATCTATGGCTTTCACGGGGCATTCGTTCGCGCACACCCCGCATCCCTTGCAGTATTCGTAGTCAACCTTGGCCTTCTTGTTCTTGCCGACTTTGATGGTTCCGTCCGGACAATCGCGCTCGCACGTGTAGCATCCGATGCACTTCTTTTCGTCTACCACCGGCTTCCGCGCGCGCCAGCCGCCGGTCTTGTTGTCCGTGCCGGGTTTTATAGCCTCAGCCACGACAGTATTAAAATCCAGCGTTATTAAAAGTAGCGGGTGGGAGCAGGGGGGCGGAAGGAACTGCTTAAAAGGTTCGGCTGCAAATCCTGATATTATGAACGACAACGAACGCGCAGTGCTGAAGGTGCTCGCGAAAAAGCCGCTCGAAGGGCGCGAAATAGCGAAACTGAGCGGAGTGAGCCACAGCGCGGTCATGAGCGCCCTTGCTGCGCTGGAAGCGGAGGGGTTCGCCAAGACGAAGCGCGAGGAAACTGTCGGATTCGCCCTTACGCCCGAAGGCGAGGCTTACGCTAGGAAGGGAACGCCCGAACGCAGGCTCGTTTTTGCGATGGGAAAGGGCGCCGCAATCGACGACGCGGTTTCCAAAGCAGGGCTGAGTCCGGCGGAAAAGGGAATCGCGCTTCAATGGGCGAAGCGCAACGGCTGGGTGGAGATTAAAGAAGGAAGGATAACGCCGATGGGCAAAGCGGCGGAAAGCGGCGTTGAAAAGGAGCTGAAAGGAAAGCTGGACGGCGAATCCGCAAAAGCGCTCATGGCGCGCGGGCTCGCCTCTGAAAAGACGGAGAAATACGTTTACGCCGAGATTACGCTCTCCGGAGAGAAGGCGCTGATGGGCGCGTCGCACGAGGCGAGCCGCCTCACGCCGCAGATGCTCAAGGACGGCTCGTGGGAAAAAACTAAGTTCAAGGAGTACGACGTGCGCACGATGTTCTCCGAGGAGACGTTCATAGGGACGAAGCAGCCGTACCGCGAATTCCTGAACCAGATAAAGCTCAAACTCGTCGGAATGGGATTCAAGGAGGACCACGGCCCCCTCGTCGAGCTCGAGTTCTGGAACATGGACGCGCTGTTCATGGCGCAGGACCATCCGGCGCGGGAGATACACGACGTCTTCATCGTGGAGGATCCGTCGCGCGGGGAAATCCTCGACAAAACGCTTCTGAAAAAAGTGCAACAGGCGCATGAAAAGGGATTGCGCGGCTCCAAGGGATGGCGCTACAAGTGGGACCCCGAAATCGCGGCGCGGCTGGTCATGCGTTCGCAGACAACCAGCGTAAGCGCGCGGCATCTTGCGAAGAAGATAACGCCGCCGGTGCGCATGTTCTGCGTCGGGCGCGTTTTCCGTCCCGATGAAATCGACTGGAAGCACTTCATAGAATTCAACCAGTGCGAAGGCATAGTCGCCGACGGGAACATGACGTTCCGCGAACTGCTCGGATATCTCCGCGATTTCGCAATCGAGGTATTCGGCGCCGAAGACGTGCGCTTCGTTCCCGGTTATTTCCCGTTCACCGAACCGAGCGTCGAGCTGTACGCGAAGATTCCGGGACGCGGCTGGGCGGAAGTGGGCGGCGCGGGAATGTTCCGCCCCGAAATGCTCGAAGCGCTGGGCATAGGCGTTCCCGTCTTGGCATGGGGGCTCGGCATAGACCGCCTCGCCATGATCAAGCTCGAAGCGAAGGATATACGCGACTTATTCACGCACGATTTGAACAAGCTGAGATAAATGGGCGCGCAGGACCTCAAGGAAGTCCTCGTGAAGCACGAAACCTCGTTCGACGAGCTGCGCGGCGTGCTCGCAGTTGACGCGTTCAATACGCTCTACCAGTTTCTGACGATAATACGCCAGCCGGACGGCACGCCGCTGATGGACTCGCACGGAAAAATAACGTCGCATCTGAGCGGCTTGCTTTATCGGACGTGCAGTCTGCTGGAAAAAGGCGTGAAGCCCGTTTTCGTATTCGACGGGGAGCCGTCGCCGCTCAAGAGGCGGACTATTGCGGAACGCGCGGAGAAAAAACAGGAAGCCGAGGAACTGCTGAAAAAAGCGAGGGAGGAAGGACGGATAGAAGACGCGTCCATACTTGCCCAGAGAACCGCGCGACTGACGTCCGAAATGATCGTCGAGAGCAAGGAACTACTCGACGCGCTCGGGATTCCGCACGTCGACGCCCCCTCGGAAGGGGAGGCGCAGTGCGCGTTTATGGCGGCGAAAGGCGTCGTCTCTGCCGCCGCGTCACAGGACTTCGACGCGCTGCTGTTCGGCGCGCCGATTCTGGTGCGCAACCTCACGGTGGCGGGAAAAAGGAAACTTCCGCGCCGCAACATATTCGTGGACGTCGTGCCCGAACGTTATTTCCTCGACGAATGCGTCAAGACGCTCGGCATCACGCGCGAGAAAATGATTTGGATGGCGATGCTGATGGGCACCGACTTCAACGCGGGGGTTTTCGGCATCGGGCCGAAGAAGGCGCTGAAGCTCGTGAAGGAGCATGAAACGCTGGGAGCGGTTGCCAAGGCGGCGAAAGCTGAAACCGCGGAATTCGAGCCGGTTCTTCATCTGTTCATGAAACCGCCGTCGCGTTCGGTTGAGAAGAAGGAACTGGCTTTCAAGGAACCCGACCGGGAACGGGTCGTGGCGATGATGTGCACTGAGCACGATTTCGACGAGACGCGCGTGCGCAACGCGATGGCGCGCGGCTTTCACGAGCCGGACGACGAGAAGCAGGGAACTCTCCGGGGGTGGTGCTGATGGAAGTGCGGGGCAACGCCGAAGTTCTTGCGAAACGAATAAAATCCAGAGTTGAACTCGAACATCCGATTGACGAGGATTTGCGCAGGATCATGGCGAACCACGAAATTCGCACGGAAGCGCTGCTTCACTCCGGCATAGACGTCGGCGATTCGGCCGCTTCGCAGAGAATCGAGCGCGTGCACAGAATCGAAACTGTTCTCGAAAGCGCCGCCGCGGGCATCGCCACGAAGAAGGAAATAATGGCGGCGGCTGACGAGCTGGAGCATTTCGGCGGAAACCGCCGCGACATGGAGCCCGCGGTTGACGCGGTTCTCGCCATGAGAGACATGAAACCGCAAAGAATCCCTACCGAGGTTTCGAGGGCGCTCAACGAAATAAAGAAGAGGACGCTGGCGGACAGGTGGGGAAACTACCACGAAATGCTTTTGGAAATAACGCGCGCGTACAACCGTACGAAGAAGAAATAGCGGCTAAAATTCTAGCACGTTACTAAATAGTCGAGGATGTTCTGCAACAGTACGGTGCTGTTCGTCTGCTCGAGCGGGTAGGAAACGTAAAGCACTCTTCCCGCGTACCTCGTCTCGAAGATTCCGGGATATTCCTTTCCGCCGGTTTTCAGCACCGCGAGCGTCGAAACCGCCTCGGGATTTTCCGATACGACGGCGAACTCCGTCACGGGCACGCCGAAGTCCTTCATGAGCCCGCGCATCGTCAGGTGGTCGATGTTCACGGTTTCGAGCTCGACGTTCTTCTGCCCCGTCTTGGTTTCTATGTAGCGCGCCATCAGCACCTTTTCGAGGATGCCGAACCCGCGCCGGGTTGTCGAATTCGTCAGAATGTCGTAGTAGTAGTGCTCGTTCACCGGCGTCTCGCCGCGCGCCTTCATCTCCGCGACCATCTGCGAGTCCAAATCGCGCGCCTTCTGGAGCTCGAACTCGTCGACGTAATAGCTGGTGGCGGAATCGCCTATCCATATCATCGAACCGCCCGCATTCAGGTACGATTCAAGCGCCTTCGCCTGCGTGATGGAGACGTTCTTCATGCGCTCGATGATTACCAAATCGTAACCCTTCAGCAAGCCGAAACTCATCTGCGACTGGGGAAACGGCTCGATGTAGGCATTGTAGGAGCGCGCGTGCGTCAGCATGCCCTGCAGTTCCTGCGGGTCGCCTATCCCCGTATCGCCCGAAATGAGCGCGATGCGCGAATGCGAGCGCATTATGGTGTTGCAGTATATTTCGCACCAGTTCCCGGGCACCTGCGAGCAGTGAATCCACTGGAACTTCGTGAGCACGACGAGAAGCACGACGATGAGGATAAGGACGACTACGATGTGCGGCAGCTCCTTCTCCAGCTCCTTAACCCCGTCCGCCATGAAGGAAGTTGCGCACGATACATTTAAAGCATTTGTTTTGTTAGTTGCAGTTATGCTCGTCGGGAAAAAGCCGTACAGGACTGTTTGGTGGGAACGCGGGACAGTGAAGCTCGTCGACCAGAACCTTCTCCCGTTCTCCTTCCGCATCGCTTCCTGCAAAACGTTCCGCGAAACCGCGCGAGCCATCGAAAACATGACGGTAAGGGGCGCGCCCGCCATCGGCGCAGCCGCCGGGTTCGCCATGGCGCAGGCGGTGCTTGCGGGGAAAACCAAGGAAGGCGAGAAACTCATAAAATCCACCAGACCGACGGCGGTCGACTTGTTCCACGCAGTCGAACGCGTTGCCAATGCGGACGATGCGCTTGAGGAAGCCCAGACAATTGCCGACGAGAGCGCCGAAGCGTGCGAACGCATCGGAAAACTCGGGGAAAAATTGTGTGGCGCTAGGATTCTGACCCACTGCAACGCGGGTTGGCTGGCGTGCGTGGACTGGGGAACCGCGTTGGCGCCGATTTACATGCGGCACAGGCACGGAAAACGCGTCTTCGTCTACGTCGACGAAACTCGCCCCCGCTCGCAGGGAGCGAGGCTTACCGCATGGGAGCTCCGAAACGAAGGCGTTGCCCACGCTATAATCGCGGACAATGCGGCGGCATATTTCATGAAGCGTGGCGAAATCGATTGCGTCTTCGTCGGCGCGGACCGCATAGCGAAGAACGGCGACTTCGCGAACAAAATCGGAACGCTGGAGAAAGCAATATGCGCTAGAGAGTTTAATGTGCCGTTTTACGTTTGCGCCCCCTCGTCAACGTTCGACAGAAAATGCGCTAACGGCGACAAAATCAGGATTGAGGAGCGCGACGAGGGCGAGGTGCTTTACCAGCGCGGCTTGTGCGACGACGGAAAAATAAGGCGCGTGCGCGTATGCTCGCCTAAATCGCACGCCCGCAACCCAGCTTTCGACGTCACGCCCGCGAAGCTCGTCACGGCGTACGTCACGGAACGCGGCGTTTTCCGCTCATTTTAAATAGCTCCGCGCGCAAAGTAATCGCATGTCACAGGACAAGATACAGGCGCCGAGCAGCTCGACCGGGCTCATGCGCTTTTACGACGTAACCTCGAGCAACATACTGCTGGAACCGAAGTCGGTGCTCGTCTTCGCAGTGGCGTTCATCGTGCTCGAGCTGATCCTGCACGTCATAAAGATATAAGTCATCTTACGATGGCGTAGTATCCCTTTCTTTTCTCGAAGATTTCGCCCTCTTCCTTCAGTATCGAGAGCGCGGCGACGCACGCGTCCTGATTCATCTTTGTCGCGACGCACGTCTGTCCGAGAGTGAGCTCGCCCTTGAGCAGCGCTTTTTGCACGCGCTCGCCCGCTTCCGCTAGGAACGCCCGCGTAGCTATGTAGTATTTCTTGTCGAACCCGCGCACGCCGAGAACCGAATGTCCTTTTACTTGCGGCTCGAGCTCTTTCGAGAGACGTTTTGCTTCAAGCTCGGTTTCAACTACGAGGAAGCCTGTTTTTTCAAGAGCCGCGAGTTGCGGGTTCTGCGCGGGAGCGGCGGCCGCCTGCGCAGACGCGGAAGGCATCGCGCCCGCCGGCAGCTTCGAAGCGAGCTCCTTTTTCCCTACGAGCGCGAAAACCCCCTTCTGGATTTCGAAAAACTCGTAATCGTCGCCCTCCTGAACAGCCGCGGTTTTCCGCAGCGATTCGGGTATGGCTATTGCAAGGACGTCGCCGTGCTTGAAGAAACGCATCCTATCCCCGAAGGAACAAAGGCGGCTTCGTTTAAAGGGATTCCGCTTAGGCGGGTTTGGTTTCCGAGAAAATCTGCGCTTCGAAACCGAATATTTTCGCGCGCGGGTCTTTCCAGTAGTCGGTGGCTAGGCCCGCCTTGCCCGAAAGATGCTCGAGGAACTGCTCGGCATTCCATTTCCACTCTACGGGAACCTGCGGCAGCAGCAACCCCGAATAGGGGCCCATTTGTATAATCAGTCCGTCGCGTCCGATTTTGATTTTTTTGGGCAAATCGTCGCGCTTCCCTTTCATCTCTTCCGGAGGCGTGAGCACGCTCACCTCAACGAGGATATGCTTCATCTCCTCCCCGTCTACCGGTGGAAAGCGGGGGTCGCCGAACGCGGCGCTAACCGCCGCCTCGCAGACGGCTTCGCCGAGAGGACGCACGGGGTACGGAAAACCGATGCAGCCGCGCAACTCGTGCGAAGGATAGGAATTAAGAGTTACGAATACACCCCGCTTGTCGGGAAATTCCGCGCTGCGCATAGTCTTGCGGCTGGCGGCATACTCGGAAATCGCTTTTCTGGCTAGTAAAATAAGCTTGCGCCCGTCGGCTTTCGTCAAATCCGCCCGCATGTTATATACTCGCCTTCCGCGAATTTAAAGCGTTGCTTCGCGTGCACCGCCGGAAAAAGGCATAAAAAGCTCGTCGGAGTTAATTGTGGAAAAGGGGGGTTTCCGTATGAGGAATTTCGTTGAGGGTAACGCATACACATTCGACGACGTGCTGCTTCTTCCGAACGAATCGGACGTGCTTCCCAAGGACGCGAGCGTGCGCACGCGGCTCACCAAGAAAATACCGCTGAACATCCCGCTAGTGAGTTCGGCGATGGACACCGTCACGGAAAGCGCGCTGGCCATCGCGCATGCCCACCCAGGAGGCGTCGGCGTGATACACCGCAACCTCTCGCCGCAGGACCAGGCGCGCGAAGTCGAGAAAGTAAAGAAATCCGCTAACTGGATCATTTCGAACCCGATTACCGTCAACCCGAACGACCCTATAGACAAGGCGCTCCAGATGAACAAGGAGATGGGAATCAGCGGCTTCCCCGTAGTCGAGGGGGACAAGCTCGTCGGAATCATAACGAACAGGGACTGGCGTCTGCACAGCGACGGCAAGCGTCCCGTGAAAGACGCAATGACGAAGCAGGTAATCACCGCGTCTCCGAACATTTCAGTTCACGAGGCGAAGAAGCTCATGCACGAGCATCGCGTCGAGAAGCTGCCCGTCGTGGATAAAAACAAGCGGCTCATCGGGCTCATCACGTTCCGCGACATCGAAAAGAACGAGCGCTTCCCCGACGCGTGCAAGGATTCCGAAGGCCAGCTCCGCGTCGGAGCGGCGGTTGGAACTAACGATATAGAACGCGTCGGCGCTCTCGTGGGAGCTGGCGTCGACTTCGTCGTCGTGGATACCGCTCACGGGCATTCGCGCGGCGTCATCGACGCGGTTAAGCGCATCAAGAAGGAGTTCGGCGCATTGCAGGTTATTGCGGGAAACGTCGTGACGCCGGATGCAACGAAAGCGCTTATTGCGGCAGGAGCGGACGCGGTTAAAATCGGCGTCGGTCCGGGGGCAATATGCACGTCTCGCGTAGTCGCGGGCGTAGGAATGCCCCAACTTTCGGCCATCTTCGAGTGCGCGCACGCAGCGGGAGACGTTCCCATAATCGCCGACGGGGGAATACGCTATTCCGGCGACATCGCTAAGGCGCTCGCCGCAGGCGCGTCCTGCGTCATGATAGGTTCGCTTTTCGCAGGCACGGACGAGGCGCCCACGCGCACGATATTCGTGAACGGGCGCAAGTACAAGGCGTACCGCGGCATGGGCTCTGTAGCCGCGATGGAAAGCGGCTCGAAGGGCAGATATTTCCAGGAGCATCTCAAGGATCGCGGAAAACTCGTGCCCGAAGGCGTCGAAGGGCTCGTTCCTTACAGGGGACGCGTCTCCGAAGTGATTTACCAGCTTATCGGCGGGGTGAAATCCTCGATGGGATACTGCGGAGCGGCTACGATTCCCGACATGAAAAAGAAGGCGCGCTTCGTCGCAATCAGCAGCGCGGGAGTAGCCGAGAGCCACCCGCACGACATAATCATCACGGACGAGGCGCCGAACTACCCGACGAAGTGAGCGCATGGCTGTTTCGGGTGAAGCGCTCAAACGACTCGTAGCAGAGGGCGCGGTGACGGATTTAAGGGATGCCGAGAAGCAACTCCAGCCCGCTTCCGTTGACTTGACGGTCTCACGGATTTTCCGCTTTTGTTCGGCAGGCGCAATCGACTTCGACAATTCTGAAAGAAAGATGGCGGAAACGGAAGAAGTGGCGTTTGACGAAAAGGAGTGGGCATTACTCCCGAAAGGCGCCTACAAGATACGGTTTGCTGAAGCGGTTCGCATTCCGTCGGACATGTGCGCCATCACGTTCGCGCGCTCCTCGCTCGCGCGGTGCGGCTGCGACTTGTACAACGGATGGTGGGATCCCGGATACGAGGGAAGGGGCGAAAGCGTGTTCATAGTCCATAATGAGCACGGCATACGTTTGAAAAAAGGGGCGAGGGTTGCGCAACTCGTTTTCTTCGGTTCGGAAGGCGAAGCGAAAGAATTGTATAAGGGAATGCACCATAAGGAGAACTTATGACGCTCAGGCAGCCAATCGTCGTAACGATGGGGCACGTTGACCACGGCAAAACCTCGATACTGGACGCCATACGCAGCACGAAGGTGCAGGCGAAGGAAGCGGGCGCCATAACGCAGTCCATCGGGGCGAGCGAAGTGCCGGCGGACGTCATAATGACGACTTGCGGGGAAATGCTCGCGAAACTGCACATAAATCTCACGATTCCGGGGCTGCTTTTCATAGACACGCCCGGGCACGAAGCTTTTACCAATCTCCGCAAGCGCGGCGGAAGCATCGCGGACATCGCCATTCTCGTAATAGACGTGACCAAGGGCGTCGAGGCGCAGACAATAGAGGCGATGGAAATCCTGCGCGAATACAAAACGCCTTTCGTGATTGCTTTGAACAAGGCGGACGCAATAGACGGATGGCGCTCCAACGAAGGCGAGTGCTTTTCCGATACCATCGTCAAGCAGCGCGAGGACGTGCAGGCGCGGCTCGATGAAAAGATATACGCGCTCGTCGGCGAACTCTACAAGTACGGTTTCAGCACCGAGCGCTTCGACCGCGTTTCGGACTTCACGAAGCAGATCGTGATGGTTCCGGTAAGCGCGAAAAAGCGCGAAGGGTTGCAGGAGCTGCTGATGTACGTCGCGGGCTTGGCGCAGAAATTCCTGGAGAAAAACCTGGAATTGCATTCAACCGAAGGGAAGGCGAGCATACTCGAGGTGCGCGAGGAGCGCGGGCTTGGGGACACGCTCGACGTCATACTTTACGATGGCGTGCTCCGCGTAGGCGACGAAATCGTATTCGCCACCAGGGACGCGCCTATCAAGAGCAAAATCAAGGCACTTCTGAAGCTGAAGCCGCTCACCGAGATGCGCGAGGGCGGGGAGTTCGCATCCGTAGACGAGGCGGGCGCCGCATGCGGCGTGAAAATATCGTGCGAGCACGCGGGCGAAGCGCTCGCGGGTTCCTCGCTGTTCGCCGTCAACGAGGGAAACGAAGCGAAGGCGCTCGAGGACATCAAGCGCGAGATGACCGAGATAATCACGGAGAGCGAAGCGGTAGGCACGATACTCCGCGCCGACGCCCTCGGTTCGCTCGAAGCGATATCGCGCCTGCTCAAAGCCGAAGGAATCCCCGTGAAAAGCGCGGGAGTCGGGAGCCCTTCGAGAAAGGATGTGGCCACCGCTTCCTCGATAAGGGAAGAGGAGCCGTTTCTCGGCGTCATATTCGCATTCAACGTATCTATTGACGACGAAGTCCGCCGAAGTGCCGAGGAAAGCGGTGTCAAGCTCATCGATGAGAAAATCATATACAACCTCATAGGCGGATACAAGCGCTGGGTCGAGGAGGAGAAGGAACGCGAGCGCAAGGAGGCGTTCTCGCGCCTGATTCTGCCCGCGAAGGTGCTCGTCATGGAGGGATGCTGCTTCCGCGTGAGCAATCCCTGCATATGCGGCGTCGAGATTCTCGAGGGAAGAATCCGCAAGGACATCCCGCTCGTAAACGAGGAAGGCATCCGCGTCGGCATCGTGCGCTCGATACAGCATGAAAAGGAAGGGGTCGACGAAGCCGGGAAGGGAAAGCAAGTGGCAATAAGCATGTCCGAACCGTTCTTCGGCAGGCAAATCCGCGGCAAGGACGTGCTCTATTCGGACATGAGCCGCGACGACGTGAAGATTCTAGAGGAAAAATATCCCAAGGCGCTCAGCGACGGCGAGAAGGAGCTGCTCGCGCTGATAAAGAAGCGGAAGGGCATCATAACCTCGTTCTTCGTGTGATTGCATGCGCGTTTCCGTCGTGATTCCGACATACAACGAGGAAAAACGGATAGCCGCGTGCATCCGTTCGCTGAAAAACCAGACGTTGAAGCCCTACGAGATAATCGTCGCGGACGACGAAAGCCCGGATAAAACCGCCGCCATCGCTAAAAAACTCGGCGCGCGCGTCATAAAGGTAAGCAAGCGCAGGATTGCGGCGGGAAGGCAGGCGGGCGCGAAGGCGGCGAGAGGCGAAATAATCGCGTGCACCGACGGCGACGCGGTTCTCGACAAAAACTGGCTGCGGAAATTATGCGCGCCTTTTTCCGACTCCCGAGTCGTTTCAACGCACGGCTCGGTTTTCCTGACCGACGGAAACGCCTTCGACAGGGCGTTGTGCGAATTTTTCCTGAACCCGTATTTCGCGGCAACCAATGCGCTTGGGCTGCCGAGCGGGGCAGGCTCGTCAATGGCGATTCGGGCTTCGGCGCTGAAGAAAATCGGCGGCTTCGACGAAACGCTGGTAACGGGAGAGGACGTGGACGTGCAGAGGAAGGTGCGAAAACTCGGCAGGACTGTTTTCGTCGGCGACGCGATTGCCTACGTTTCGGCGCGCCGCATAAAAAGATGGGGCTACGTGCGCTTCTTCTTCTTTCATTTCGGCAACTGGCTGCGCATACTTTTCGGCAGCTCCTCGCGGGCATACGAGCGCGTGCGCTAGCGAAAGGATTTAATGCGCTCTTGCGCTGATTTACCCCATGCGCGCTATCGAGCGGTACGACTCCAAGCTCGTCGAGGAGGAGGTCCGCACTTTTTGGAAGGAGAAGCAGATACCGCAGGGCTTGGCGGAGCACCGCAAGGTTGCGAAGAAGTATTTCGTGCTCGACGGCCCGCCGTACGTAAACGGAACGCCGCACGTCGGACACGTGAAGACGACGGCGTGCAAGGACGTCTGGACGCGGTTCAAGTACATGCAGGGTTACGACACCTACATCCAGCCGGGCTTCGACTGCCACGGCTTGCCCGTCGAAGTCGTCGTACAGAAGGAGCTCGGCGTGCAGACGAAGCAGGACATCGACAAGATGGGCATCGACAAGTTCGACGCCGCGTGCCTGCAGAAGATTCTCAACAACGAGAAGGTGTGGATGGACTATTACCAGCAGCTCGGCGCGTGGCGCGCGTACTTCGAGCCCTACTTCACGTACAAGAAATACTACATAGAAAGCGCGTGGTGGACCGCGAAAACTCTCCACGAAAAGGGCTTCCTCGTGGAAGGGGAAACGCCGACGTTCTGGTGCGCGCACTGTGAGACGGTTCTCAGCGGCTACGAAGTCAGCGATTCCTACAAGGATTTGACCGACCCCTCGCTCTACGTCAAGTTCCGCGTCAAAGGAGCGAAGAACGAATACCTCGTCGCATGGACTACGACGCCGTGGACGCTGATTTCCAACGTCGCCCTGTTCGTTCACCCTAAGGAGACGTATGTAAAAGCAAAGGTCGGGGACGAAATATTCATAATGGCGAAGGCGCGCCTGGACGCCGTGCTCAAGGACATGCTCAAGGAGAAATACGAAATCATCGAGGAGTTTCCCGGCGAGCGCCTGAGCGGCACCGAATACGAGCCCTTGCTCGACGTTCCCGTCCAGAAGGGGCTCGGGGACAAGGCGCACCGCGTCTACCTCAGCGTTCACATCATGAAGTTCAAGCGCTACAAGAAGCACAAGCTCACGAACGCCGACGAGGAGGAGTACGAGGAATTCGTAACGATGTCGGACGGCTCGGGAATCGTCCACTGCGCGCCGGGGCACGGAGCGTCGGATCATTACGTCGGCAAGCACTACGGACTGCCCGCCGTATCGCCCGTAGACGAGCAGGGCAATTTCACGTCGAAAGCCGGCAACGAACTCAAAGGAAAGTTCGTCAAAGCGGCTGACAAGGAAATCATTGAGCGCCTCGACAGCGAAGGAAAGCTGCTTCACGCCGGAAAGGTTACGCATTCCTATCCGCTGTGCTGGCGCTGCAAGAATCCCCTGATATACCGCCTGACGAAGCAGTGGTACTTCAAAATCGACGACATAAAGGAAAAGATGCTCGATTCCAACGAAAGCGTGAACTGGATGCCTTCGTTCGGCAAGGAGGCGTTCGGCAACTGGCTTGAGCAGAGCGGGGACTGGTGCATCTCGCGCCAGAGATACTGGGCGATTCCGCTTCCCATCTGGGTGTGCAACAAATGCAACCGCAAGGAGGTAATCGGAAGCGTCGCAGAGTTGCGCGAAAAGGCGGAGAAGGACCCCGGAGAGCTCGACGATTTGCACCGCCACACCGTGGATTCCATCAAACTCAAATGCGTGACGTGCGGCGGAAGCATGGAACGCATAAAGGACGTGTTCGACGTATGGTACGATTCGGGAATATCGCCGTGGGCTTCCCTGGGATATCCGTTCCGCAACAAGGAACTGTTCGAGTCCATGTATCCCGTCGACCTGATCAACGAATCGCAGGACCAGATACGCGGCTGGTTCTACACGCTCATGTTCGCTTCGATGGCGACCCACGGCAAGCCCGCGTTCAAGAACGTGGCGATGATGGGCTGGGTTGTCGACGAAAAGGGCGAAAAGATGAGCAAGTCGCTCGGAAACGTCATCCCCGCGAAGGAAGGCATAGAGAAGGTGGGGGCGGACGCGATACGCCTGTATTACTGCTGGGAAATCGCGCCGTGGGACGTGCAGAAATTCAGTTTGCATTCCGCGTCGGAGGTGCAGAAGGCGCTGAACATTTTGTGGAATTCGTTCGCGTTTTTCAAGATGTATGCGCCGCAGGGTTTCAGGGCGACGGCGCCTGAAGCCGAAGCTCCGGAGGACCTCTGGATTCTCTCGCGCTTGAACTCGCTGGCGAAGGAGGTTCCCGGCCACGTCGAGAACTTCGAGTTCCACCACGCGGGAAGGAAGCTCATGCGCTTCATCGTCGACGACTACTCGCGCTGGTACGTAAAGCTTACTCGCGACAGGGCGTCGGACGCGCAGTGCGCCAACGTGATGTACAAATGCCTCGTCGAAACAACCAAGATGCTGGCGCCGTTCTGCCCGTTCATCACGGAATATCTCTATCAGGAGTTGAAGCAGTACGGCGGGGAAAAGGAGGAAAGCGTGCACTATTGCGCTTACCCGAAACCCGACGAGGCGGCAATCGATTCCATGCTCGAGGAAAGGATGGCGGTTGCGATGCGCGTCGCGGAAGCGGTGAACTCGCTGAGGCGCGAGCAGGGCATCAAGCTGCGCTGGCCGGTGCGCGCCGTCATAGTAACTGGAAACGAAACCGCCGCCAAGGCGGTGCACGAGTTGCAGGGAGTCATGATTAATTCGCTGAATTCCGTTTCCGTCACGTATTCGGACACCGAGCCGGGATTGCCGTTCAAGGAGTTCGACGGCGGCAAGGCGTTCCTGGACCCGAAGCGCGACGAGGAACTGCTGAACCAGGCGCTGTTCCGCGAGCTGGTGCGCGCGATACAGTCGTCCCGCAAGCAGAACGGGTTCAACGTTTCCGAGCGCGTCTCCCTTACGCTGTACACCACCAGCAAGGCGTCGTTCTTCCTGCAGGAGTGCCTCGAGGACCTGAAGGAGGAAGTGGGCGCGAAAAGCGTGACGCTCGTTCCCAACGAGGCGGCGCTGAAGGGCGAATTCGCTGTTGAACTGACTTTTGAGGATGCGGTTGTGAAGGCGAAGTATTCGCGCTAAGAAGCGCTTCCGCTAAGCGGTTGCACGCCGCGCCGGAATGAGGCGGCTCGCTAAGCAACGCAAAGAAAAAAAATTAGGAAAGGCGGAATCCGCCTTATTTTTCCTTGGCTACTTCGTATATCGCCTTTAGTGCGACCAGCGCTGCGCCGGGCGCGATGAAGGCGACGATGTAGTCCAGGATGCGGGGCAACTCCGGTCCGATTGCCGGGATTACCGCCAGCACGGCGCCAAGGCTGGATGCTCCAACCATGAACGCCACTGTCGCGAGCAGGAAGGAATTGACCTCCTTGCCGCTTATGTTCAATACGCCAACGATTATGCCGAGTACGCCAAGTACCAGCACTATCGTCAGGTCGGTCGTCGGGTAGACGAACCCAGCCAAGATTGCGATCACCAGGCCAACGATGAAGGCCCACGGACCGAGCTTGGACATCATGCTTTCTGCCATGTCTTTTCATCCACCTCCTAACTGGTTACCCTTGAAGCCCTGACTGAAGGCGCATTATTAAACGTATTCTTTATCGGCAAACGACGTGTCCGCAAAATCAGCGTTTTTTGCGCAAAAGCGCCTTGAGTTCTTCCTCGAACTCCTCGATGTCCTCGAAGTCCCTGTAAACCGAAGCGAAGCGGATGTACGCCACCTTGTCGAGCGTTTTCAGCTTCTTCATCGCGAGCTCGCCCACCTCCTTGCTCGGGACTTCGGTTGTTTCGCGCATGCGCAGCTCGCGCTCCACCTCGTCGACAAGGTTGTCGATTTGTTCCGCGGTTACGGGGCGCTTCCAGCACGCCTGGAGGATGCCGCGCTTGAGCTTGTTCCTGTCGAACTGCTCGCGGCTGCCGTCCTTTTTCACGACGACGAGCTCCACGATTTCGACGCGCTCGTACGTCGTAAAACGTTTTTCGCACTTCTCGCACTCACGGCGGCGGCGCGTCTTGTCTTCGGCTTCCCGCGAGTCGAGCACCTTCGTCTCCTCGTGGTTGCAGTAGGGGCATCTCATGGTTTCAGGCCTGCTGTCCAGTGAACCCGCCCTTCTCGTTCGGCATCAGTATCAGATGCGCCCCGCAGCGGGCGCAGGTCATCTCGTCCCCCGCGCCGGCGTTGTCCTTGACGATGAGCTCCTGCTTGCAGACGGGGCAGACAATCGTGGCGTTCTCCTTGAACTCGGTTTCAACGGGTTTGGGCGCCTGAACCGAAATCATCACGAGCTCCTTTTGCCCGGAATTGACGATGCCGTGGAACGTAGCTGCCGGACCGTAAACAGTGGCGCCCGCGCTTACTATCTTCTGCTCGTTTCCCACGGTGAACTCGCCCTGCCCCTCGACGATGTGGAACACCTCGTCAGTTGCGGGATGCCTGTGGAACGGAAGAATCTGGAACGGCTTGAGGAAGAACGAGTTGTAGACTACCTTGTCGGTTTTCAGCGGTTGCTTCTTGACGAGCTTCTCGTCGGAGAACTCGCGTATTTCGTCGAGCTTGATGGATTCCATATCCCCCACCCCCAAAACGTTACGCCCTTCCTATTAAAATCCCTTTACGCCGAAGCGTGCTTCTGGAGCTCGTAAAGCTCGACTACTTCCTTCTCCGTAGTCGCTTCGTCCGCTCCCTTGTCGTCGCGGACGCGAACGAGCCTCGGGAACCTTAGCGCCAAACCCTCATTATCCTTCCAAGCGCACTTATGCACCGGCGAGCGGGTGATTTCGTCCGCCTTTACCTCGACTACGACGCGGGGCTTTACCCAGACATCCGGAGTAAGGAGCGACTCCACTTCGGCGGGCTTCTGCTTCACCGCCAGCTTCGAGAGCGAGTCGTGGAACTCCTGCATCTGCGCCTCGGAAAAGCCCGTGCCTATTTTCGCGACTGTCCTGAATTTCTCGCCCGCCTTTACCGCGGTGAGCAGTCCACCGAAGCCGAACTCTGTGCGCTTTCCTTTTCCGTAGTAAAAGCCGACGATGACGACGTCGATGGTATCCGCGAGTTTTTCCGAATACGACTTCTTAAGCTTGATCCACGCGAACTTTCTTGCTCCCGCAACGTAGGGCGCCTTCAAATCCTTGGCTATCACTCCCTCCAAACCCGAGGAAACGCACTCGTCGAAGAATTTCTGGATGTCCGCGGCTTTTTTCGCTACGATGTTTTTGGCTGGCGCGACGAGCCCGGCGCCGGTAAGCGTCTCGAGTTTCCGATGCCTCGCGGCATACGGCTCGTCCATCCAGTTCTTTCCGTCCAGATACAGCAAATCAAATGCGAACAGCCTAAGCGGAAGCTCCTCCGCCTTTTTCGAGACGCCGTGCTTGCGCTTGCGCGTTATGGTTTCCTGGAAAGGAAGGAACTCGCCCGTCTCCTCGTTGTAGGCGAGCGCCTCGCCTTCGAATATCAGCTCGCGCGCCTTCAGCTTCTTCACTGCGGCTACCACGTCGGGAAACATGGGCGTCATTCTTTCCTGCTTTCGCGAGTATATTTCGACTTTTCCGCCGGAAAGATGCACCTGCAAGCGGAAGCCGTCGTATTTCCCTTCTACGGCGCACTCGCCGAGTTTTTCGAATATCTCCGCCGCGGTGTTCAGGCGCTCCGCCAGCGCGGGGCGTATGGGAGAGAAAGGATGCGGCTTTATCGCGCGTATTGCGGGCATGCCCCTGCTGAAGAAGATTTCGGCGACGAGTCCAAGATCGGAAGTCATGTTGAAAGCGCGCTCGAGTTCTGCGCGTAGCGACTTGTCGCCTGCGCCGACAAACGACCACGCGTCTATTATGGTCGCCTCGCCGACTCCGAGGCGCATACTTCCCGTTATGAGCCGGACAATCATCCTTCCCTCGAGAGGCGACGCATTCGACAGCAGCTCGGCGAGCAGTTTCACCTTCAACGACTGGCTTCCCTCTCCGGCGCTCGTAGCGATGCGGTAACAGTTTTCATAAACTTTTTTGACCGTAAGCGTCTGCGCGGACAGCGCCCTCTGTCGTTTTACGGCAAGCAGTTCTTCGGAAGTCAGCCCCAAGTCCCCGGTTTTGCGATAGGAAGCCTCGACCTCCTTCACGGTTTTTCCGGAAACGTGCGCAATCGCCTGCTCCGCCAGTTTGTCGCCTATTCCGAGCTCTATGCCGAAATGCTGCGGCAGGAGGATTCCCTCGCACAGATAAGCGAGTTGCTTCACCTCGCTTTTCTCCGCTTTCTTGAAAAGCGCGGCTACGTCGGCAGTAATGTCGAGCCTTTTGGTCTTGCCCTCGATTTCATCGAATACCAGCGCCACTGAGGCGAAGTCCATGGGAAAAGAAGCACGGCGCGATTTTTAAAAGCGCGCCGGCTGTCCCGAAAGGCAACTAATCGCATGCACCCGGCGGAAACGTCAGGAACCACTCCCCTTCGGCGTTAAATGGCGGAATGTCCTTGCGGCTGTTTCTGTTGACAGTTTCTGCTATCCGGAGTACCGCCGCCTCAAGAGACTCGCCGTTGCGCACGCCAAACGGCTTCACCAGTTCCTCAGCCCACGCCCGCGTCTTGTCGTTTTTCAACTTTTTAAAGATGGATTCGGAATCGTCTCCGAAAGAGATTGTGTCCGGATAGGCAACCTGTTTTTCTATGCCGCGGTCGTACCATATGAATGCGTACGGAATTTCGAGTTTTTTCATGAACTCGCGGATGAGGCTGTCGAAATTAGATTCGGTGGTAGGCCCGAGTTTTAGATTGACACCGTAGGCTCGGTTTAAGTAGAGCGCCTCGGCAAGAACAAAAGCACTGTACCACCGTTGGAAGGCGGTATTGTAGCGGATATAGTTGGCATACTTTCTGAACATGAGCCGCTCCCCCGACTGCGGATAGCCGGCACAAAAGGCTATTGCCTCTTGGAGACATTCCAAGTAGCGCTTATTCTGGAACATAGAGCTTGCTTCTACGACCAGCGGCTGTCCCATCGGCGGGAAAAGCGAAAGGGAAATAGCCCGCAGATACCGATCCCTCATTTTAGCCGACTCTTTAACCGCGGGATAGTCCGCAGTTTTGGAAAGAAGAAATCCCACTGCGTCCTCGGCGGCGCGCTCGCTGTATTTCTCAACCAAGGGGGTTTTGGCTTCGTTAATTATTGCGTAGATTGAGGCGTTTAGAATGATGGACTTCAAGCCTGCTTCCTTGACCCATCCGAAAAAATCAATCAGGTTGAAGTTCTCCCCGTAAGCGCCAATAAGGGGGTTGTAGCTTACGCCCTTATAGACAATCGGCTCGTACGTGGAGATAACCTCAAAAAATTCCGAGGCATAGGGGACTGCTATCCGCTCTATCGTGCGCCAGCCCTGGAATATTCGTTCCGTTCTTTCGCGTATGGCCGCCCGCTCTTCGGCACTCTTACCCGAAAGGAGCTGCAGTATGAACCCCTGCGACGGCGCTCCCTGCGTGACGTTCGCCACTTGCCGCCCCGCGCCTATTGCGCGTTCGATACGAACAATATCCGCGATGAAGAGCATCCCTTCCCATACTATTTTCAGACGTCAAACTCATTTCAGCACCTCCCAGTTGTTCTTTGATGTCCTGACAAAACGTCCGACCGAACCACCCTTGGCGAGCCTTACGACAAGCCCCTTGTCGAAACCGATTTCTTCCAAAAACAGAAGCTCGCCGCCGGACAGGTTTAGCCTCTTGCGGAATTCCAACGGCAGAACTAGGCGACTCTTAGAATCGAGCCTGCAGGCTAACCGCTTCCGTCCATTCCCCGTGAAGCAATTCACCCTGCATCTCTTTTCACCTTACGGGGTTTGGGATTTCCCACTATAATAGGTTTTCTACCCGTGCTTGCCGTGGTGTTTTTCGTGATGTTTTTTCATGTCCTTCATTTAACATTTCCCACCATAATAGGTTTTCTGAAATAAAACGCAGAAGAAGGAAGGGGTATGAATCCGGGGGTTTAGAGGAAGGGAAGGGGAGTCGGTGGACCAAGCATCGAGGGGAAACGCGCACGTTGCCCCTCAGCGGCTTGGAAGTGGGCCCGCAGGGAATCGAACCCCGAATCTATCGCACGTCAAGCGATCGTCTTAGCCATTCGACTACGGGCCCTATGGACCGGACGGGATTTGAACCCGCAGCCTCTTGCATGCCATGCAAGCGATCTACCGTTGATCTACCGGCCCTTGTTCGACGCATGTACGGCATGCGTCAATTTAGGGGAATAAAAAAGGGGAAAGGAAGTTTTTAACGCTTCTTCTTCTGCGAGTACCACCAGATGGCGCCCAGGACCACCACGAGCAGCACGACGAGCAGGAGATTGGTGTCGATTACCACTCCACCCTGCGCTGCGGGCGTCGGCGTCGCAGTTGGCGCGATCGTCGGCGCAACTGTCGGCGCTACTGTAGGCACCGCGGTCGGCGTCGGAGTCGGCGTCGCCGGGCATTCGCCGCGGTAAAGCGCCCATTCCTCGCACACAACGCCGCCCGGAAGAGTGCAGTATCCAACCTGTCCGCCGGCTTCGTCGCGGATTTCAAGCGTTCCGTTCTTGGAAACGCAGTTCACGGACGCGGGATTCGGCAGGTTAGCCGTCGGCTGTGCTGTCGGAGTCGCGGTCGGCGCCGCGTTAACTGCGGCCTGATAGTCGAGGCACGCCTGCGTCAGCGCGCGCGAGAAATTCGTCACGTTCAGCGTTATCGGGACGGGTATGTCGAAGTAAACCGGGTACTTGGAATACTGGTTAGTCGGGTTCGGGCAGTAGTACAACCCCTTTGGCGCCGTACCGTACCAGGTTCCGGAATTCGTCTTGACGATGAATCCGTTCACGTTGAAGCCGTTGGAAAGTTCGTAGGAATTCGACGGTTCCTGATTCACCGTGAGGGTGATGTCGTAACCGCCGGCAGTCGGGCGGAAAACCGCCACGTACTGGGTCGCAACCCCGAACGACGCGTTCAGTTTCTCGAACTGAATCTGGCTTCCGAGCCCGAAATAATTGTTCGCGGCGGCCTGAGTCTTTTCCGCGAGAATCGCCAGATGCTGGTCCTCGGTGAGGGCGAACAGCGGCGCGGACATCAAAATCGCTAGCAGCAAAATCCTCTTCATTTCACAAACACCTCAAACTCCCGCGGGAGAAACGAACACCACGGTGTCGCCGCGAAGCAGGACCGTTCCGAGCTTGCGCTTCACCTCGCCGTTCCTCAGCTCCTCGCCGTCGTCTATCACGAGGTTCATGTGCACGTCGAAACTCGACAGCTTTCCGCGAACCTCAATCTCGCCCTTCAGCTTAACCAGCACGTTCGTATTGAGGGCGTTGTTCAATACGTCGAAAGGTCTCTTCGCGTCCAAAAAATCCCA
>CABMDO010000017.1 GCA_902384935.1 Candidatus Norongarragalina meridionalis
ACGCAGCGTCTTTCCGGGAAGCACGCGCACCTCGTGGCACATCATGCTTACCCTGTGGAGCGACGGTTGCCTGTTGAATATAACGAAATCCCCGTCTGAAAGCTGGCGTTCTATCGTGTATCCCGCCTTCGAGGTTCCATTCCGTGACGCTGACGGTAACCGTAAGTTCGCCGGCAAGCTCCTGCGGCACGCCGAGCTCGTTTATGCTGAGTGTCGGGTCCGGCGAAATAACCGTGCGCGCGCTGAAGTTCACGCGCTTTCCGCTCAGGTTGTAGCGCAGGCGTCCTTCCTTGCCTTTAAGGCGCTGGAACAGCGTCTTAAGCTGGCGTCCGGAGCGGTGGCGGGCGGGCGGTATTCCCGCGGTTTCGTTGTCGAAGTAAGTCGTAACGTGGTACTGCAGCAATTCCCACAAGTCCTCGATGATCAGCTGCGGCGCTCCTGCGTCGACGTTCTCTTCCAAGCGCTGATTGATGCGGAGGATGTCTACGAGCTTGTGCGTCAAATCGTCTTCCGAGCGTTCTCCAGTCTCGAGTGTAATGGAAGGGCGAACGGTTACCGGCGACACCATTAGGACGGTCAGCACCATCCATTCCGGCCTGATGCCTATTCCCAGTTCGCGCAGATCCTCGTCGGGTATGCGCTCCAGGCGCTCGCGTATCTCGTTCGGCAGAAGGCGCGCTTCCTCCTCGTAGAACGAGGTGGGCTTCACGAACTTCACCTGCTTCTGCACTTCGCCGCAATGCGGGCACGTGCCCGTCTTCGCCGTCTCGCCCGAAGCCGAGACCGCGCTCATGAGCCTGCCGCATTTCGAGCAGCACGCCTTCAACAGCTGGTAAACCGCCTTCGCGAATCCCGCGTGAATCACGGGGCGAACGAGCTCTATGTGCCCGAAGTGTCCCGGGCAATCCTTCATGCGTCCGCCGCACGTCCTGCACTTCAGGCCGGGGTCGATGACTCCGAGGCGCTGGTCGGCGAGCCCTCCCGCGATGGGATATCCGTCCTCATCGTAGGTGTCGGGCACCGTAATCTTGACCGAACTCATCTTACGAATCTGTTCGGGCGAGAACAGGGAAAAACGCAGTGACGCTACCGCTTTCATTTTTTATCGTCTCCTCATGAACATGTGCAGGAATTCTCCTATTGCGATGAATACCGTGCCGAACAGCGTGCCCATAACCACGTTGTAGAGCAAGCCGTAGATGTTGGAGTACACCGCGGCGAGGTTGATCGCCGGCTGCCCCGCAACCGGCGGAAGCACGGCGTATACTAGGGGAATCAGCAGGTCGAGCAATGCCGCGAGGAATCCGACGCCGATGGCGCAGAGCACCGCGGTCTTGTACGTCAGTTCTATCTTCTTGGAAACCTTGGACGCGAACACGTAGCCGACGAGCGCGAGGAACGCGTAAAGCGCGATGGTGAAGCCGTTGCCGTCGAGCAGGTGGAACCACACGTTCCCGTAGCTGAGGACGAGCTTGCCCGCGAATATCGCGAGCGCGGCGCCTACGAGATACTTGAACGTGTTTTTCATTTCTTATTCGCCCCTGTCCCTGAGCTTGAGCTGCGGGTGGATTCCGATGGATTTCATCTCGTCCAGCAGCAGCTTGAACGCGTAGCTCATCTCCACCTCGTGGATGTTCGCGGAATCGCAAAGCGGGCAGTAGCGCCTGCCCTTGATTTTGTCGTAAACGCCGAGCGTGCCGCAATCCGCGCAGACAAGCTCGACGGTTTTGTCGCTCGAGTCTATCATGCGCTCCTTGAGCAGCGAAGCGGCGCCGAAGCCGATGAAGCAGTCGCGCTCCATCTCTCCGAGACGCAATCCTCCCTCGCGGGCGCGGCCTTCGGTGGGCTGGTGCGTGAGCATCTGCGTCGGTCCGCGCGAGCGCGCGTGAAGCTTGAGAGAAACCAGGTGGTGCAGGCGCTGGTAATAGATGACGCCCATGAAAATCTTCGCGTAGATGCGCTCCCCTGTTTTTCCGTCGTAAAGGACTTCCTGCCCCGTCGGCTTGAACCCGTGCGTGCGCAGAACCTCCTCGAAATCCTCCTCGGTGTCGCCGCTGAACGCGGTGCCGTCCTTGTGCTTGCAGTCCAGGCACGCGGATTTGCCGCCGAGCATCTCGAGCAGGTGCCCCGCGGTCATTCTTCCAGGAATGGCGTGCGGATTGATCATCAAATCGGGAGTGACTCCGTCGCGCGTGAACGGCAAATCCTCCTGGGGAACGAGAAGCGAGATTACTCCCTTCTGTCCGAAACGGGACGCGAATTTGTCGCCGATTTCTGGGACGTTCATCTTGCGCACGCGGACTTTGATGAATTTCGTGCCCGAGGGCGATTCGGTGAGTATTACCGCGTCGACGATTCCGTTCTCGTTGCTGCGGGTGGTAAGCGAGCTTTCGCGGCGCTTCTCGCTTTCCACGTCGAGCGCGCTGATTTCCTTGAGGAAGCGCGGAGGGCTCGTTTTTCCGACCATAACCGCGTTCGGGAACACCTCGATGTCGGGCGAAATCACGCCGTCCTCGTCCAGCGCGGTATACGCCTCGGGCCCGAGGTAGTTCTGCACGTATTCCTCGGGTATTCCGAAGTGGTCGCGCTGCCCGCCGGGGTAGCGGCGCTCTTCCGTCGCGTAGGTGCGGAAGAACTCGCTGCGGCCCATGGCGCGCTCAATCGCGTCCTTGTTCAGCACGACGGCGTCGTTCATGTTGAACCCGTGGTAGCTGAGAACCGCGACTACGAAATTCTGCCCGCTTGCGCGCTTTTCGTTGCCGAGCGCGCCGTACACGCGGGTGCGGACGAGGGGGCTCTGCGGGTAAAACAGGACGTGTCCGCGCGTATCGCAGCGGAGGTTGAAGTTCGCGGCGTACAATCCAAGGCTCTGCTTGGTGTGCTGCGCCGCCATGAGCACGCGGGGCGCCATGTTGTATTCTGGGAACGGAATCTGGGCCGAAGCATAACCCAGTATCGATACGGGGTCGAATTCGAGATGCGTGTGCTCCTCGTTCAAATCCTCCTCGTGGAGCGAAATATAGGTGTTTTCCTCTTCCTCGGCGTCCAACCATTCCACGACGCCCTTCTTCACGAGATCGTGCCAGTGGAGTTCGCCCTTAACGACTTTTTCCACCATGTCGGTCGTAAGCAGGCTCTTGCCGGCTTTCACGACGATGAGCGGCCTGCGCGGCCTGCCTTCGTCCGTGTTAACGAAAACCTCGTTCGTGCGCTTGTTGTAGGCGACGTTCGTCTGCTCGTCGAGCTCGCCGTCGCGCCTCATCTTCCTGAGCGAGGAAGCCAGGCGGTCGCCGTTCTCGTGGAATCCGACGAGCCTTCCGTTTACGAAGACGCCTGTTTTCATTTGATGCTAACCCCCATGCGCTTCAGCGCGTCCTCGATGGGACGCTCCTCTACGCCGGTAGTCACCTCGCAGCAAAGCGCGAGGTTCTTGATGAGTCCGCAGTTCGGGCCCTCGGGCGTTTCGTTGGGATCAAGCCTGCCCCAATGCGTGCCGTTGAGATCGCGCGCCTTATAGTGCGGGTGCTTCTTCGCGAGCGGCGACGTCACGCGCTTCATGAAACTTACGGTTGAAATGTAGTTGTAGCGATCGAGCACCTGCGAAACTCCGGTGTGCCCGCCGACCCAGTTCCCGGTTGCAAATGCGTACTTCAGGCGCTCGGTGAGCGCGTCGGGGCGGACAATTGCGTTCAGGCTCATCTTCCTTCCGCGCACGTTCGCGCGCTCCATCTGGTACGCGATGTCCTTGACGAGGAAGCCGAATGCGTAGCGGAAGAGTTCCTCGACGAGCTTGCCGCCGATTTTCAGGCGCTTGTTCGCGTAATGGTCCTTGTCCTCTACGGGGCGCTTCTTGTACGCGACGAGTATCGCGCGCTCGCCCATGTGGCAGAGATAGAACGCCTTCGCGAGCTGATCGCGCGACTCCACGCCAATGTGCGGGAGAAGATAGCGGTTGAGCAGTAGTTCGGCGCGCTTTATCTGGTAGGGTTCGGGCTGTCCGGGCGCGGCGCGCTTCCCGATTATCTGGAGCGCCTCCTTCTTCGTCTTGGCGGCGTCCGTTTCAAGATTGAGCATGATGTCGTTGCGTATCTCCGGAAGGTTCGGGAACGCGTCCATGATTTTTTCGTCGTCGGACAGCCCAAGGGCGCGAAGAACCATCACGAGTTCCAGCGCCTTGTTGTACGACGGAAGAGTTATGCTGAGTTTTCCTTCCTTCGTCCTGTCCACGGTGCAGCGTCCGCGGAATCCCGCACGCGTCGAAAATACTTTCGCCTGCACGAGCTCCTTTTCCTTTTCGCGAGAAACGAGCACGCGGTTCGGCGCCAGGTCCTCGAGTGTCATCAGGCTTTTTTCCGTTCCGTTGATTATGAAATACCCGCCGACGTCGCGCGGGTCCTCCTTCAGGCGGATGAGCTCGTCCTCGTTCTTTCCGTTGAGGTAGCAGAGCTTCGACTTCACCATTACGGGAATCTCGCCTATGAAAACGTCCTCGGCCTTTTTCTCGACGCCGTTGATCATCTGCGTCATTTCAAGATAGAGCGGAGCTGAATAAGTGAGGTCGCGCACGCGCGCTTCGGACGGATAAAGCGGACGCGGCGGGCTGCCGCACGCTTCGACCACTCCGGGACGGAGCACGCGGATTTTGCCGAGCTTGATCGCCATGCCCTCTATCTGCGGCTCTATCAGCCCCTGGGCTTCTATTACTTTCTGGAGCCCCTTCTCGACGAATTTATTGTAGGACTCCACGTTCTGCTTGACGGGGCTGTTTGAGCGGAGGTATTCCTCCGTGAGTTCCGGAAACATGCTTTCGTGCACCCTTTCCTTATTCTACGCGTCTACGACCAAGCGATAGTAGGTTTCTTCCCTGCCCGTTATCGGGCTCCTGCGCATGAACTTCACGACGCTGCCGGCGGGAGCGCTTAGCTCCGTTATGGAAACGTCGCCTGCGCGGATGTGCGGCAGGTCGTCCAATGAGATTTCCTGCTTCTCAAGAGCCCTTATGTCGTCAGCCGTAGCCAATTCGACCTCCGGCTGGAGAAAATGCTTGATGCGGATAGAGGGTTCTTCCAAACTTACACCGTCAAAATTCGAGTTAGGGAAACTCGGACTACCACTACTAACGCTCGATTTAATATTTACGCTTAAATATGTTTTTAAATGTTGCGTTTGCGCACTTGATAGTCGAAAATTCTCCGGTTCTAATAGGCCGGTTCGTTTACGACCATAAATCTGTCTTCGGCCATATGCCCGCTATGGCAACGGAAAAAGAACAGTATCCGTTCGTCGGTGCTGTTGTGAAAAGAGTGCGCTTCCCCGGGCTTGACTTCGATTGTCCCCACCGCCCTTACGGGCGCCCTCCATCCTGCTAGGTGAACGAGTTTTCCGGCTTTTTCGCTTGTCGGAGTCGCCTTGCCTATATGCATCACGCCGGATTCCTCAGGAAAATAGTATTTCTCCACGCCTCCTTTTGCGTGTACGTGCGGTATTACCGCCTTGCCGGCTTCGACTATTGCCGCGTAATAGTTCCATCTCTTGCCCGTTTTCAAAAGAATTGTTTTTATGCCAACCTCATTTACGGGCTGCTCCGCAATGCCCGCGATTTTTCTCTCGGTACCCCTCGTCCTTAAATAGTCAGGCAGTCCCGCCGGAAAAGCTATCCGTTTTCCCCTCACCGTTACACCCAACATCCTTTTCGAAAACCGTTTTTAATAAGGCTATCTGACAGTCCTTTCAGTGACGTGATGCCGTCACGCCTGCCTGCCGGCCGCGAGCGCAGTCTTTAGCCTGCCGCGCGCCTTTGCAGCCGCTATGCGGGCTTCCAGGTCTTCCAGGGAATAGGGCACATCCCATTCCATTCCCAGGTTTCTCACGAATTTTATCGCGAACGAGGAGCGTTCCCCTCTGACGTACTTCCAGCAGAACGTTTTTCCGCCGTTCTTCCTGAGCTCTGGAACAATTCTGCCGAGAACCTCCAAGCCCAGCCCCTTTCCTATGAAGTCCTCGAATTGTTCGAATCTGGCGCTGAACGGGTAAAATCCCTTCATGTGGAAATCGCCGGGCGCGACCTCGGCAAGCAGTACGGTGCCCACGTGGCCGCCGTGCCCGATGCCGTTCTTCTCGATGGTTTTCCCGAGGCCGGGCGCGCGGATCGTCGGCTTTCCGCTAGCCACCACCTCGAATTCCGCATTACCTCTCCGAATGACGCTGAAACCCGTCGCGCGCATATTTTTATTAGGCAGCCGTGCAATTTAAATCATGAACCGCGAAGCCCCGCAGGAACGCAAAAAGCTGAACGTCGCGTTCGTTTGCCTGCGCGGCGGGGAGTCCGAATGGGGTTACAGGGCGGCGCTGGCGAATCTTTCCAGAGAGGAAAAAAGCGTCCTGAATATGAGCCACGTCGGGCTCGCGAAACTGGATCCCGAAAGCGGCGACAACCCGCTTCTGGACGCGCACATCATTTTTTCGCCCTGGCCGAAACACGTGATAGACAGCCGGGAAGAGAGCGACGTTTATCGCGCAAGCCTCGCGCGCAACCCGTTCAATCCGCCGTTCGTGCATTTCCCGCGCAACGAGGGAGCCGAACAGAAGGCGGTCGGGACGATTGTCGAAACAATACGGGAGGAAATCAGGCGACGGGGGCTGCTGAAAAACAAAGGACGCTGAGACGCAACGCCCGAATAGTGACGTATTTATTTATTGGGATTCTACGAATCTGGGGTTTTTCGGAATATGGCTTACAAGGGCATATCCGCCGCACTGCTTGAAAAGCACGGCGCGAAGGTGGGCGACCGCATATCCTTCAAGGCGAGGGACGGTTCCTTCGACGGAATAGTGATGCCCCGCGCCGAGCTCGGCGACGAGCACCATCTCGTGCTTAAACTCGTCAACGGCTACAACGTCGGCGTTTTCGTCGACGGCACCGAGAAGCTGCACCGCTTCGAGGAGCAGCGCGAAGTAGGGAAATTCCACAAGAAGGAAATAACGTTCAAGAAGGGCAAGCCGCTTCTTTCCATAATCCACACGGGAGGCACTATCGCGTCGAGAGTGGATTATCGCACCGGCGGAGTCGTCTCGGCGTTCACGCCCGAGGAACTTCTCGATTTGTTCCCGGAACTCGACAAGATGACGAACCTTCGGGCGACGCTCATCTCGAACATGTTTTCCGAGGACATAGAGCCCGACCACTGCACGGCGATGGCGAAGCAGATCGAGAAGGAAATCGCCGCGGGTTCGCAGGGGATAGTGATAACGCACGGCACGGACACGCTCGCGGTTTCCGCGGCGATGGTAAGCTTCATGGCGCAGAATCTTCCCGTGCCTGTCGCATTCGTGGGTTCGCAACGCTCCAGCGACAGAGGTTCGAGCGACGCCGAAATGAACCTGATGTGCGCCGCGAACTTCGCGCTTAACGCGGACTTTGCCGGCGTCACCGTGTGCATGCACGGAACGACCAGCGACGACTACTGCCTCGTGCACGAAGGCACGAAGGTGCGCAAGATGCATTCTTCGCGCAGGGACGCTTTCAGGAGCATCAACCAGCGGCCGTGGGCGCGCGTGTGGCGCAACGGAACAGTTGATTTCATGCGCAAGGACAACCTGCGGCGCGATGCCACGCGCAAGCCGCTCATCCGCGAAAAATTCGAGCGGAAGGTGGCGTTGCTGAAATCGTACAACGATTTCGATCCCGAGCTCATCAACTATTTCACGGACAAGAAATACAAGGGGCTCGTGCTAGAGGGCACGGGTTTGGGGCATGTCCCGATAAACGACTTGGACGCGGCGACGCACAAGCACAAAACCACGTTCGAAAACCTCAAGCGCTTCGTCGACTCCGGCGGAATAGCGGTTATGACGAGCCAGTGCCTTTACGGAAGAATCAATATGAACGTTTATTCAACCGGGCGCGATTTGCTGAAGATAGGAGTTCTTCCCGGAAGCGACATGCTGCCGGAAACCGCGCTCGTAAAGCTGAAATGGGTGCTCGCACAGACGTCCGACGTTGAAAAAGCCCGCGGCTTGATGCTCACGAACATGGCGGGGGAAATAACGGAACGCACGGACCCGACGACGTTCATAGACCAGGGCTGCGACAACAGCATGGTTCCCGAATAAGCTGACATGCATGGACAATTCTTGGTTCGCCAAAGTGGGATTCAGGTGCGGGATAGAAATCCACCAGCAGCTGAACACGCGCAAACTTTTCTGCGAATGCCCCGCGTTGCTGCGCGACGACAAGCCGCACAGCGTTATGCGCCGAAAGTTGC
>CABMDO010000018.1 GCA_902384935.1 Candidatus Norongarragalina meridionalis
CGCTATCTTTTCGGCTTGTACAACGACGAAAGGCAGTCCTGCGCGCGCCGCATGAAGAAAAGCGGCGAGCCGGCCGACGCCTTGCGTGCGAGGATACTCGAAAAAAGCGAGGAGGCGGAGGCGTTCGACGAGGCGGAAGCCGCGATGGCTCAGGCCGAGGAGGCGCTGAAAAAGAAGCAGGACAACGAGACGCACGAACGGGCGCTTTCCGAATCATTGAAGCTGAAAGAGGACGCGGTTGAAAAGCAGGCGGAAGCGTGGGAAAAAGAACGTATGCTTCTTGACAAGGGAAGGCAGGAGCTTTTCGCAGTCGAAGACACGATAACCAGGAAGCGCGACGCTCTCGCCAGCCAGCTGATGCCGTTGCAGCGCGTCTTCCGCAAGGTGGAGCGCAACGCGGGCGACAAGGCGCTTGCGGAAGCGGCGCGCGCTTACGCCGACGCGCCTGTCGACGCGGTTCTGGCGGACGACGGCGTGCGCCTCGAAAGCACGATGAAGGCGGCGAAGGCTTACGTCGAGGATTTGAAGCAGGACGCGGTAATAGACGAACTTCTTTCGGGAAAAATACTGCAGGACGCCTCCGCGCTGAAGCGCGAAGAAGCAATCCGCGAGGAAAAGAGGAAGTCGCTCGCGCCGTTTTACGAGCAGGAGGCGCGGCTCAAGGACGCGAAAAAGGCGAAGGACGAGGCGAGCTCGGAATTCCAGCGCACGTGCGAGAAAACCACTTATCTATTGAACGAGTTCGAGGGCAAGCGCAAGCAGGCGGAGGAAAAAGCCGCCGCGTTGCTCGGCGCCAAGGTAATACTCAAGGCGTGAGCCGCTATCAGATTATTTTGCACTTCATCGATGCTTCGTCCGCTACCGGATTGAGTGTCGCCGTCACGCCCATTTCGGGATCTACACGCAGTATCTCCTTCTCCATTCCAATGTTGAAAGCCCCTGTAAGATACCACTTGCCTTCATAAAGCTTCTCTATTTTGTTCTGAATCAGCGAGTTGTAGATGCCCATGTAGGTTGACATCACTTCGGTTTCCCAGTCGCTGCTATCTACTCGGTTGCTGCGGTATCCTTTCGAGTTTATGCATGCATGGTTATTGTCGCATTTCAATTTGAACGCAATAACCAGCACTTTGGCTTCGAAGAATGCCGCGTTCTCCAACCTGAGAATTCCTTTCCGGTCCAGATCCTTGTAGCCGTTCCGATAGTTGTTCGCCATCTCGGGTGTCAAAAATATCGTCACCTTGTGAGCGGTGTTGTCTATCAGGCAACTGGGCGGCACTGGAGAGCCGGCGGGAATGCCCTGGGGGACTATGTAGGACGCAAGTTTCTGGTTTTCTGAGTCATATAGCGCTATTTCGTCTCCAACATCTACGACTTTGCCTCCGCACGTTCGTGAGAACGAAATGCTGGGGCCGGTACCAGGCGTATGGGTGCCATCTGGATTAGTTATTGTGAGATCCGCGTAGTTGGGATATGTCTTCACGTCGTCAATAAGGCAGTATCCCTGAGAGTTCCGGCTTATCAGAAGCTTATTCGTCGGCTCGTTCGCGGTCGTATACTCGTAAGTCACCTTTACCAGGGTTTCGCTTATGATGGCTTTGAGGTTCTTGACCTTGTCGCCGACCGCAGGCGCGACCGCCGCGGCAACGCAATACTCGCCGCTTCCGCAGGCGGCGTAACCGACAGTCGTGACGTACTTCCACGCGAGGTTGCTCTGCACGTGGTCGTAGTTCGCGCTCGCTATGCAGCACTTCTTGGTCGCCACGGTGCAGGGCTTCGGCAAATAGCCCTTGCTGTCGAGCTCAACTGTTGATTCGCCGCTAGCGCACGCATCCTTGCATGTTCCGGAGTACGCCCACTTGTCGCCCACCATCAAGCCGCATTCTCCTGCAGCCATCGGGCCGACAAGCTTGTAGTATTCAATTGTGGAATCGCTCGGCGCACTGCCGCACGTTCCTTCAGTGGGCGGTTTGTCTGTCGCGACGGATTTTTCAAGCTTGCACTTGCTGCCGCTTGCCGGGGGCGTAATCGGCGTCTCCTTCACACGCTTCTCGTGAGTCAGCGTGTTGATTTCCTCGTTGGGATTGTCCGGGTTCGGCTTCCAATCGCCGTTTATCGTTATCTCGATGGGCTTCTCGCGCGGGCCGTATTCCCCGCCTGGCTGAACCTGCTCCTTGCCGGAACCCGCCTTCGCGTCTACCTTGAATTCGGTTTTCGTGCAAGTAACGCCGCTCACTCCGCTGCAGGATGGTTCCGCCTGCAGGTTCCAAACATACGCGTTGCTTGGGTTCGCTTCCAGGATTCTTCCTGCGCTTGCCACGACGGGTATCTCGCGCATCTGGTAGTCGCTGCCGTAGTTGCTTATCTTGAGGATTCCTCCGGTGCATTCGCCTCCCTTCTCCGCCGAAGCGGTAAGGGTGCCCTTCTTCCACGTAATCTTGGCGCACTTGTTGTTGCTCGTCACCTTAGCATCCGTCAAATCGACGTCGAACGTGACGCCCTTGTCGTTTTCGCCCTTGTCCGCTATTTCGGTGCTCCTGAGCATCTGTATCACGGCGGGCCTGAAGTCGTCCTCTTCGACTGTGACGGAAACGGACTTCGGCTTCTGCATTCCAGCGCGGTACATCTCGATTGTTCCCGAATCGTCGCCGCAAGAACTGTCCTTGCCCGTAATCTTGCAGTCGTACGTCGCGGTTATCTTCGTCCCGCTGCATGAAACCTTAGCCTTCGTGTCCTTGGGAGCCTTGCACAGGACGGAAAGCCCGTTCATTGATGGAAGTTCGCGCTCGTACCTGCCCTTGCCTGAAACGGGGTTGTACTTTATCGTAATCTCGTCGGGCAAGCCGTACTGGTCCAAATCCTCGGTGCCTGCCTGCGCCTGAAGTTGCGGGAACATGCAGTTGGACGGCATCGTTCCGCCCATCAGCGGGAACGGAGAGTATTGCGCGGGTTGCGCGCCGAGCGCCTGCGCGGTCGAGACAAGCGGCGTCTGCACGGTCACGCGGATCGGCACGCGCTTCAGCTGTCCGGGTCCCGTCTTTATGACGAGGAATCCCTCCTGCGTGCCTCCGAGCCCGCCGTTGTAGAAGTAATCCGCGCCCGTGTACTTCGCGGTTATCTGAAGCTCGGAAGCGGTGCAGGATTCGATCGTTACTTTAACGGGAGGAGTCGAGGAAGAAGTCTGCGGCGCGATGGTGTTCTGCGTCTGTTGCTGGCAAAGCTGCTGGTAGCTTGCGCCTCCGCTAAGATACATCGACGAGCCGTAGCCCGACGCCGAGTAGGAGCAGAGTTGCGGGTTCTGGCAGATGTAGGGATACTGGCAGTACATCGACATGCCGTAGGAAGAGTAGGCGTTCGTTCCGTATGCCGAGGTGCCGGTTGTTCCATAACCCGACGTGCCCGTGCCGTACATGGACCACGGCGACTGGTACTGCGCGGAGCCGTAGCCCGAAGCGAGCGTCTGTGAATTGACGGAAGTGGGGCAGTTTGCGGCGGTTCCGTAGGAAAGCGATGCGCCGTATCCCTGTCCGTAAGCCGAAGCGCCTGCGGTAACTCCGCTCTGCGAGGAAAGCGCGCCGTATGCATTGTAGTAGGATTGCGTCGAATACGGCGAATACGAAGACCACACGTTGCTCTGCGGCTGGTACTGGTTCTGCTGGTAGCCGTAGTAGGACTGCGGCGTGGTGCCGTAGTTCTGCTGGTACTGCTGGGAAGTGAGCGAGGTTACGGGCGCGTCGAATCCCTCGACGCGGCATTCCTCGGGCGGGGTATCAAGCGAAATCAGGAATCCCTGCGTGTCCGACGGCTTGGTGTTGCTTACCGCGAAGTCTATCTGCGAGGGCAGCGTCTGCGGCCCGACATCGCACTCGAAACACTTCATGCTGTTGGAGCACTTCATGGAGGGAACGTAGGCGCAGTCGCGCGCTATTGCTTCGGCGTCCGCGAGGCATGCGTACGGCTTCACGCACGCAGCAGGCGGCGGACCCTGCACGGTTACCTTTACTGCAACTGTCGCGGTGGCCTTCTGCTTCGGCGACAATTTCGCGGTAAACGTTATGATGCAGTTCGCCGTAGCGGTCGCGTTCGTCTTCACGTACACCTCGACAGGCACTTCGCTGTCAGGCGTGAGAGTGAACGACTGCGGCGAGGTGTAAATCAAGCCCGCCATGTCCGCGGCTGTTGCGTTCCCGGCTGCGTCGGCGCATACGACGTCCGCGGAAACCGAGGAGCGTACGGGCAGCAGCGTATTAACGATAACCTGCTTCGTAGTTGCGCGCACGTCCGCGGACGAACCCTCGATTGCAAGAGTCTCGGGCTGCACCTGCACGAAATCTCCGGCGAGCGAGGTAATCGCGCATTCCTCGTACGTCTGGAACGCGGGGTTCTGCACGCGCACGCCGATTATCCCGATGGAAGCGGACTGGAGCTTTGCGGCGTATTTTCCGTCGGCTCCGAGGTTGCGGGCGTTCTCGCCTACGAGCGCGAGTTCCTCGCCGTTGAGCGGCGCGCCGTCGCAGTCAAAGAACGTAACCGTAGCATCGGTAACCGGAACGTCGAGCCTGTCAAGCACCGTAACCTTCACGTTCTCCGACAATCCCGCCACGAGTTCGGTGGGCTTTATCAGAACTTTGAAAGCATTCGTGCCCGTTATTTTCGCGTACGACTGAAGCACCGCGGGTTCAACGCCGCTGTCTGCGAAATTGATGGTGAACTGGAACGGCTCGTAATCCGACGCGCGCAACGCACGCAAAGTTATCACGCCCGACGCGCGTTCGCCGGGAGCGATTGAAACCTGCACGCTGCGCTCCTTCGCCGTATCTGCAGCAGCCATGGACGCTCCGCCGGCAACCTGCCACGAGACTATTTCGACGTTCGTGCCAGTGCCGAGCGTAAGGCGGTTCGCCGTAGCGTCTATGGCGAGAACGTCGTAATAAAGCTTGAACGTCTTTCCGAGCTCGATTTCAGGGGCGTCGCGGTAGATTTTCCCGTCCACGTCGAAATACAAACGCACACAAACGCTTCCGGAGCATAGCATCGGCTCCTTCGTTACCGCGATCTCGTCCTTGTTCGTCTTGGCGCCGCAGAAGTCGGCGTCGGTTATATACGCCTTCGGAAGCAGCGAGTTGATGAGCGCCGAATCGGTCGGAACGGTGAATGGAACGCCGCCGCGGAAGCCATGCATCGACGAGAATATTTTCACGCTGTCGTTGGATTTAGCCTCGGGGCTCACCGCTATCTTGAGTTCTATTTCCTTGGTGCCGACGAATCCTTCGGGCAGGACGAACTGCACCCATTTAAGCATCGAGGACGTCTCGTTGCCCTGCGCGAGGCAGTTGCTGGAGTCGAAGGACGAACCCGAATAAACCGTGTCGCTTATCGAGGAATCGAACGACTGAATAGCCGCGATTTCCTCGCCCACCGTCTGCTTGTCGCCGACTTTTATGAAAACGTTCGTAGCGTTGAAATCGCTCGACGGAACCGTAGCGAGGAAGCGGGCGTAATACGAGTCGCCGTTGCTTACCTCCTTGACCGCGTCGCCCTTGGCGTCGAAGAGTCCCTCGAATCTCAGGGAAACGTCCTTCGCGATCGCAGTCGGATACATGTATAGCGGCGCGTAGGCGCGTTCGCCGGGATTAAGCGTAATCGAAGCGGTTTCCGCGTTCAAGTATCCTTTGACAGATGCCTTGAAAGTGAACTCTTCGTTCGGTGCAACTGCGAAGACGCACGCCGAACCGTTCGAGGTGCACGTCGCGATCGTCTTTCCTCCCGCATTCAGCGAGACAAGCGCGTTCACGATGGATACGTTGGTTGCCACGTCGCGCGGCTCTATTGAAAAGAACGCGGGCGGGTACTGCATCACTACGAATAGTTGCGCGCCCTCCTTCACGTCGACGATGTCGCTCTTGCCGTCGGCGTTGTCAAGCGTCGCGGTTGCGTAAATCTTGTAGGACTTCCCGTTGAGCTGCTTCGGCACGCGCACGTACGCAGTACCATCCGAGGCGGTGCCCCATGTCGGAACGCCGAGCGGGAATCCCTCGCCGCGGAACAGCGAAACGTAGGCGTTCGGCGCGGGCTGCTGCGCCTGCGTCACGGTGACGAGAACATCCACGTAGTTGCCTGCGCTTTCCTTTTCAAGCACGAACGCCTTGGAATCCCCTGCACGCAGCTGATCGTCGTAAGAAGGAAGACAACCGTCCTTGTAGGCGGTGACGTAGAACGCCTTGTTCTTCGCCAGCGCCACCCTCGCAGAACCAAGAGCATCGGTCTGCTCCTGCGCGAGTTGCACCTTGGTGGAGCGGTCGTACACCGTCACGAACGCGCCTTCGAGCCTGGAGCCGTCGGCATCGGTAACCGCCACCGAGAGGAAGTTCCCGCCGTCAGTTGCGCGCTCCATGCGCACAACCGCGAGCGGCGCGGAAGACGTTTTATCGAATGAATAGGATTCCGTTCCGGAATACGCGACGTATCCGTCCGTCGGGTCCTTCGCGCTTATCGTGAACGAAGTGCCGTACGCCATGTCCTCGAACAGCGCGTTGCCCGATGCGTCGGTGCGTGCGCTCTTGATTACCGCAGATGTTGCGGAATCGAACAAAGTGACGAGGATGCCCGACAGAACGTCGCCTTCCGTTGATTTAACCGAAACAAGCGCGGGTCCCGTTTTCGCCGCATCCTGGCTGGGCGCGACCTCTACTATTATCATCTGTTGCAGCTGCGCGGAATAGACGCTCGCCTGCTTTTTCGCGAATCCTTCCTTGTCGACGGAGAGCGTGGCGTGGTCCGGAAGCGCGCCCTCGAGGCGTATCACCGCTTCGCCGAAATAATCCGTAATCTTTGTGCGCGCGTTGCCGTCGTCGAGCATGAGCATCACGTTCGCTCCCTCGACGTCGTTTCCGTCCGCGTCCTTCACCTTTATCGTGACGTCGGTTGCCGCAGGCGCCGACGAGGTAAGCGTAACCTCAGGCGTGCTTATGGAAATGGACTGCTTGGAAAGCGATTCAAAACCCGTTGCGTCGACGTTGACCGCGAGCTGCGACGTGGCGGGAACGCCTGCGAACGAAACAAGCCCCGACGTGTCGGAATACGCGTTGTCGAACGCCGAGCCGTCCACGTAAAGCGCGACGCGCGCCCCTGGAACCGACTTTCCGCTCTGGTCCTTGACTGAGAAAGAGAGCGTCTTCTTCTCCGCCGCAGGCGCAAGAAGGTTCGGGAACGCGAGCATTGCGAGCGCCCCTACGAGCAGCAGCACGATAATCGGGACGAGGACTTCCGGCATCGGAACGCCCTTGTCTTTAAGGCTCCCTATGAAGGATTCGTAACGCTCCTTCAAGTCGTCAAGTACCATGAATTAATCTGTGCGGACTCTATTAAAAAGCGTTATCAGGCGGGCGCGGAGGACGAACCCGGCGAATAGTAAATCGGCTCCGCCCACCAGCAGAAATTGTTCAGGAGAATCGGGTCGATTCTGTACGTCGGATCATAATCCACGAATCTGAATTGTATGCGCGGACCGCCGCCGCCCTGCGAAGACGGACCGATGTAGGTGCACGTGCCTTTGGTTTCGCCGGTACCGCACGTCTCCTCGTTCGTGCTGAGGGAGTCCAGCGTCGGCCACGTCGGCCCCGTCGGTCCCAGAAGCGTCTTCGTGCAGTTCGTCCAACTGCCTTCATCGTGCGCAGTGTAGTCGGGCAACGGGCACAGCGTCGAGGTGTCCGACGCGCATACCTGGAGCATGAGCATGTCGCCGCCTCCGAGCTTGCCTTCGCCCGGCGCGAGCTTCGTGGATATTCCGCTCGCGCACGACGGAAGGAGCACGTTATTCTTGAACGAAGTCACGGTGTCCGGGTTCAGGCCGCTGCCCGTGAAATGCTGCTGCGAACCGTAAAGCGCGATGCTCTCGCAATTCCCGTTTTCTCCCTGGTTGCAATATCCCTCGACTACTCCGTTCTTTTCTCCGCTTCCGCCGCCCGGCGTCGCGTCGGCGCCGTACGCCAATCCCGCCCACACCTTGAACGCCCGGTCGTAGTACCTGAACAGCGGGTAGTTTATCGGCAGATAGAAGTTGGCGTCGCTGATTGCGCCGGAACGCACCTGGTTGCCCGTCTTGTCGTCGCTGAATATGCGCGGCATTATCGGGTAGATGTTCGGATCCTGCACGTTAACCTTCACGAAGAACGCGCCGTTCTCGCACCCGGGAATCACGATGCCCGGGTTTCCCTTGGCGTCCTTGCGCACGGTGCACGCCGGCGCGTCGACGCCGTCCGCCGGCACGGAGCAGCACTGCAGGTTTCCGTTCGCGAATTCGCCGCAATCGAGCATCCCCCCGCCGAGAAGCGCGCGGCATAGCTCGGGGTAGCGCGGGTCCTGCGAATTAAGGAACACCGAGAACTGCTCGGAGTTCGCGGGCGCGAACGTTATGCCCTCGAACGGAACGGTTTCATTGAGCGCGTATATCCAAGCAGGCAGTCCGTAGAGAGCGCTGTGCTGGCACGACGGATTGTCCTTCCCGCGCTCGCCCTGGCATTCCTCGCCTCCGCCGCTCGCGTACGAGCATACCACTTCCTCGAGGATTCCGTTGATTTTCTTGCACTCGTTGAAGCGCAGGTTTTTCAGAGTTTCCGAATTCTGCGCGTTCCTGATGTCGAACAGCGTCCACCAGCACTCCTTCGTCAGGTAGGTTTCGATGACTCGGCTGAGGCTTTCGCGGAATACCGAGCCCAGGTCGGTCCTGTAAATTTCCAGAAGCGAGACTATTCGGTTGTGGTAGGCGTCGTTCGTTATTATCGCGGTTTCGCCAACTTCGATTTTGTTCAGCGAAACGACGAAGATGATGGCGGCGAGGAAGACTATGGTGCCCAGAAGGGGCGCCGCGATGAAAGCACGCCGTGCCATAAGCGGAGAACGCGCTCCTGCTTTTAAAACCCAACAAAACCCTTAAAAGCACAAAAGACACCACTATATAGGGGATACAAATGCGTTTGACTGCGTTCGCACTGCTCGTGCTCGTCGCGAGCGTGAGCGCCTGGAACTATTACTACGACACTTGGCAGTCGGAAGGGGTCCGCAACAACCAGTATTACTCTTATTCGACGGTCGGGATAACGCCAATAGTGCAGCAGCCCGCCTACCAGCCCGTTTACTACGGCTATTACTGGCAGCCCGTCGTCTACAGGGTCCAGCCGTACTGGGTTTACGGCGCATGCTGGGACAGCCGCTGGGGATTCGGCTCCTGGTACTGCAACGATTAACGCCCTGCAGGACGCACGCTGCTGCGGCGTCAAGTTGGAAAAACGCAACGTTTTTATGCGGTTCAACTCCGAGTTTAGCAGAGGGGGATTTGAATGAAGAACGCACTGTTCGTTTTCGCGGTTCTGGCAGCTGCTTCCAGCGCCAGCGCATGGTATTTCTACCTCGACGGCTTGGGATTCGGCAACAGCCACCCCACGTATTACTACCAGCCCGCGCCGACGGTGATATACAACCCGCCGGTTTACTCGCCCTATCCGTATTACCCGGCGTATTACTCGCCCTACCCGTACTACTCTTACGCGCCCGCGTACTACTACAGCGGCACGTACAACACGTACAGCTACAGTTACGATTACGACTACAGCTACCATTCCAGCGGGCCTTCCACGGTGGAGCACTACCACTACTGCTGCAGCGGCTCGTCCTGCGGCTGGAACTGCTGAATTTTTAATTCCGTAACGCCATTCGTAGAGTATGGCCAAGCCCGAGCCCCGCTATGAATTTACCCACCCCGGGCTCATCTATCCGGAGCAGGAAGCGGACATACGCAGAGTACTCGCCGCCATGCCTCACGGAAACAGGGCCGCTTTTGTCAGGGATTTCGACCACGGCATACCGCATGCGTATACCGTTCTCGAAATAGGCAAGGAACTGCTTGAGGACCCGCGATACAAGGGAAAGCTCAACCTGCGCGCCGCAGTGATCGCCGCCGCGCTGCACGACATCGGCAACTCCGCGAACCGCTTCCCGAACGCCTTGCCGAGCCAACGGCAGAGGGCGCGCGAACTTCACGAAAAAGGCGGCGCGGCTCGTCTTTCGAGGTATATGCGCAAGGCGGGTTTCGACGAGGAGTTGATAAGCGAGGTGGTTGAAGGCGTACGCGCCCACGATTCGGGACCGCACGAAACGCTTATCGCGCAGTTCGTCAGCGACGCGGACAAGCTCGCACGATTCCCGTGGGGCGTGGAGCGCACGTTCAGCTACGGCAGGACAAAAGCTGGCGAACGCCCGCTGTTCGACCCCGCGATAAGCGAAGAGGAGAGGCTCGGCGGACATCCCGTCAGGTTCAGCCACAGCAGGGATTCGTTCGGTTCGCTGTTGAAGACCGCCATGACTCCCGTCGGCGCGTTCTATTCGAAAACCGCAAAACGGAAAGTGGAGAAGCTCCGCGCGGAGTTCGTCGAGGACGTGCGCATGATGATAGCCGGGCACGAGCACGAGAGCGAAATGCTCAGGCTGCTCCAAAAAGCGCTGCGGAAAGGCAAGCGCCAGTGATTTTTAAGACGGCGGCGCATATCATTGCATTGATGAAAACGTATGAGTTATGAGCTTTCGAAAGGAAGCGATGATTTGGACCTTGAGTGCTGAATTGCCGTGATAGGACTTGCGCCAATGGCGGGCTACACGGACTTGCCCTTCCGCCTACTGTGCAGGCGCGCCGGCGCGGAACTCTGCTATACGGAAATGATATCCGCGGAAGCGCTTATTCGCGGCAAGGCGGAAGTAATGACCAGCAAAGCTGACGTCCCCCTCGCCGTGCAATTATTCGGTTCGCGGGAACGCGCCATCATTGACGCCGCGACCATGGTTGAAAAAAAGGCGGACTTCGTGGATTTGAACGCAGGCTGCCCCGCGCCTGATTTGACGGATGTGGGCGCAGGCGCAGCGCTGATGAAAAAGCCGAAAACGCTCGCCTCTCTCGTTTCCGCCATTTCCTCGACTACCAAAAAACCGACCAGCGTCAAGATTCGGCTTGGCTGGAATGCCAACGAATGCGTGCGCATCTGCAAAATGCTCGACAAAGCGGGCGCCGCCCGAATCGCAATCCACGGCAGGACGATGAAGCAGGGATTTTCGGGAAAAGCCGAATGGAAAACCATAGGAAAGGCGAAGGAAGACGCGTCGTGCGAAATTTATGGAAACGGCGATTTGAAAAATGCCGACGATGCGCGGGAAAAAATCGCGGCATTCAACCTCGACGGCGCGTTGATTGGAAGGGCTGCGTTGGGCAATCCCTCTGTTTTCGGCAAGAAGATGGACAAGCGCAAGGCGTTTCTGGAATGGCTGCGCGGTTCCGAGGATTTGTCGGTTGCGAAACGGGAGGCGATGGCTTTTTCACGCGGCTTTCCCGAGGCGAAAAAAATGCGCAACGGGATAGCGAGGGCGAAGGACGAGAATGCGCTGAAGGCTATTTTCGCCGATTAGCCGAACACTGTTCCGAACCCGTGCGCCGCATTGTCTTCTTCCGCCGCAATCTGCGCGATTACTTTCTGCTTCTCTTCGGGCTTCGACTCGGCGAACGAGGGAACGGTTTTCAGCTTTTCAATCAGCATTTTCGCGACGCTTTCGTCGCACTTGAAATGCAGGACGTTTTTCCCGGCGTCCAGACCCATCGCCTTGGAATCGCGCAGCGTGTAGCCGATGCGCGCGAACGAATTGTCCGCGAGCGAATCCGCATCGAGAACCGCCTTCAGTTTTCCGACGTCCGCGGAAGCGAAAAGGAACACGAAATCCATTAAACCAACACCTCGGAAAGGATATTAAAAACCGTCTTAATAAAATATTCCACGCCTCCGTAGCTCAGCGGTAGAGCGACTGCCTCGTAAGCAGTAGGTCATGGGTTCAAATCCCATCGGGGGCTTTCACATGGCGTTCTCGCAGCTCAACGCGCTTCTCGGATTGATTGCCGCGCTAGCGCTCGCGCTGTACGCGTTCACGCGCCAGGACCTGAGCAGCACCGGCACGCTCGCCGCGCTTTTCGTGGGAATGATAGTCTTTTCCTTCGGCGGCTGGACGTGGTTCCTCCTGCTCGTGATGTTCTTCGTCTCGTCCAGCTGGCTCACGGCTTTCCGGGAGAAGGAGAAAACCGAGGTGCAGAAGGAGTTCGCCAAAGGCGGCGTCCGGGACTTCTGGCAGGTGATGGCGAACGGTTCGCTTCCCGCGCTGTTCGCGCTCCTCTTCTTCCTGCGCGGCAACGTGCTTTTCTTCGTGGCGTTCGTCGGCGCGCTCGCGACGGCTAACGCGGACACGTGGGCGACCGAACTCGGCGTGCTCAGCGAACGTCCGCGCATGATTACCAACGGGAAACGCGTCGCGAAGGGAGCGTCGGGCGCGGTTTCGGGGATCGGATTGCTCGCCGCGCTCGCGGGGGCGGCGTTCATCGCGCTCTGCGCAGTCGGGCTGAACCTGTTCAACAACTATCTCGCGGATGCGCAGGCGCTCGGCATACTGCGCAACTATCTCGTTGATTTGTTCGTAGGAGGCGGGAAATTCGTGTTCGTCGTAATCGCCGCGGGATTCCTCGGCTGCCTCGCGGACAGTTTCTTCGGCGCGACGATTCAGGGCATGTTCTGGTGCCCGAAGTGCAAGAAAGAAACGGAAAGGCACGTGCACAGGTGCGGCTTCCAGACGCATTACTACAAGGGCTTCACCTTCGTGGATAACGACGTCGTGAACTTCCTGAGCGCGTGCTTCGGCGCGCTCGCGGCGATCGCGCTGTACGAACTTCTTTAAAATCAGATTTCGCGGATAATCGCGTAGCGCCGCGTCTTCTTTCCGGTGAGGAAGTTCAGAGTGGTTTTGCCCCAGTCCATTGCGAGCCCGAGCCAGCCCATGCTTTTGAGCCTGCGGCTGGACGTGAAGGCGGTTACGTCTTTGAAGTAGACGACACGCCCCAGCTTCGAGATGCGCACGCACAAATCCTGGTCTTCCGAAGCATGCATCTCCTCGTCGAAGCCGTTTATCTTGAAGAAGGCGTCGCGGCGGTATGCTACGCAGTTGCCCGCTATAGACGGCCTGCCTAGCCGCACGGACAGCTTCACGAAAAGGTTGAGGATTTCGAAAATGAACTCGCGCATCGGCGTGAGCTCCCCGGGCATTATCTTGCAGCCCACTCCGACGACGGAGGGATCCTCGAACGCCTTGAGCATCCGCGGAAAAAACTCCTTCTGCGGAACCGTGTCGGCGTCTATGAAAACCAGGATGTCGGATTTCGCGGCGCGCGCCCCCGCGTTGCGTCCGGCGCCTATGGAACGGAAGCCCTTGCCCTCGAATACGACGTGCGCCCCGCATTTAAGCGCAACCTGCTCCGTTTTGTCCGAGCTTCGCCCGTCCGCCACGACGTATTCGGCATCCGGCGCCATCTTCTTCAGCGCGTTGAGCGTCTCGCAGATGATTTTCTCCTCGTTTAGCGTCGGCGTGACTATTGAAAACTGCGGTTTTTTGGGCATGATTTCAGTAAGCGGGGAACCTTTATTAAAAGCACTTTTTGCTTCGGCTCGTTTCGCTCGCCTCGCAAAACCTGCACTAAAAGCGGGCGGCTGGCAACCTTTATTAAAGTAGGCGGGGAAATCTGCTAGCTGGTGGTTATGGCTTACAAGGTTTCCAAGCGGAAGCTTCCTCTCCGCGAGGACAAACAGCTCCACGAAATCAACAAGATAGCCGGGCGCGTATTCGACCGCAAGACTCTCGAAGTGCTCGTGCGGATGCTCAACGCGGGGATATTCAGGAGCCTCGACTACCCGATAGCGAGCGGCAAGGAAGCCATAGTTTTCAGGGCTACCACCAAGACGGGATACGCCGCGGTGAAGGTTTACAAGTACGAGACGTCCTCGTTCCACCACATGCTTCCGTACATAGAAGGGGACCCGCGCTTCAGGGCGGTCAGGCGGAAGCGCGACCTCGTGCAGCTATGGGCGCGGAAAGAGTTCGCGAACCTGCAGATGTGTTACGCCGCGGAAATAAGCGTGCCCGAACCCATAGCGATGCGGGACAACGTGGTGGTAATGGAGTTCCTGGGCGAGAAGGGCGTGCCGTACGCGCTGCTAGAAGACGTGGTCGTCGAAAAACCGGCGGAGGTTTGCGACGCAATCCTCAAGGACGTTAAGCGGCTTTATCGCGACGCCGATTTGGTGCACGCGGATTTGAGCCCGTTCAACGTAATCATGCGGAAGCGGGAGCCGGTGATAATCGACTGGGGGCAGGCGGTACTGACGGAACATCCCCGAGCGGAAGAGTATTTGAGAAGCGACGTCACCAATATCGTGAAATACTTTGCGCGGCTCGGCGTGAAGCGCGAGCCGGAAACAACACTGGAGGAGATCACTCATGGCTGAATTCGACGAATGGGGTCCTGAAAAAATACTGAAGGTGTACGACCAGAAAACCGGAATCTGGGGCGTCACCGTCGTGGATAACACCGCGCTCGGTCCCGGAAAAGGCGGGGTGCGCATGGTGCCGGACATCACAGTGGACGAGGTGAAGCGCCTCGCCCGCGCGATGACGTGGAAGAACGCGCTCGCGGAGATACCGTTCGGAGGGGCGAAATCGGGAATCTGCGCCGACCCGAAAAAGACGGACAAGGCTACGGCAATGACCGTTTTCTCAAAGGGAGTCGCGCCGCTTATCCCCAAATATTACATCGCGGGGCCCGACATGAACGTCACGGAGAACGAGATGGCGGTTATGGCTAGGACGCTCGGAAACGACTCGTGCACGGGCAAGCCCTCGGAAATGGGCGGGTTGCCGCACGAGCTCGGAAGCACGGGCTGGGGGGTCGCGCAGTCGACGCTCGTCGCGCTGGAGTTCAAAGGCATCAAAGCAAACGGGGCGACGATAGCGATAGAAGGATTCGGCAACGTCGGCACGTTTACCGCCAAGTTCCTCTCGGAAGCGGGCTGCCGCATCGTCGCCGTGTCCGATTCGAAAGGAACGATTTACAACGAGAAGGGATTGGACGTAACCGCGCTCATAGACTGGAAAACGCATGGCAACAGCGTCGCGGACTTCAAGGACGGGCAGAAGAAAAGCGGCGAAGCCCTCTTCGAACTGCCCGTGGACGTCCTTATTCCGGGAGCGCGCCCCGACGTCATCAATGCGAAGAACAAGGACAAAATCCGCGCGCGCATAATCGCGGAAGCCGCCAATATCCCTATTCCCCTCGACATCGAAGCCGAGCTCGAGGCAAAGACGCTCGTCCTGCCGGACATAATCGCGAACGCGGGCGGCGTGATTTCCTCGTACATCGAAACCATACACGGAACGCCCGACCAGATGTTCAAAATCGTGAAGGAGAAGATAACCCGCAACACGAAAATCGTGCTCGAAAGGGCGCACTCCGACGGAAAGGGCACGCGCAAAGCCGCGGTTGAAATCGCGCAGGAGCGCGTCAGGAAGGCGATGAAATGAAGGAATACGACCTTGCCATCGTAGGCGGCGGACCCGCAGGGCTCAGCGCCGGCGTTTACGCCGGCAGAAGGACGCTTAAAACCGCGGTTTTCGAAACCGCGCTTCCCGGCGGCAGCATGAACTGGACTACGGACATCGACAACTATCCGGGATTCGTTCACAGCACAGGCATGGAAATCGCCGCGAAAATGAAGGAGCACGCCGAAGCCGCGGGCGCCGAAATACTCAACGAGGAAGTGATGGCGATAGAAAAGAGGGGAAGCGGCTTCCTGGTGAAGACGGCCGCGGGAAGCGAATACTCCGCAAAGGCTATCGTTCTCGCAACCGGCGCCGAACACCGCAAGCTCGGCGCGAAAGGCGAGGACGCTTTCAAAGGCAAAGGAGTGAGCTACTGTGCGACGTGCGACGCGCCCCTGTTCCGCGGAAAGAACGTGGCGGTCGTAGGGGGCGGGAACACGGCGATTACGGATGCGCTCGTGCTCGCCGACTTGGCGGCGAAGGTTTACATCATCCACCGCAAGGACGCGTTCCGCGCCGAGGAGGTGCTGGTGAAGCGCCTTGACGCCGCGAAGAACGTTCAAAAAATATACAACAGCGTCGTGCTGGAGATAACGGGCGACAATTTCGTGAAACAGATGAAGATAATCGACACCACGACGAAGCAGCAGACCGCGCTCGACGTGGACGGCGTTTTCATCGCGGTGGGAACCGCGCCCGCGAGCCAGCTCGCAACAAGCGTCGGAGCGGAAGTGGACGACGCGGGGCACATAAAGACGGACGCGAGGAAGGCGACGACGTGCGCAGGAGTGTTCGCCGCGGGCGACGTCACGGGCGGCCCCCTGCAACAGGTCGTCACGGCGGCATCGGACGGGGCAATCGCCGCTGTGAGCGCGCATGACTACCTGAAGAAGGCGGCGACTGAGTGACCTTTGTTCTGGACGAAATCGGAATTCTCCTCGTCATGGCAGCGGGCATCCTGATATGGGAAGTCATAGAGCACGGAATGCTTTTCGGTGACTGAAACGGGGATTGCGGAAAAAATAGCGGCGCTGAAGATTCCCGAAGGTGCGCTTCTTGTGGCGGTTACGAAGAACGTGCCTGCGGAACGCGTCCGCGAGGCGGTGCGCGCGGGAGTGAAGGCAATAGGGGAAAACAGGGTGCAGGAAGCCAAAGAAAAGGGCGTCTCGTCCATCCGCGGTGTTGAAAAGCACTTCATCGGAAAACTGCAGTCGAACAAGTTGAAAAAAATCGTCGAACTGTTCGATGTGATTGAAAGCGTTGATTCGCTGCGGCTTGCCGAAAAAATCAGCGCAGAGGCGAAGAAGCAGAAAAAAGTAATGCGCGTTTTCTTGCAGGTGAACGTTTCGGGAGAACCGAAGAAGGGAGGAGTGAAGCCGAACGAAGCGGCGGCATTACTCCGAAAAATGCGCGCGCTTCCTTTCCTCTCCGTCGAGGGACTGATGTGCATCGCTTCCCGCGAAAGTCCGCGCGTGGAATTCAGAGTTCTGAAGCGCCTGTTCGATGAAGACGGCGGGCTTCTTTTTCTTTCTATGGGCATGACCGATGATTACAAAATTGCCCTCGAAGAAGGGGCGAACGTCGTGCGCATCGGCAGGGCTATTTTTTCCTAGAAAGCCGCGGCGGCTTCGGCGCGACGGCGGCTTCGTATTTCCTGCGCAGCCGCTCGTAAGTCTTTTCAGATATTTTGCGTTCGAGAAGCAGGTCGTCGAGTTCGCGCTCCCTGTCGGCGTTAGAGGGCGGTTTCCTGCGGTTCGCGAGCGAGCGCGACAGCACGAATCCGCCCACGGCAACCGCGGCGAACAGGAGCAGGATTCCGAAAAGCACGACGTATTTCTGCGTCTGCGGCGGCTGGGTTGTTTCGATAACCGCGCTTACCCGCAGTTGCGGGCTGGGTGAAACCGACGGCGAGGGCACGGAAGCGTCGGCGTACGCCGCGGGAATCCTTTCCGAAAGCAGTTTCGCAAGAAGGCGCAGCTTCACCGCGTTGGCGGAATACGCGTATTCGTTGGTGCGGTTCGCCTCCTGCACGTTGTAGAGCGCGTGCCCGTAGTAAAGCATCGCCCATACCGAGGTGTTGAAGGAGGACATCGACTCGTTCGGAAGCGTTCCGCCGCCTTCGCGAGCGCTCCTGCTTCCTTCGGACATCGCCTGGGAGAACGACGCGTCCATCATGGCGGCGAGGTAATCCCCTTCCGAGAATTCCGACTGGGCGGCGTTCAGATGACGCAGCGCTTCCGCATCCGTCGCGTAAAGGGAGGCGTTCGCCTTCGACATTGCTTCGGACGCCGCCTGCCTGACGCCCAGCTCGTTCAGCGGAACCTCCGCTTCTATTTTCGCCGCTTCGGCGTTCAGTTGCACCGCGGCGTCGTACCAGTTCTGGGCGGCGGCATAGTCCTCGAACGTTGGCGCGCCGTTCTTGCTTATCGATTCGAGCTGCTGTTTCGCCCAGTGCCAGCGCATCTGCGCCGCAGCTACCCATTCCGCATTGCGCTCGTTCTTCTGCACGAACGTGACGTTCCCGAGTTTCGCATCCAGCTCCGATATCAACGCAGACATGGATTCGGTCGAGTTTTCGAGGCCGATGGAATCGAGCGCCATCTTCGTGAGGAACAGTTCGTTCGCCGCGGAATAATAATATCCGCGCTCGAGCATCTGCCGCGACGCGTTCAGCGACGCCTGCACCTCCTGCGCGATGAGCGCGGAGTCGTTGCCCTTCGGAAGGCCGTCGAGAGTGCGCAGAAGTTCCAGTTCCTCGTTTTCGGCGACGCGCTTCATCGGAAGCAGTTCCCTCGACGCGGGAATCGGCGTCAGATTCATCGGCGCGATCAGGAGCCGGGACGAATTCACTGCCGAACCCGCCACGGTGAACGCGAGGCGCACCGCGTCCTCTGCCTGCGATATCTCAACAACCTGCATGCCCCACGTCGCGGGCGCATACGTCGTCAAATCGATTCCGTCCTGTATGCTCTGCGTCCGCGGGACGAGAAAAACTTTCATGCCCTGCGACGCGGCGGCTTTCGCCTTTTCCATCACGCCGCTTATCTTTCCGATGCTCCCGTCGGGCTCTATGGTGCCCGTAATCGTCATATCCCCGCGAGGCTTCCTGCCCGTGAATTCCGAATACGCGAGCACCGTCAACACGGCGCCTCCGCTCGGGCCGTCTATGACTTCCGCGTTGGCGACGACCTTGTAAAGCAAATCGTACGCCGAGACGTCGACTCCCGCGAGCCGTGCGGCGACGCGCGACGCCGTTCGCGCGGATTCCTGCGTGTCGACGCTGATGTACGGCTCTATATCCACGTAAACGTTCCCGTTGCCGGGAATCGCCCGCGCTTCTATGGTCGTAAGCATGCCCTGGCCGTTGGCGTCGACCGCCGGCGCGTGCATCGTGGAGAGCGCCGACGCTAAAACCGCCAGCGAAAACAATGCGATTAGGGAAAGCCGTCTCATTGAATCACTCGCTTATTTTCCGAGAATGCTTTTCAGGGCGCGGAATTCCGAGTCGTGTATCGCGAACGTCACGGTTTCGCGGCTTCCCAGCATGTCGTAGTACGCGAGTTCCGCCTCGACTTTTCCGAGCGCGAGGGAGCCTTTTTTCGTAATGCTTTCCACGTAGCCCTTCTTGACGTCGCGAGCCCTTTTTCCGAGACGCAGGGTTATGCGATCCTCGAACACGTCGATGCCGCCGACGCCGTCTGCTGTCTGGGCTGAGAACGAACGCTGGGGCTTTTCCATGACCGTTGCACCTCTCGAATGACGCGCGCCTTGGGCAAGACGCGCGAGGATTATAAAGCGCCCAATATATAAATATTGGACTGCCGGGGTGGCGGAACCAGGTAACGCGCTAGACTCGAGGCACTTTTTTCTTTCTTTGATAAGAAAGAAAAACCTGCACTAAAAGAAAGAGGCAGGAGTGCACTAGAAAAGAAAGAGGGACTGCGCGAGCAATCTAGTGAGCTTCGGCTTGTGCGAGTTCAAATCTCGTCCCCGGCGTACCCGCAAGGGGGGTTCCACCCCCCTTTCAGTTTTACGATCCTAACATACGCTAAGGATTTAATTTATCACAAATAACGACAAAGTCAGTCTGTTCTCTTTCGGCGCGCAGTGGTCCCAAATCGAGTTTCTCTTTCGTCGTCCTTGGAAGGACGAAACATTGTCCGCTTCCCATTTTTACACCTCTTTCGAGATGCAAAGATATTACTAGGCGTCATAGAAAAAGCCATATGTTATAAAAGTTATAATGTCGGTGCGCTAGTGCAAACGCTTGAAGTCGGAGAACGCCCCGCTCGCCTCGCTCCATATTACCTGCGTGCGTTCGACGTGGCGCGTGCCGTCGCGCACCTGTATCGCCTTGACGAAGCGCTCGGCGTCCGCGTCCTCCCCCTCGGCGACTATGGAAACCGAACCATCGGATTCGTTCTTCACCCAGCCGACGATGTTGTTCATGCGGGCGCGGGTTTCGACGAACGAACGGTAGAAAACGCCCTGCACGTCCCCGAAAACGCGGATTTCCGCACGCTTCATGTTATCACGCTCACTCTACGGTAATGGCCGGCTTCAGCGGCATCGCCTTTTCCTTCCGTTCGCTCTTGGAGTCCTCCTCCTTCTCTACCGCCACCTGCGCCCCAAGTTCCTTCGATAGGAAGTCGGCTGCCTGCGCAAGCACCGCCTTCTCGTCGAGCTCGCGAATCTTCGCGGCGGAAAGGACGTAGAAGTTCTTGGCGGCGTAAAGGGAAAGGGCGTCCTCGCCGGTAATAGCGTCCGCGGAAGGGGCGCTTTCGAGCATCTTCGCGAGGGCGTCGCGCTTCGCTTTGGAAGCGACGGTCAGCGTTATTTTCGCTATTTTCCTCGGCTGCTTTCTCGTCAGCATGGCGATTATTTCCTTCGCGTCCGAGGCCGCTTTCAGCACGTAATCCTCGGCGATTTGCGCCTTCTCATTTATGAGTTTTTCGTCGACAGCCGGCCACTCCGCTACGCTCACGAAGCCCTTGCCGCCGCTTTTCTCCCACAATTCCTCGCAAAGGTGCGGCATAACGGGCGCGAGCATGCGTATCCACTTCGGAAGAACGCATTTCGCCACGTAATCAAGCTCTTCGCGCGAGGCGCGCTTCTGCAGGTGCTCGAACTGGTTGAGCACGCGGTAGAACGAAACCTGAACGTAGTCGCGCAGCCGCAGCTCCTCGAGCGCCTGCGTGCTTTCCTTCAGCGCACCCTCGAAGTTGCTGAGGAACCAGCGCGCGGCGTCGCCCTCCTTTCCCGGGCGCTTGGCCGCGTCCGTCATCCCCTCGCACAGCGACGCGAATTTTGCGACGCTTCGCCTCGCGCTCTCTATGTCCTTCCTGCGGAAATCGAGCGTTCCCGCCATGTCGGCGGAGGAAACCATGTACAATCGGAAGAGATCGGCGCCGTAGTTCTTCGCCACGTCGTCCAGAAGAACGACGTTTCCCTTGCTCTTGCTCATCTTGGTGCCCTCGCTTATCACCATTTCGTTGAGCGAGATTCCCTTGGGCCAATGCTCGCGCGGAAATACGGCGGTGTGGGCGAAAATCATGAAACTCAGGTGGTTCGTGATATGCGAGACGCCGGTATGCCGCAAATCGTTCGGGTACCAGTACAGGAAATCGGCGCGCGTATCGTCGAGGACGTTCTTGGGCACCGAAGGCTCGCCGCTCCCTTCGCCCAGGAATACGTAGTCGAAGAACGCGGGCGTAAGCTTGTCCTCGGTTATGCCATGCTCGCGGATTTTCTTGATTGCGATGTAGAAAGCCATATAGAGGGTGGAATCGCTCAGCGACTCGATTATCCATTTGTCGTCGAAGGGAAGCTTCGTCCCGAGCCCTCGCCTGCGCGCGCAGGGGCGCTTGTCCAGCCATGCGAAGACGTCCCTGAACTGCTTGCGGTAAATCTCGGGATGAATCAGCATGTCTTCGAGGCACGAATACGATTTCTCCTTCCAGCCTTTGGCGTTGAAATCGATGAACCATTGTTCCGGCATTATCGCCGCGAGCACGGTTCCGCCGCACCTGCACTGCGCCGGCCTGCTGATTTCGTGGAACTCGTCGGCAAGCCCGTCGCGCATCAGCCACGCCCCCACGTCCTCCTTCGCTTTCTCGACGGAAGAGCCCGCGAACACGGAGCAGTTGTCCAGCATGACGCCGCCGTAGTATTCCGCCTTGTACAGCTCTGCGGTTGCCTTGTCGAGCGCGCTCTTGTCTTTTATGCTTTTAATCTTCATGCGCTCCACTATTTCAACAGCCGGGAATTCGCCGAATCCCGGCGTCCTGATTAGCGCTATCGGCTTTATCGCTTCGACTTTCTCCTTCAATCCGGGATATTTCGCAAGGGTTTTTTCGTCCTTTTTCACGTCCTCGATTCCGATGTAGTCGTAGGGCGCATGCGCGGGGACGGAGTGAACGAAGCCCGACGCATGGTTCGGGTCCACGAACGACGACGGAAGGATGGGAATCGTCCTGCCGAGCGGCTCGATGCAGTCCTTCCCAACGAAATAATCGCCCTTGTGTTCGCCGACGACTTCGAACTTCTTTCCCTGCAAACGCAGCTTCTCCACCGCCTGCGCGCTGACGAACCAGTACTCGAACCGCGGCTTCCTGCGCTTGTCGCCCTCGATTGGGAACGCTATCTTCGAATACGCCGCTTCGGGGTTGACGAATGCGTTCGTGATGCCGAACACCGTTTCCGGGCGGAGCGTGCACGAGATGATGAACCCGTCCTCGAATTTCGACTTCAAGGCGTAGAAATGCTGCAGCTCCACCGGGTCGGTGTCTCCGTCGCGGATGTCGTCCTCTCCGACGGCGTTGGCGCACTTGGTGCAATAAAGAATCGGGTAGGATGCCTGAACGAGATAGCCCGCCGCTTTGTATTTCTTGAACTGCCATTCCACGAAGCGGTTGTATTCCTTGTCGCCCGTCGTGAACTGCCTGCTCAAATCCAGGGAGAATCCCATGCGCTTGAAGTCGTAGACGAGTTTCTGCGAGAAATATTTCACGAGGTTCCACGGCTCTTTGAAGGACGAAACGATTTCCCCGATTTTCTTCGCGTCCTTCTCGTAGATGCCCACGTAATTCTTGTAAAGCTCTATTGTCGCCGCATCGCCGTCCGAGATGCGCGAACTCACGCCGAGAACAGGCGTGCCGGTTATGTGGAACGCCATGGGCCACAAAACGTTGTATCCCGCCATCCGCTTGTAGCGCGCTATCACGTCGCCGTTCACGTACGTCCTGCCGTGCCCCACGTGGAGGTTGCCCGAAACGTACGGGTACGGGACGGTGAAGAAGAATTTCTCGCGTTTTTCCTCGCGCTTCGGCTCGAACGCCTTTTCGCCGAACCAGCGCTCCTGCCACTTTTTCTCAATGGAGGCAAAATCGTATTCCAACTAGTACCACCGATGGAAAACCTTAGGGCGGGGTTGTTTTTAGACGTTTTTATTTAGAGTAGGCGACGATTTTAACCGTCTTCGAACCCTTGGCGCCCGCGTTCGCGTCGTCAAGGCGTATGTAGACGACTCCGTCGTACGCTTCGCCTGGCTGCAGCGCGACGCGGTCCACGAACGCCCCTTCCTTGGTGTAAATCTCGAATATCGCGGTCGGCTGGCGCTCCACGCCGGCGGGCGCGCCCACCACCTCTACGAGGCGCAGGAACATGCCATTCGCAAGAGCCATCTCGTTCGCCTGCATCTCGCGCGACGCGCTCACCGAAGGCGCGTCCTGCTGTTCGGATGCGACGGCCCAGCCCGTCATGACGCTCTGCTTCTGCGCAGGCGGCGCGATGCTCCCCGAAACGTTCAGGTAAATCGCGAAGAGCACGAACACCCCGAGCAGGAGAAAAGCGGTTTTCATGATTTTGAGAGGGCGGAGAGGGATAAAAAGGTTGCGTTTCTGCGACTGGAATCAATGTCGCAGGGGATGCGGTGGGCGGGAATTAAGGGGCGAGCCGAAATGTCCGCGACGCGCCCTACGCCGACGAAAAGCGCGAGGGCATTACTCCCGCTTGCGCTGAACGGGCTAAAACAAAAAAAGAAGGGGAAAGGGGGCTTTCGCCCCCAAAATCAAACTATCTCTGCAGGGTGTCCCTGTTCGTTGTCAGCCAGCCGATAAGGGCGTTCGCGGCCGAGGTCGTGTCCGCTGCGGTGTAACCCGCAACCACGATCTTGTCGCCAACTACCTTAACCATGGGCTCGTCCGTCGGGTTGATTCCGCCGCTGAGCGTCGAGGCAGCCACCGTGTTCACGATGGGTCCACCAACGACTATCAGGGGCTGAGTGCCCGCTGCGTACGAGCTGCTGTCCAACACGACAAGCGGAGTCGAGGACGTGTCCATCGGCGTCACCGTGTAGGCGCTCGCCTCAGAGCAAGTCAAGCTCTCGGTTCCACTTACGTCGCCGCCAACGGTGCCGGTAGAGCCGCAGCCGCCAACGCCGGTTACGTTGACTACGTAGCCGCCGCTGTTAAGCAGGGTTCCACCAACGCCCGATGAAACGGTCGCCGTGTTGCTCGTGGTGTCGGTGCCAGCGCTGCTCAGCGTGTATATTGCGTGAGACAGCGTCGACGGGTACGAAATCGACACAGACGACGTGCCTATGGTTGCCTTTCCACCTCTCCTGGAGATGAATCCGCTCTCATAGTTCGTTGCCGTGTTGTTGATTCCGTGGTATCCGGTTGTCTGTGCTCCCGGGTGTTCTCCGTATCCGATGTACGCGAGGGATCCGGTGTTCGCGAATCCAGGCGTCGTCGTCTCGGAGCCTCCGATCGCCACCTTGAACGCCCAAAGAGCGCCGTCGGTGTCGGTCGTGTACTCGGGGATGTGTATGGCGTACTTCGTCATGGACGGCACGTTGCTCGTCAGGGCGGCCGCCTCGAGCGCGGTCGAGTTGAAGCCGAGAACCACGGACGTCGGTCCGTAGTTGTACGTGACGTAGTTCGTCAGGAAATCAGCGACGCTGATTCCGGTCAGGGTTCCGTTGAGGACATTGGCGCCGGCAAGGTGTACCTGCAGGGAGCTACCAGCGGTGGTAACGTTGCAGTAGTACGCCGTTCCGTTTGAGGTGACACTTATATTTCCGCTGGTTGGGACCATTGAGAAATTAAGTCCGGTTGCCGAGTTGTAGAGGGTTACGGTCGCTCCGTCCGCGCTTATGGTGTCGTAGGTTCCGTTCGATGCCACAACCGAGGTTGCGGTCGCGCCGGAGATTGCCGACACGTTGGACATCGAGGACCAGTTGCCCGTTCCAGTCGAAGTCCAGCAGGACGAACCGTTGGCGGTGATCGTCGGGGTAATCTGCCATCCGGAGATGGCGATGCCCGCGGGGTTGCCGTTCGTCAGTGTCATTGCGCCGGTCACGGTGAAGTTCACCGTTGCGGCTGTGTGGTTGTACATGTTGTACATCACGGACGAGGAACCGGTCTTGTAGTAATACAAGGATCCGCGCCTCGCGTTGCCCGCGATGCCTCCGATGACGTAGTACACCGTGCTCGCAGAGTCGCCGCTGGCGAACTGGAACGCGTTGCTCCTCGTCGAAGACAGCTGAACCGCGTAGCCCTTGCTCGTGGTGTCAGTCGTCGTGTACGGGAAGTACTGCGGCACAAGAGTCGTCAACGACAAAGTGTCCGTGCTCGACGGCGTTTCCATGCCGTTGAAGGTCATCTTCATCGCTGCGGGTTTCTTGATGATGTTCATGTACTCGTTCGCGCGCAGGTACGGAACATCCGCGATGTTCTGCATCTGTATCCTGCCGAGCGATGCACCGAACGTGGTTCCGCCACCCCATATCGTCACGCGCCACGGAGAGTTGTCCGTGTTGACTACGGAGTTGTGCGTGAGCTCGAGTTTCTCCGAGAATATGCTTACCTCGGCGCTGCTCGTGCCCGCGACTCCGGTCGTCGCGTCGTACAGGTGGATGACGATTCCGTTGTCGTTGTATTCGTCAGTGGGCTGCAATATTGCGGTGTCGATTTCCGTTCCCGCGGAGTTGTAGACCTTGAAGGTCGCCTTCGGCTGAGAGACAGTTCCGTAACCGAATGACGAAATGTCGGTCAGCTTTATCTTGACTCCATTGGGCGCGGTGATCTCGTCGTTGATGCTCATGAAGGGGTTGTACGCAACCTCCTTGCCGAGCGTCACCTTCGGAGTTCCGGTCCACGCAACGCTGGTGCTTCCGCCTCCTGCGTACTCGAAGTTGTCGAGTCCGTAGATTACCCAGTCCGCACCAAGGAACTTAATCTTGATGTGGTGGCGGGCAGACTCGTAGACCTTCGACGTGCAGTCGACTCCGGAAGGCGAGGCGTTCGTGCATACGGGTATCGGGTCCGTGAACTGAGTCTCGTAACCGATTCTCGTTGCCTTGCCCTTGACCTCCTTGGACGACGTGTCGTACGCCGGGTTCTAGTAGAGGTAGTACCTCTCCTCTTCCGTGTAGGACTTCGACGCCTTGGTGTCGGAGATGGTGCCCTTGTACGCGAGCGCCGAGGTCTCGTAGTTCGTGACCTTGCGTCCTGCGTATGAGGTACCCGATACCGAGTCGGACGGCATTATGCGTCCGGCGGCAGTCGGGTTTCCGTCTGCGGAAGACCACGCGTCAACGCGGTTGTCCGTCGTGTCCTTGTCGAGGTAGCCCTCGATGTATGTCTTCATCTGGTACGCCACGTTCGGGTTCACACCCGGCGTGGTGATGCTCGCGGTGCACTGTCCAGGGGTGCTTGCGCCCGTGCTGGTTCCGCCAGTGCATGTCAGCCCGGTCGTGCCGAGGACGGTAATGTCCTTGCTGGTGTACGCAAGGTTACCTACCATGGCAGCGATGTTGGCTGCTGCGACCGCGTCGCTCGGCATTGCTGCCGTGCCGACCACGATCTTTATGTTCGGCTCACCGTTCGAAAAGAACGGGAACGAGCCGAGACCCGCGTCGTCCACGGAGACTGCACCGGCAACAGCTGCTCCAAGCATTGCTGCGCCAGCCGCCGCCGCGGCGATTCTCTTTACGTTCACACTTCTCACACAACCACCTCTGAACGAGGATACCCCCGTTCGTTGTTGCACTAAGGCATATCACCTTCAACTCTGGCGCAAGCTTCTGTCCCTCGAAACCTGCCCTCGGGTTGACTGTGCGTAGTCCTTACCAAAATCGGCTTTTTAAACCTTCCTTGGTTACGACGGCTGACGATGGCTTCCCCGCCAATTGTTGAGGGTATTTAAACCCGATTTTGCGGCTTGAAAACCACGTCAAACGTCGTATTTCTATGGCCGAGTAGGCTTTTAACCCTCTTGTTTCGGCAAGGTTTGTAACTGAATGTTACTACCGACAAGTTTAAATACGATGGTTGAGCGTATATATAACGTGAGGATATGCCCGCGGTAAAGGTTACGTTGGAGGAGCTCAGGGACAAGGTTAGAACCAACCCGCCCTCCCCGGCCAAGGAATGGGCGTATTCGTCCATATTCACGCCCGTAAACACCGAAGGCAAGGCGGTCATGAAGGTGATTCCCAGGCAGGACTTCATGAACGAGAACATCCAGTCGTGGAGGATGAAGCATCTCGGCCGCTTCGGCGGAATCGCATGCGGCATCCTCGCGCTCGTAGCGCTCCAGTACAACATACTCATATCCGCCGGCTTGGCGATAGCGGCGGGATGGCTTTACGGCATGTACAAGTACAAGTCCTTCTGGTTCGACATCGTCATGAGGAAGAGGGACTTGCTCGAGGGAACCTGAAATGACAGTAGCTGCAACTGCAACGCAGGTCAACCCCCAGATAGCGGCACGCGAGCAGCAGAACAAGACGTTCCTGCCGCTCGCCATAAAGCCGGGCACGCCGCCGTTCCTGAAGCAGCAGAACAGGCGCGAGTACATCGACGAATACATCGGATACTACAAGGACGGCGCAAAGTTCAGCGTAAAGTCAATCGCCCTCTTCGGGCTCGGCATCGCCACGCTCGAGATTTTCCCGCCGGGAGCGCTGTTCATGATAGCGCTTTCGGCGCGCTACCAGGACATCGCCTGGTGGGACCGCTTCATATACAAGACGTTCGGAAAGTACAGGTCGCTAACGCTCATAGATTGAGGGAAAAAAATGTCGGAAAACCCAAGCATACCGCTGCAGCTCATGTCGCTGCTCGAGGACGCGGGCATCGTCAACATAGCGCACCGCAACAGCACCTTCGAACAGGGCATGTTCGGGGCGTCCGTCCCCTTCGTTCCCGACCGCGTCACGGATTTGATAATCATAGCATCGCTGGCGTACTGCGCCATCAAGGTGGGTTTGATATAAAATGAACGGAAGAAACGGCGTCAAGGAAGCGGCTCCCGCCATCAGGAACGCCGCGTCCTCTGCGCCCGCACCCAAGATGGATATGACGAAGCAGCCCGCCATGTTCGTCCCGCTCGAAGCCAACCGCACCATGGGGGACGGTTCGCAGATTCACTCCCTCGACGTCACCACCAGGTCGGGAATCGTCAAGGAGTGGATACAGGACGACACGCCGCGCTCGGGCAACCTCGGCGCGGTTTACACGTATTTCTTCTACTCGTGGGTGGCGCTCATCGCGGTGCTGCTCACGTACAACGTAAATCTCTACGTGGCGGCGGTTTTCGCCTACATAACGGGTTTCTGCTGGTCCGAAACGCTCCTGAATTACGCGTGGAGCGCGGAGTGGTACAAGACCAAGGCGCTGGTGCATACCGCATAAGGTGCAAAAAATGGACGAACCCTTCAAGAACGTCGCGGTCTCGGGAACTATAGCGGAAGCCAAGCGCCCCTTCCTCGTCATGACTACGCGTTACGACTACATGATGACGCACCTTCCGGAGTACAAGGCCATGATCCGCTACCGCATGTACGCCTACGTTTCCTTCCTTGGCGGCGCGGCGCTCGTGCTCGCGGTTCCCGTCGCGGGCGTGGCGACGCTCTTCCTCGGCGCGTATTTCTACCAGATGTACAAGCTGCAGCGCTCGAAGACTGTCGAAAACCAGAGGACAGTCATGATAGGTCACTAGCAAGCGCGTTACTCACTTTTTTAAACACAGGGCATCTACATTAGTTCATGAACGGCAAAACCGTCGCCGCAATCGGCATACTGATGCTCATCGTGGGCGTCCTGTTCTATTTCGACGTGCGCGTCAAGGAAACGACGGGCGCGGTGACGTCGTACGGATTGCCCGGGGATTCGCGCGGCTACGCAACGGTTTTCGTCCTTCTCGGATTCGTCGTGATGCTTTTCGCCATATTCCTGAAGAATCCCGCAACAGGCGAGGATTTGGAAGAGCCCGAGCCGAAAACGGTCTGCCCCGACTGCGGGGTGATGGCTGACGACGCGGTTTTTTGCCCGAAATGCGGCAGGGCGATGGTTCACTATATCTAAGCGTTAAGCGCGTTGCGAATCGCCGTTTTTTCGTCCTTCCACTTCAGCAGCCGCAGCGCCTTGTCCGCGGACACCCACCTGCTTCCGCACAGCTCGCCGTCCAGGAACCGCGGCTTTCCTTTTGCGATAACAAGAAAGACGGTTACGTCGTGGCGCAAACCCGCGAACGGATACTTGTAGGAATGCAGTTTTTTCCCGACGCGCCCCTTCAGCCCCGTTTCCTCCTTCAGTTCGCGAAGCATCGCCCGCTCGGGCGCCTCTCCTTTTTCCACGCCGCCTTTCACGAGCCGCCATGCCAGCCTGCCGCTTCGCAAATCGGGCTTGCGCACCACGAGGAACATTTTTCCGTTTTTCACTACCGCCTGGACGGCTTTGCGGACGCGCATGAACTGAAAAGGAAACGCAGGTATTTAAAAGCGCCAAGAGTAATGGCGTCATGAGAATGCTGCTCGGGCTGCTATTCGTTTCGTCGCTGGTTTTCGCCGCTTCCTGCATCGACACCGACGGCGGGTTGAATTACGTCGTGAAGGGCACGTGCACGGACGCGTGGAAGAACCGCACGGACACCTGCGCGAACGATTGGAGCGTCGGCGAGTGGGCGTGCACCGAAACCGACATGGGATACTGCTACACGCTGATAATGAACTGCCACAATCTCGACGGAAACGCCTATTGCTACGACGGCGCGTGCGTCCTGCCGGGAAGAGTGACTCCGACTCCGAAACCGTCCGCAACGCCGACTATGGAGCCGGTGCGCCCAACCGCGCAGCCGCCGTTCGTGATACCGACGCCGTCGGCGCCGTCGGTTGAAGCGCAACCCGCGCCCCCTTGGGGCAGCTATGCGGTTTACATGGCGGCGTTTGTCCTCGCGATAGGTGCGGCGTGGTGGCTCGTGGGCGCAACGAAGCCGCGCATGCACGAACGGAAGAAAAAATGGAAGCGCTAATTCCGATTCGCCGCTATAGGGCGAAATATGCGAAGAAGCTGTAGCGCGCTTAGGAGAATATCTTTCTCAGCCATGCGAAGAAGCGCGACATCACGCCGGCGCGCTCGGTTTCGCGCGGGCCCGCCTGTATGAGCGACAGTGCGAACTCGTTGAGCTTCCTGCTCGCGGGCGAATCGGGGGCGTAATAAACCGCGGGAACGCGCATCGATATGCTCGCGGGAATCGTCCTGTCCTCGGGAATGCGCACGATTACCGACGACTCCGTCATCGACTCTATCTCGCGCACGGTGAGTTCGAACGGCGCGCCGGTGCACCTGTTGACGACGACGCCGCGCACGCGCTTCTTGTTCTCCTTGCACAGCTGGATTATCTTCGTCGCGCTGGAAACTCCGGGAACGTCCGGCGTCGTTACCACCACGATTTCATCGCACGCGTCCAGGATGTGCATTACGTCGTCCGTGATTCCCGGCGGGGAATCCACTATCGTGAAATCGTACGCCTTGCCTACTTCGTTGACGACGCGCGCCAGGTTGCGCAGCGACGCGCCGCGCGAGTACTTGAGAGAGGAAGGAAGAACGCGCATGCCGGTGGAGGGATGCGCGAGAATCGCGTCGCGGAAATGCTTGTGCTCGAGAAGCACGTCCTGCAAACCCGTCGGGCTGTACGGAAGCCCGAGGTGCAAACCGATGGAGGGGTTGCTGATGTCGGCGTCTATTATGATGTTCTTGTCCCCGCGCTTCGTAAGCACCGCGCCGAGATTCACGGCAAGTATGCTTTTTCCTACGCCGCCCCTGCCCGACACTATGCCGATGCTTGTCCCTGACGTCGTTGATGGCGCCACGGAAAGAGGAATGCGAAGCGGTTTAAAAAACTAGCGAAATCGGGACGTTTAGTGAAAAGTAATTATCTCGGCGCGAATTTCACGAATATTTTAAACCTGCTGGCGCCGCAGGCTTTATTTTCCAAACTTAATGCGCGACACCTTGTCCAAGCTCTGCATAAGCGGGTTCTGCGGCGAACCGCGCTCCAGCATGGCGCGGAAAAGCTGCGCCTTGTCGAACTTGCGGAGTGAGCGCGCCGAGAACGTGTCTATCCTCCGGTCCTCCAGTATCCCCGCGTAAACCATCCTCGCCTTCTGCACGAAGTCCTCCATCTCCTTCTGGTTGCTGAATCCGAACAATACGACGTAGTTGTACTCGCTGCCTATGGGCTCGGCGAACATTATCAGGTTGGGCGCCGACATGAGCGCGTTTTCGGCTGCCGCCTTCTTCTTCCACGCCTCGCCCGACTGCATCTCCTTGCCCGCCACGATTTTCGCGCATATGAGGGCGAACGTGGTTATTCCCATCGCCTCGAAGTCCAGTTCGCACGAATAGCCGCGTATCACGCCCTTTTTCTCTAGCCCCTTCCTTATCTTCCCTACTGCCTGCGGCGATATCATTAGTTTCTTGGCAACCGCGGTGTCGGAAATTCTGCAGTTGTCAAGCATCAGCTTCAGGATCTCCCTCTCGTTTTTGGTGAGTTCCATTTCAATCGTTTCCCAGAACGCTGTCGCGCACCTGCTTCAGGTATCCGTCGCGCTCTTCCTCGGTTTTGTCGCGGAACTCGCGCTCCAGCTTCCGTTCGCGCCTGTGCGCCACGAACCTTCCGATGAAAACCGCCGCCACGAGAAGAACCAGCGCCGCGAGAGCGTAGATAGGCCAGTCGAATCCCGCGAACGAGAGAAGCGACTGCACCATGAACGAGGACGTCTGCCTGAGCCCCAGGTCTTCGGAGGTTATTACGAACGCCATCACGTTGCTGCCGGCGACGTCGCCGTAAAGCGGCGTCACGTCGAACGTGACGCGCGTCGTGGTCCTCGGCACGAGGAAAAGTTGCCTGCTGTCGGGTTCCACCTTGAATCCGCTTATCGGAAGCTCGAGCGACGCCGTAACGGTCGCGCTGTCCATCCCGCCGTAGAACAGAACCGCGGTTACCTGCGACGTCTTGCCCACCTGCATCACGGGGATGCGGAATTCCTGCACCTGCAGCAATCCGCGCGCCTTCTCGGTGTTGAACGTCGCGGTTTGAACCGAACTCGTCGCGTACGACGAATAATCCGTGAGCATGCTATTTATGACGTATGCGACGGTTACGCGCTCGTTGGGCTGCAGCTGCGTGAACTCCCAGGCGAGCTCGAGCGGCGCGGGCGACGCAACTACGCCGACTTTTTCCGAGAAAGTTATCTGGCTCGGGTCGGTCGCGATGCTTGACGGCACGGTGTCGAAAATGCGTATGCGCTCCACAGTTTTGCGCGACGGGTTGAAAACCGAAAGCCGCACCTGCGTTGTTCCGCTGTTGTCGTCCACGTATACCGTCTTGGAAGTGACGGGGTTCTGGTATCCCGCGGGCACCTCCTTGACGCGGAGTATGATGTAGTCGACGGTGCGCGTGTCCTCGTTTGACGCGGTCACCTTGACGAGATAATCGCCCGCAGGCGCGTCCTTCGGAACCGAGAACGCGAGAGTGAGCGCGCCTCCTTTTCCGGCTTCGAGCGTGAGCGCGTCCGCGTCCGTGGATATGAAGCCCGGCGGCGCGCCGGAGAACGCGACGACTACGTTCTGCGACGACAGGCCGTTGTTCTTAAGCGATATCGTCTCTACGTCCGTCGTGCCCGCTATCATCTCCTTGAGCACCACCTTGCTCGTGAAATCAACGACACCGCCGTACTGCGGGACTATGCTCGGCGGAAGCGGGCTGGGATAAACGGACGGATGCGGCGTGGGCGCCGAGGTTGCACTCGGCTGGGGAGTGCCGCCTCCGCCCGGCACAAATGGATTCGACGTGGGCGTCGGCGTGGGAACGAACGGCGAGACTATCGTGAAGTTGGCGGTCACCGCGTTCGTGTACGTCAAATCGTAAATGCCGAGCCCTTGGGCTTTGTATTCGCCCAGAGACAGGTTTCCCGCGCTCCACGAAGACGAAAGCGTCGAGATTTCGCCGGGCGACATGTTGAACGCATCGAAAACCAGCGCGCCCACCGTGGCGTTCGCCGCGTTCAGTATGGTGACGTTCGCCTGGACCTTCGACTCGAGGTTGCCGCGGTTTTCAAGCGAAAGCGATACTTCCGCCGTGGCGCCCTGGTTCACCTGGGAAGGCACGACGGTTAAACCCGTCAGGACTATCACCGCGGTTTCGGTAATGGTGACGCCCGCGCTCGCCTCCGTCTCGACCGCCGCGCATTGTGCGGCGATGAAAACCAGAATCAAAAATGCGGGAAAACGCATGAAGTGGGGACGCGATTCTATTTAATTAGTTTTTGGTTTGCGATACGCGGTTGCCTCTAAAAAAACGGCTTCAGCGTTTCTTGCCCTTCGAAAGGAAGAGATAAGCGCCGAGAATCACGACCAGCGCGACCAGCCCTATGGTGGAATACATCCAGAGGTTCTGCTCGGTTATGAGCGGTTGGGCGGAAACGGACGGGCTCGCCACCTGCTCCTCGGAATAGTCCATCGAAACTGTTCTCACCGTGAAGGCGAAGTCCCTGGACTGCCCGATTGCAACGGGCCCCGCCTCGCCGACGTCGAACCAGTTCGCGAGCGCGGTTACCTTCAAATCATAGTCCTTCCAGAGCGGAAGGTTCTTGTCGGCGGTTACGTTTATCCGGAGAACGTGCGCGGAAACGAATCCGAACTCGCTCAGGGGAATCCATTCCATATCCGGCTCGGAAGAAGTCGGCATCTGCTTGGGCAGGGTGCTGATGTTGACGGGATCCACCACCATGTTCTCCTCGCTGGGCATGGTTTTACCCGACACGGTATAATTCGTCGTGTGGAGCGGCGGAAGTATTTCAACCGTGAATCCCGAAGGCAGCGCCTCCGAGATTCCGGCCCTCACGTGCGTCGGCCGGTTGCCGTGCACGTTGAAGACGTATATGACGCCCACCGCGCTCTTGCCCGGCTCGACAAGTATCAGTTTGCTCTGCTGCATGGTTCCGAAATTGAACAGCCCGCCGGCTGCGCAGACTAATCCCGAAAACAGGATAAGCGCTACAATGAGCTGCAAAACGGGCTTCACTATTTTCCCCTTATCCAGTGTCGGTTATCTGCATGTAGATTGTTCCGCTGTACGAACCCTTCGGTATCGTCGCGGGCGTCGACAGGTAAAAGTACGCGTACCTGTTTATGTCCGCCGCGGGATCCGCTATCGCGACCCAGTCGGAATGGTACGTAGCCGCCGCCGGATTTCCCGAAGTGAACGACGCGTTCAATTCCGTCTTGAAGGCGTTCGGCGCAGGCGCGGCGGTTCCGTTCGTGTACGTGATGTTGCGGACGCCGAACACCGTGCCGCCGTTGAGCATGTTGGAGCCGTTCACCCATATCTGCGTCTGCGTGTTGGTGTCGGCGTGAATCGTGATTTCGAGCGGGAAGCACGCGTTTGCTCCGGTTGAACTCGAGTTCGCCACTCCGGGCGCGAGGCTTCCGAAGCCGATGGTGGTGCAATTGACGGTAACGTCCACTATTCCCGTTACCGTGACGCTCGACGCGCTCTCGTTCGGAACGGGATCTGCGCTTACGAACGGCGCACTCGCCGAGAATATGACCAACGCGGCAACAGCCACAAACGCAACGCCGAACATCCTGATATCCATGCTTTCACGCTCCTTTCAAACGGGATTCTACTGATATTAGCAACGCAGATGCCTTTTTAATACCTGCTCAACGCTATCCCGGCGTCGAGCTTACTTTCACGTATATCGTGCCGGCATACGTGGACTTGCGCTGCAGCGACGGCGCCGTCAGCCACCAGTATATGTCGCGGGTGGTGTCCCCGCCAGCGGGAATCGCAATCTGTATCCAGTCGTCGAATGGCTGTCCGACGTTGTCGCTTCCCGACGTGAACGTCGCGTTCAGCTCGGTTTTATAATTGGTTATCGAACTGTTCGTGTACGTGACGTTGCGGACTGTTATCGTGTTGCCGCCGCTTATCAAATCGGAACCGTTCACCGAGATGAAGGTTTTCAGGTTCGTGTCCTCGTGTATCGTCACGACAAGAGGGAAGCACGCGTCCGCTCCGCTGGAGCTGGAGTTCGTGGTTCCGGGAGCGAGGCTTCCGAACCCTATCGCCGTGCAGTTCACCGTGACGTCTATCACCGACGCCGCGTAGTCCTTTATCGTCACTCCCAGGTTGTCGACGTCGGGATTGGTTCCGAGATTGACGCCGGTTACGTTCGCGCTGGAGTTCGCCTGGACCTGGTTGGAGGGATTGCCCGTCGTGAAGTTGTACATCAGCCAGGTGCACGACGTGTCGGTGTCCGCGCGCGCCGAACCCGCTGCAATGGAAATGCCCGTGCCGCCGATGCTCACCACGCCAGTATTTGGCTCGTACTTGCAGTAGGACGTCTTGGTTGTCCCGCTGCCGTCGTTCTTCGTGTAATAACAGCCAGTGTCGTTGTAGAACGTGCCTATCTGGTACGCCTTGTTCGTGGTGAGGTTGTGCCCGAAGAACGTGAACGTCGCCGCGCTTCCGCCGTTCTGGTCGTTGCACAGCCTGAACTCGGCGCGGTGCATAGTGTTCACGGCGAGATTGCCGTTGGTGACGTTGTCGCACTCGGAGTTCGAGATGTTGTACCCGTACGCCGACGTGAGGTTGCACTTGAGCGTGCCGGTGCCGAGCGTCATCTTATTGTCCTGATAAATCCTGAACTGGGCGATTTTCAGGTTTGCGGGCGGCTTGAAATAATAGCCGAGGATGACGTCGGCAAAGAGCGGGTAATTGGAAACGGTATTGGGCGTGTTCAGGGCAACGCTCGTGTGCCTATGGCTCGGTTGGGCGACGCCTCCGCTGGTGGTTGCCCTGCCCGTGGTGTTTACCGTGGACCACGAGGAGGACATGCCAGTCATGTTGTCCGCGTGCGTATGGTAAGTGTTCCCGCCCGTTGTGCCGTAGGTGGCGCTCCCCATGATGAATTTCTCGTACATCGCCCCTCCGCTCGCGGAGATGGTTGTCCAGTTCGTGCCGGGCGTGGCGTTGAATATCCCGATGAGCCCGGTTGGCAGGGCGTCGCCGTCAACTGTCAGATACCCGAGAATCAGCGTCTCGTATGGCGGCTCGTTGTTGGAGGTGTTGAGGGTTTGCGCGGTGCCGTTGGTGTGGGCGTGCGTTTTAGCCGAGGCGGCGTTCGCCGTGGTTCCCGATGGGCTTGCAACGCCGGAAGGCGCCGTCAGCGTGTAGGAAACGTCGTGCCAGTGCGTGGCTGCGGTGCTGGCGTTGGTGCCGTTGGCGGTTACCGCGGCGCGGACGAACAGGAAGTTCGTATAGGTGTACTGCGCCCAGTTCGTCGGGACGGTTGTGTTGAAGAACGCGATTGCGCCCTGCGGAAGCGTCGCGGGAATGCCGTTCACGTCTTTGGAGCGTATCAGCGTGAGGTTCCGATATTCCGGCACATTGATGATGGTCTGAACTGTCGGGTTTACCGTATGGGTGTGAGTGGGACCCGCCACCGTGGTTTGCGTTCCCACCTTGTAGGTGTTGCTGACTGAACCAGAGGACGAGGAAGTGAAGGTGTGCGTGTGCGTCGCCGAGCCGCCGCC
>CABMDO010000019.1 GCA_902384935.1 Candidatus Norongarragalina meridionalis
AATCTACAAAAATCCTTCCCTTCCCTATCTCTCCCCGCTATTCTTACACCCCTGGCCGGCCCTAAATTTTCTTACTACCCGCCTTTTTAAATTAATATTTCCGCCCGGCGGTGTATTTAAATGCTGCGGCGTCTTGAATTCCTCGGGGATTTTTTTAGGAAAGTTGCGCTCCTACTGCTGCTGTTCGTCGCGGCGCTCGTTTCCGCGAAGTCCTACTCCATTCCGGACGCGAACCTTTCCTACGCGATACAGTCCGACGGTTCGGTACTCGTTTCGGAAAAAATCACGTTCAGCTTCCGCGGCGCGTATACGTTCGCATACCGCGACTTCGACTTTTCCAGAGGCGGCGAGGTGGAAAATCTCGGCGTTTACGAGAACGGCAACGCATTTACTTCGGCATGCGACAGGCAACCGTCGACGTTCTGCTACGACGGAAGCCGCGTCACGTGGTATTACCGCGCGAACGACGAAACCCGCGCGTTCGAGATACGTTACAATCTGAAGAACGCGGTGAAGGCGTACGACGACGTCGCCGAGTTTTACTGGAAGGTTTGGGGGGACGGCTGGGCAACCGGCGTCGACAGAATGGCAATCGGCGTCTCTCTTCCGAAGCCGCTTTCCAACTCCTCGGAATTGCGCGTCTGGGGGCACCCTTCGCTGGACGGGACGATAACGCGGCGCGGCGACGGCGCGCTGCTTTCCGTGAACGACGTGTCGGCGGAGCAGTGGGTCGAGGCGCGCGTCGTTTTTCCGAGAAACGTTCTTTCGTCAACCGCGGGAGCGCAGGTGATGTACGGCAACGGTTTGGACGCGATTTTGAAGGAGGAGGCGAACTGGGCACAGGAAAACGAAGTGCCGTGGGAACTGTGGCTGTACGGCGCGGTTGCGGCGCTTTTCCTCGGGCCCATACTGCTTTTCGTAATCGGCGCGTACTGCTACTTCAAATGGGGCAAGGAACCGGCGGTGCGCTATCAGGGGCAATACGAGCACGACATCCCCTATGACTATCCGCCCGCGCTTGCGGGAGGGCTCGTAGGGTTCGGCGCGGACGAGAACGATTTCACGGCGACTGTCCTCGACCTCGTTCGCAGGAAATACCTCGGCTTGAAGAAGATAAAGAAGGAGAAAATCCTCGGCTTGTTCGGAAAAGGCGAGGACTACGAATTCAGCGTGCTGAAGAGGGACGAAAAAGGATTGCTGGAGCACGAAAAGATGGTGCTGTCCGCTTTCGAGGATGCCGGGGATGGCAAGGCTGCCACGCTCGACGATTTGACGAAGCACCTTCAGGAAGAGCGCAACTTCTTCCAGGAATGGAAGGACGCGGTGAAGGGCGAAATCGAGAAGCGCAAGCTCGTGGACTTCACGGGATTGAACAGGTTCAGGCTTTTCGGAATTATTCCCGTAGTGCTTTCGTTCGTGATATCGTTTATCGACCCGCTCGCGTTCATCGTGTCCGTCCCGACGATGATTCTTTACATTCTTCTCGCGGTTGGATGGAAGGCGGTGATGGCTAACAGGACGCAGGAAGGCGCCGAACAGAACGCGCGCTGGCTTGCGTTTAAGCGATTCGTAGGGGACTTCACGCTCCTGAAGGAAAAGCCGCCTGAAAGCATCGTGATGTGGGAGCGCTACCTCGTCTATGCAACGGCGCTTGGCGAGGGCGAGACAGTTGAAAAGGCAATGAAGGTCGACCTGACCGCGGCGCAGAGGAACAGCTCGCCCCTGCTCGTCTATTATTACGGCGGAGGCTCCAACGCAATCGGCTCCTCATTGTCGAGCGCAATCTCTAGCGCAACGGCAGCGGGATACGGCGGCGGATTCTCCGGCGGAGGCGGTGGCGGCGGGGGAGGAGGCGGGGGCGGCGCAGGATAATAGGGATTAAAAAGCGCGTTTCGTAATTGAAACAGGTGGGAACATGGACATCATAATGTGGGTCGTAATAATCGCAATTCTGCTCATAGTGCTCTGGCTCGTTTGGACCTATAACGGACTGATATCCCTGCGCTTGCGCGCCGACAACGCGCTCTCGCAGATAGATATCATGATGACGAAGAGGTTCGACCTGGTGCCGAACCTCGTTGCGACTGTTAAAGGGTACGCAAAGCACGAGCGCGAGGTTTTCGAGAACGTTACCAAGGCGAGGGCGGCGATGGCGAACGCCGGCACGCTCGACGAGAAAGCCGCAGCGAATAGAATGCTTACGAAGGCGCTGAAGACGCTATTCGCCGTTGCGGAAGCGTATCCCGCGCTGCGCGCCAACGAGAATTTCATAAAGCTGCAGGACGAACTCTCGCACCTTGAGGAACAGATCGCGTATTCGCGCTCGTTCTACAACGACACCGTGCAGATGTACAACACCAAGATACAGGTGTTCCCCGACAGTTTCGTGGCTGGCACGTTCGGGTTCAAGACAAGGGATTTCTTCGGCGCGGTAGCGAAGGCGAAGGAAGTCCCGAAAGTGGAGTTTTAAGCGCCGACTGTTGCGGCGTCGCAACTAACTGGCGTCTTCGCTTGATTCGAGTTTCTTGCGTAATGCGTCGAAGCGCTCGCGCAGAACCTTCTCCTGCTTCTCGAAGATGCCCTGCCTGAGCTCGAGTGATTCCTTCTCCTCGGCGAGCTCCTTCTTCAGGTCCTCCTTCTTCTTCGGGACTATCACGGCGCCGACGAAGCGGTAGAACGAGCCTTCGCCTTTGCTTACCTCCTCCTCGGCCTTCTTCAGTTCCGCCAGCTGCAGGTCCGTCTGCTGCTTCTGCATGAGAACGAGCTGAAGCTGCTGCTGAACCGTCTGGAAATCGCGCACGTCACTCTCGCTTGCTTTCAATTACATCACCGAATCCTGCCAGGCGTATTGCCGCTGCTTTTTTTCCGCCCAGCTCGAATACTACCGCGCCTCTGCTTAAATGCATTTCCACCGCGTCCGTTTCCTCGCTGTTTTCAACGGCGAAAAGCGGCGCCATCTTCTTGCCCATGGCGTCCTCGGCTACGATCCTGATTTCGCCGGGAGTTATCCGTCCCGCCTTCTTCTCGGGCAGTTCCACCGACTTTATCTTCAGCACGGGCGACAGCCACCCTTCCTCGTAGAACGAAAGTTCCGACGGATTCCCGTGCGACTCGTAAACGAAAAGAAGGCGCTTGAATCCCGCCGCTTCCGCTCGCTCGACAATCTCCGCCAACGAGCGCTTGCCCCGGTTCTCGCATTCGCCGCCGAGGAAACGGGCCAGCCATCTCGCAAGCGAGCGCGTCCCGGGGGCGGGCTTGCGCGACGTGGTTACGTAAATCGCCATGATGAATTGTCGTGGCACGCTTATTAATAAATTCCTAACGCGCCCAATAGTTGCATGAAGAAATCCGATTTCACGATAAGGGCCTATGCTCTGCCTGGATCGTCGCTTCACGAGTTTCGAAGCGAGCGCGGATATTCTTACCTGGAGATTACCAGCCCCGATTCCCCCGAACCGAAAACCTGCAAGATACCCTTCACGGTACTTAGCAGGATCATGATAAGAAAGGTCGCTAAGTACCTCAAGGCAAAAGGCAAGGAACGCGATGAAATCGGAGTGAACATCGTCCGCGCGTTTAAAGCGGGATACATGCTACGCTCACATCCCAGGTTCGACCCCCAAGGCAACGAGTTGCGCGGCGTCGAAGAAACCGAGGGCACGCTTTTGAGGACGTACCGCTACCTGAGCTTCGCGGAGGGCGGCGCGACAGTAGGCAAGGCTATTTTCTCGAAGAAGCCGCCGAAACGTTTTCTCGGCATCGGCAGAACGGCCATCGACCTCTGGGGCGAACCGAAACCGCCGAGCATTTAATTAAGCGCGACGGCGAAATATGCTCATGGCATGGTTTTCCGGCAGGAAGCGACTCGCCGAAAGGGATCTGAAACACAACATGCTCACCTATTCTTCTACGGGCGAGAGGGAAGCATTCGAGAGAACTTTGCAGGAGTACCTTTCGAGTTGCGGCAACGTCGATTTGAACAGGCCGCTGAGCGACACCGACCTTCGGACGGCGCTGCACTGTACAATCATGGCGGACTCGGATACGCTCTTTAAGCGATTGCTTGATCTTGGAGTAATTCCAACGGAAAAGGAAAAAGCGAATGCAAAACTTAAACCGCGTTTTAGAAAAATACTTATAGACAAAGGCTTCCTTCCGGAGGAAGCATGAGCGCGGGGAACGAGATTCGAACTCGTGCGCCCGAAGGCACCTGCTCTCAAGGCAGGCGCATTAGACCACTCTGCCATCCCCGCACGCACAGTTAACTGCGCGGCGGAATTTATAATCGGCGCTAGGACAAGGGTTAAAACCTTTATTCGCCTGTTTTCATCATGAAGCCCAAGCTGTCGGAAGCCCGCGTTTCCTCTAAGACGGAGCGCAAGCACGCCGGATTCGTCTACAACGTCACGACGGATACGGGCAATCTTTTCGCGAACGGCTTCCTCGTGAGCAATTCAGGCGGACTAGGCACGCCCGCGCACCTCCGCGTCGCGCCCGGCGCAGTGCATCGCGCCCACCGCGGCGTGCTTTTCATCGACGAAATATCCTCGCTTTCGCCGAAGGCGCAGCAGGAACTGCTTACGGCGCTGCAGGAACGGAAATTCTCGATTTCAGGGCAGAGCGAGATGAGTTCGGGAGCGCTCGTGCACACCGAGCCTGTGCCCTGCGACTTCGTCCTCGTAGCGGCGGGAAATTACAAGGATTTGCAGAAGATGCACCCCGCGCTGCGCTCGAGAATACGCGGCTACGGATACGAGTCGTACATGGAGGAGACGATGCCGGATACCCCGGAGAACAAGGAGAAGCTGGTGCGCTTCATCGCCCAGGAGGTGGTGAAGGACGGCAAGATTCCGCACTTCGATGAAGGCGGCATAGACGCGATTATAGACGAGGCTAGGAAGCGCGCGGGGCGCAAAAGCAGATTCACGCTCAGGATGAGGGAGCTCGGCGGGCTCGTGCGCGCCGCCGGCGACCTGGCGCAGGAGGACGGCTCGAAATTCGTGAACGCCGAACACGTGAGGAAGGCGAAGAAGCTGGCGCAGACGCTCGAACAGCAGATGGTAAACCAGATGATAGACATGAAGAAGGACTACCAGGTGTTCCTCACGAAGGGTTCGGCAGTCGGCCGCGTGAACGGCTTGGCGGTTATCGGCGACGCGGGCGTGATAATGCCCATCGTGGCGGAGGTTGCGCCGGCTGCGTCGCGCGAGGAGAGCAGGATAATCGCAACTGGAAAGCTGGGTGAAATCGCGAAGGAAGCGGTTGAAAACGTGTCCGCGATAATCAAGAAGCACACCGGAAAGGACACTAGCTCCTACGACATCCATATCCAGTTCCTGCAGACGCACGAAGGCGTCGAGGGAGACAGCGCGTCCGTTTCAGTGGCGACGTCGGTGATATCCGCGCTCGAGGAAGTGCCAGTTGACCAGAGCGTGGCGATGACCGGCTCCATCAGCGTGCGCGGCGAGGTTCTTCCCGTCGGAGGAATCGTGCCCAAGGTGGAGGCGGCGATAGAATCGGGCATAAAAACAGTGATACTGCCGAAGTCAAACGAAGAGGATCTCGGCGCGCTGAACCACGGCGTCCTGAAAAAGATAAAAATCATCCCCGTCAGGAATATTTACGAGGTTCTGAGCAACGCGCTCGTCGAAGGGAAGAAGAAGACGTCGCTTCTCGCGAAAATCAAGAGGGAGTTCAGGGAATAGATTGCGATGAAAAAAGCCGACGGCCAGATAAAAATAAGGCGCGAGCATTTGACTGGGGGTGTCGCCGACGCTGCAATCGAATTAAAATTGGCGAAAATGCGCCGCCTGAAGAACGCGCTGATGCTGAAAGACTTTAACAGCAAGGCCGTCGCGGCGCGGGAGAGGCTCCTGCGGAAGCGGATAAAGAGGGAAGGGCTGGTCAAGCGCGTGCATGTCGAGGAATACCGCCACCCAGCGCTGATTCGTTACGGAACCGACGAGCTTTTGGAGCGTTACCCGCACATCTCGGTGACGCGGACGCACCTGATTCTGAAGCAGTGATTTCAAAAAAAGTTTTGAAGGGCGCGAAAAAGAAAAGCGCCCTTCTTCGAAATGGGATTTAGAAGCTGATGCTCGCGAGTCCGACGTCGAGCGCCTTCTCCTTAGAGCGCAGGTCCTTGCCCACGACGTGCGGGCTGGTTATGCCCGTCACGATGCTCGTCACGACTATCTTGTCGCCGAGCTCGGGGTTGATGCGTGCGCCCCACTTGACGTAGGCGTTCGGGTCGAACGACTCGGTGATTCCCTCGCCAACTGCGACGGCGTCTCCGAGCGACAGGTTCGGGCCTCCGCTTATCAGGACAAGAGCTCCCTTGCTTCCGACGTAGTCTACGTCGAGGAGCGGGTGCTCAAGCGTGTTCTTGACGGCTTCCTGAACCTTGTTGTTGCCCTGCGCCTCTCCGATGGATATCATCGCGACGCCCGCGTTGCCCATTATCATGCGCAAGTCGGCGAAGTCGATGTTCATCAGGGACGGCAGCATTATCGTGTCCGCGATGCCCTTGACGCTGCGCGCCACGAGGGTGTCCGCAACCGCGAACGCCTGGTTCATGGGCAGGTTGGGCACGTACGAGACGAGCCTGTTGTTGTCGATTATGACTACGGTGTCGGAGTTCTCGCGCAACGCGTCAAGTCCCCAGTCCGCCTTGTCCAGCCTCGCGCGCTCCAGCGCGAAGGGGTAGGTGACCATGGAAACTACCATCGCGCCCTGCTGCTTCGCAATCTGCGCGATTACGGGTGCGGCGCCGGTTCCGGTTCCGCCTCCCATGCCTGCGGTTATGAAGACTAGTTCGGTGTCCTTGAGAACTTCCGCGAGCTTGTCGCGGGACTGCTCAGCGGCTTTCATTCCAACCTCGGGGAATCCGCCTGCGCCCAATCCCTTCGTCATGGAGGCGCCTATCAGCAGCCTGCGGTCCGCTTCCACCATCTTCAGGTGGTTCTGGTCGGTGTTGACGGCGATAGTCGACGCGCTCGTCAAGCCCATCTTGTGAAGGCGGGTAACTGTGTTGGTGCCTCCGCCTCCTACGCCCACTACGGCTATCTTAACCTTAGCGGGTACAAAGTCCTTGCTCTGTTCCTCAGGCAAGGCGGTCCGGGCGCTGTATTTCAGCGCGTCCGCAATCAATCCTTCCATTCTTCTCATCATCTCCTGCGCGGGTGGGTTCTTCTTCGCTCCTATCAAAGCCATTTATCCCGCGGCAAACAAGCGAAACCGCGTTCACGGAAGCCAGGTGAAAAAATAAACTGAACTCAGCCGATTACCTCGATGTCGTATCCGGGTTCGCGCTTCGACTCCTTGTTGCGCGAAGGCGAGTGCCCGATTATGTGCGGCGAGCTTACGCCGGTGACTATCGCGGTTATCTCCATCTTGCCGTCGTACGACGGAATGAGGCGTGCGCCCCATTTGACGTTCGCCTGCGGATCCATCTGGTCGGTGACCAGCTCTCCTGCGTGGATGGCGTCTCCGAGCGTCAGGTCGCTGCCACCTGCGATGTGGATGATTGCGCCCTTGGCGCCCGCGAAGTCCACGTCGAGCAGCCTGTTCTTCAGCACGCCTTCGACCGCGTCCTCCACCTTGGAGGGACCCTTGCCGGTTCCTACCGCGATCATGCCCACGTCTCCGTGTCCCATGATTGCGCGCACATCCGCGAAGTCGATGTTGACGAGCGACGGCTGCGTGATCGTGAATACGAGTCCGCCGATTGCCTTAGCGAGTATTTCATCGGCAACGAGGAACGCCTGGTTCATCGGCAGGTTCGGAACGATTTCAACGAGCCTGTTGTTGTCGAGTATGATGACGCTGTCCGCAACCTCGCGCAGGCGCTGGATTCCCTCCTCCGCCTTCTTAACGCGAGCCCTCTCGAGAGAGAACGGGTACGTGACCATCGCCACGACTATGGCGCCCTGTTCCTTCGCGATTTCCGCGACTACCGGCGCCGCACCGGTTCCGGTTCCGCCTCCCATTCCGGCGCAGAGAAATACCAAGTGAGAACCGGACATCGCCTTCTCGATTTCCGCCCTGTCCACTTCGGCGCACTTCGCTCCCACTTCGGGGAATCCGCCTGCGCCCAGGCCCTTAGTAACGCTCTTTCCAATGAGCATCTTGTTGATGCCCTCGTCGAGCATGTTCAGGTGCTGCCTGTCCGCGTTCAACGCGTATAATTGCGCGCCCTTGATGTCGAGCCTCTTCATGCGGTTCACGGTGTTGTTTCCGCCGCCTCCCACTCCGACTACGCATATCTTTATCTCCTCGAATTCCCCGCCAGACGCCTCGCGTCTCGCTGAGGAACCCGAACCACCCAAAGCAGATTTAACGATGTCTTCCATGTTCACATATCGCCTCTTTTTAGCATATATCCGGCAGAAGCAAGAACGATTGGGCTATTTATAAAGGTTTTGGATTATCGGAAGAGAGCTTGGGGCGATTCTGCGCATATAAATCCATAGGTTTAAATATAGTCCAATATAATGAATTCGGGATTGTATCCCGGGTTGTGAAAGATGCCTGACTCAGAATCGTTCCTCGTGACGGTGCCTACGGAGTGGAAACTGGAAAAATATTCCACCGACACTCGCAAATTCCCGTCGGTGCAGGACTACATCCGCGAACTCGTGCGCCGCGACATAGAGGCATTCGACGAGAAGGAAGCAGCCGCTAACAACGCGAAGAAATAGAAAATTATTTTTTGTTTTTCTGCGATTATGCGGCGGCGGGCTTTTCCGCAGGCGCGGCGGGTTTGGGCGCAGCGGCTGCCGGCGCCTCCTCCTTCTTTTCCGCCTTCTTCTTTCCGCGCTCGGAGAGGTACTTGTTAGCCTCGTATTTCTCGAGCATTTCCTTCGACGTGTAGGCGCTCGCCTCGATGCGCGCGCTCTTGGAACCGAATTCCTGGGTTATCGAGCGTATCACGACGCAGTCCGGCTTCGCGCCGAGCGTTTTCGCAAGCTCCGAAGCGACGTTCTGGCGCGACGGCGTAGCACCCTCGACGTGCGCGGACGCGACCACGTCGGTGCGCGAATACAGCGGATTCTCCTTTTTCCCGATTATTTCAACCAACGAAATCACCCTTTGATTTTCTTAATCAGCCGCGGCGTGGCGTACTCGTGCCACCCGATTCCGAAGTAAGCGTTCATCAGCGCCTTCGCGCCGAACAAACCGGCGAAGATGCCGAATATCTCCGCCGCGAGCGGGATATACGCCGCCTGCGTACCGAGGAGCGCCTCGGGCGCGGTCTCCACGAAGAAGGCGAAGCACACGCACGTGAGTCCGACGAATGCGAACGAGCCGAGCATGAGCGCGCGCTTTCCGACGCCCTTCTGCAGCGCGACCATATCATAAGCCACGTGGAACAGCGCGAGCACCGCGACCACGAGGAACGCGGACGCGAACACGTCCTTGACGTTGGACCACGTGAACAGATCGTACTTGATGCCGTTCGACAGCGATGCGAACACCGTCAGCATCATTATTACGAGCAGGCCCGCTATGAGCAACGATGCGATTGAAGAGGCGACGCGCGCCCACTTGTTCTTCAGCACTTACCTGCGCCCCCTTATCTTCTTCATGACGTGCGGCGTCGCGCGCTCATGCCATTTCAGTCCGAAATACTCGTTCAGCAATATTTTGCCGACTATGAGCCCGAACAGCGTTCCGAACGCACTGGTTGCGAGAGCGAGCGTGTTGTCGCCGCTGGTGCAGAACAAGCTGTTCACGCCGACAGGCGGGAAAATATACGGCCAGGCGAGCTGAATGATGAATACCAGGAAGTAGAGCGACAGCGTGAAGAAGGAAGCCGACGCCGCTATGAGCGTGCTCTTGTGCGGCTTGAAAATCTTGTCGCGGGAAACGTAGAGGTCGCGGGCGAAATACAGGGAAGCGAGGGCGAACATGAAGAGCGCGACGAACATCACGCCTTCCCCTATCTGGACGATAGCATCCGTTCCGCAGGGATTATAGCATACGGTGCACGGATTCAGGAACAACCCGAGATAGTTGTTGAACGCGATGAGCGCGACGATTGCGAACAGAACCGATACGAACGCGAGAGCGAGCTTCGTCCACTTTCCCAAGAACAACTCAACCGCCTCCTACTGCTTTATCTTCAGCGCGTACTTTCCGGGCGCTCCCGCGCCTATCGCGCCCGCTATCTGGGAATCCTTCGGATTCGCCATCAAGATGTACCCTTCCCACGTCTTGGTGAGCTCGGAGTCCTTGCAGACGGGGCAGACGTCGCCCACTACGATTAAACGGCAACGCTTGCACGCTTTTTCCGTCATTTCCTAGCACGCTCCTTCCTTTCCTGCAGTCCTTCGGGACGCATCGTAAGCGCTATCTTGCTGTTGACTATGGAATCCTTCAGGCTGACCGTCGCGACTTTCGCGCGGACTGCGTCGCCCTTCTTTATTACCTTCTTCGTTTCCCTTCCTACGAGGTACTGATTCTTTTTGTCGTAGGTAAAGAAGTCATTGGCAAGCTGGGAAACGTGCACGAGTCCATCGATGGGACCAAGGCGCACGAATGCTCCGAATTCAACTGTTTCAGAAACCGTGCCGTCCACGACTTCGTTCACTTCGGGTATGAACACGAGCGCGTCGAATTCAACGTCGAAATAAGCCGCTCCGTCGCCCGGAATCACTTTTCCCGGCGATTTTATCTTCGCGTTCTGGAGGCTGACGATGACGCCGTACGGCTTGATTACCGTGCGTTCGTACTGCTCGCGGAGCATCGTCAGGGCGCCTGCCTGCAATTTCAGCTTGAACAGGTTGGGCGGAATCCTCACGCTCTCCGAAAATGTCATTAGTTTGTACATAAAATCCCCGTCACGCGAAACGCAGCCTACGCTCGCGCGATATCGTAATTATTCGCACGCCCGCCTTTTTTAATCTTTGTTTGAGCGCGGCGTCGTTCGTGACGACGGCGGCGTTTTCCCGCTTCGCCCACGCCAGAATCGCATCGTCGGGCTTCCCTTCCGCGTCGATTGAAGCCACGCACGACAGCATCGCGACAACCGCGGGGAATTTCTTCGGGAACTTCGCGCGGATTTCCGCGAGGCAGGGCATCAAAACGTAAAGAACCGCCGACTCATCCAGCTCCGCCGCCTGCTTCACTACGTCGATGCGGCGGTCGAGCGCGTACAACAGCGCGTTCGTGTCCAGCAGTATTTTCATGAACGGGCCCGGGGGGATTCGAACCCCCGACAGGCTGGTTAAAAGCCAGCTGCTCTGCCAAGCTGAGCTACGGGCCCTTCGAATTATTTAGACGCGGTGGTTTTATTACCTTTCAGCACGCCTTGCCGCCGAGCGCGTGCCTGATTTTTTCGGCTACGGTCTCGGGCGCGCCCAGGGACTCGACCTGCTTGAGCAGTTTCATGCGCTTGTAAAACGCGGACAGCGGCATGGTCAGCTCGCCGTACGTCGCGAGGCGTTTTTTCACCACATCGGGTTTCTGGTCGTCGCGCTGATAAAGCTTGCCGCCGCACTTGCCGCACTTGGAGATGTCGTGCTGCGACTCGTGGAATATCCCGCCGCATTTGGTGCACGTCCATCTGCCGGTAAGCCGCTTGATGAGCACGTCGGTCGGCGCGGTGAGCTCCACGACGTGCGTTAGTTTGACTATCCTGTCCAGTTCCCTCGCCTGCTCGAGCGTGCGCGGGAATCCGTCGAGTATGAAAGAGCCCGAAAGGTGCGGCTTCATCATTTCGATGACGAGTTCGTCGGGAACGAGTTTTCCGTCGTCCATAAACGCCTTCGCCTGCAGGCCGAGTTTCGTTTTTCGCGCCACCTCGTCGCGCAGCAAATCTCCAGCCGAGATGTGCGGGATCCGGCACTCGCTGGAAAGTATTTCGGCTTGCGTGCCCTTGCCGACGCCCGGCGCGCCGAGCAGGACTATGCGCTTAACGCTACGAGACGAGCTTCGCGGTGCCATAAAGTCTCCACCTGTTGTTCGCCCTGCGCATCACTGCGATTACGTCCGTCTTCGACGCGCACACGGGCTTTTTCAGCATGAGTTCGCAGATTTTCTTCTTCTGCTTCGTGACGAACCCGACGGTAGTCGCGGTTCCCACTCCGAGAACCAGCGGCTCGTTCGGCGTGAAGGACGACGGGAATTTCTCGAGCAGGCGCGAAAGAGGCGTGATTTCTAGCGAGAACGTCTGATAGACGACGGGCGGCTCGTCCTTCGCGGGGAATAGCAGGCAACCGACGAGCACATCCGCGCCGGTGAGAGACGGGTCCAGCGTAGTTGCGAGCGCGACGAGCCCGCCGGGCTTCGCCTCTTCGAGCGTTTCGTCGCCGACGCGTATGCCGACGATTTTAGTTGAAAGTTCCTGATAGTGCTCCTTGCCCTTGTGCGTGCGGAGCGCGCCCGGAAGAATGCGGACTTCCTCGCCGTTCTTCAGAACGCCGCTGACGATGGAGCCGCCGACGATTCCGCCGTACAGCTTTTCGACATTCGTGCCCGGCTTGTTCACGTCGAACGAGCGGGCAACGAGCATGCGCGTTTTTCCCGATTCGCGCGGAACTGGCTTGATCGTCTCGAGAAGCGCGGACACGAGCGAGTCGAGGTTGCCGCCGCTGTTCGCTGCGGTCGGGATAATGGGCGCGTTCTCGTAAGTCGTGCCCTTCAGGAATTCGCGTATCTGCTTGTAATGCTCGAGCGCCTGCTGGCGCGTAACCAAATCAACCTTGTTCTGGGCGATGACGACGTTCTTTATCCCAGCGGCCTCGAGAATCATCAGATGCTCGATCGTTTGCGGCTGCGGGCATTTCTCGTTCGCGGCGATTACGAAAAGGGCGCCGTCCATTATCGAGGAGGCGGCGATTACGGTCGCCATCAGCGTCTCGTGCCCTGGCGCGTCCAGGAAAGCGATTTTACGGGTTGCCTGCGTCGGCGCCCCGCACTTCGGGCAGCGCTCCTTCGTGGAAGAAAACCCGCAGCGCGTGCACTGCTTGAAGACGACGTCGGCGTATCCCAGCTTGATGGTGATTCCGCGCTTCAGCTCTTCGCTGTGCGTGTCCGTCCATTTTCCCGTGAGCGCGCTGGTAAGCGTCGTCTTCCCGTGGTCGACGTGCCCTACCACTCCTACGTTGAATTCCGCCTGAGGCATAGGAAACGGTTATGGGAACAATTATATTAATGCCTTATGTAAAAGGGTTGGAAGAGGGGATATGGAGTGGGAGCAAGAAAACTTTTGGCGCACTGTTTTGACGCGTACGGCCGCAACTTCAGGCTGATATCGTTCTTCAGCGTGCCGCTGCTCATCGCGTTCCCGCTCGCGCTGCTGCTCCCGAACTATCTCGCGGCAAGCGGGATATTCCTGCGCTTCGGAAGCATCCAGTACGACCTGTCGCTCACGGGCGCGCTCTTCATAGTGGGCGTGTTCCTCATCGCGCTTCTTCTCTTTTCGTTCGCCATAGCGGCGATAAACATAGTCATAAAGCACCAGCGCACGTTTACGCGCATATCCCACAACGAGCTGGAGGGCATAGAGGAGGCGACGTATTCGCTGTTCGTCATATTCCTGACCGCGTTCATCGTGACGTTCGTCGCGAACCTTCTCGCGCGCGAGTACTTCCCCGGAAAGGAGATTATCGGTTCTGCCGCCGCTTTGATCGTCTCGCTGGCGATTCTTTTCGCGCCCCAAGCCGTCGTAATTGACGGATTGAAGCCGTGGCACGCGATCGCGATGAGCGCGTCCATAATCAGCCGCAGGTTCTACTACTTCGTTTTCTTCCTCTGCTTCGCGTCCGTGCTGCTGCTGGCGAACACTTGGATTTTCCTCGAACTGCGGAACCTCTGGGTGATGGCGCCGTACATCTCGCTCGTGATAAACGCGATGATACTGCTGCCGTTCTTCGAGGTAATGAAGACGCAGATTTACATGAGCAAGTACACGCTGCTCCGCTGAAACCGTTTTAAGCAGAGCGCGAACATAGCCTATTGATGATGAAGCATTCAGAGCCAATACGCAGATTTCGAATCAATGTCATCGGAATGCCAGGCGACAGGGAGGTGCACCTCATAGGGGTCCGGCATGGATTTCCGATACCTCTCGTTAAGAAAGTGCTAGCTGGGCCCTCGCCTAGACATAAATACTTAATAAAACAGCACGTGCAAAAGAACAAGCTGCTGGATAAGGATAATCTCGTGCTGTTGGAGGGATTATCGCCATTTTCGGACTTTTCCTTTCAACCCCTATCCTTGTTGGAACTTCACGACCAGTGGGGGAAAATCGCGGGTTTGGACGTCTGGCACGGAAAACGCATCGAAAGGATTCCGAAAATCGCCCGTATCGAAATTAGTGAGGCTATCCGCTCGGCGAAACGGGGGCAACGCTGGGAGAGCGGCTCTCCGGGAAGCAATCTCAGGGACTTCATATTCGCCAGAAACATACGCGCCGCGATAGCGAAAAGACCAGACGCCGCTAAGATAACGCTGTTCTGCGGCGCGGCGCACGTTCCAGGCGTAAGCCGCTTCCTTAATGACGAGAAATTCTACAGGACGTACGAACAAAAACTAAAGAAACTCGCCCCGAAGGTGTACCAGCTCGTTCTGGAAAACGATTCGCTGATGCACAACGTCTTGGAGAAGAATCCTGAAAACTGGATTAGGTGGGTATAGCTTCCACTACCGGCGCACGCTCAACTGCTCTCCTCCTGAAAAAACAAAAAAATAAGAAATTAAAAAAAACTAACTATGCGCCCGCCGCCATCTTCCGGATGAGATAGGCGGAGCCGCCCAGCGCGATTATCGCTATCAGGATTTCGAGCCAGGAGCCGGGCGCGAACGCGGTGAACAGACCCGTCAGCCCTCCCGCACCTGCGTTCGGCGTCGCGGACGGCGTCAACTGCGGCGGCGTCCACGGCGTGTGGTACGTGCCGCGCGTCGTCGGCGTCGCGGTCGGCTTCACCGTTGCGGACGGCTTCGGCGTCGCGGACGGCGCGGGTGAGAACGAACCCGTTCCGGGTATCGCAGCCGGTCCGTACGGTCCGTAGTAGTAATATCCTCCGCCGCCACTGCCGCCTCCACCTCCGCCACTGCCGCCGGGATACATTGTAACGCGGACTCCCGCGCTGCAAAGCAGCCACGCGTTGGATGCGGTAACGGTGCCGAGCCCGTCATAATCCGGAGCGAAGAAAACGCTCGATGTGCTCGACTGCGTCGGCGACATGTTGGCGTCCTGCATTCCGGCTCCCCAGTTCAAAGTCGGGCACGCGATTACCGAAGAGTCGCTTCTGTAGCATGTAACGGCGTATGACTGGCTGCCGAGGTGCCCTATTTCCGAGTAGGAGGGCGTGAGCGCGCATGAAACGACATCGCTGTCCGTGACGGTTACGTCGGCGCTGCATGAGAACGTCAGGTTCGGCGCGGTTGCAACCACGTGCCTTCCGCTTTCGGCAGTCGTGCCCGCGTGAAGCGTGCTCGTGCTCATGGACTGCAGCGGATCCATCCATCCGCCGGTTACGTCCGTGCTCCACGCAATCGCGGGGCACGAAACGCTTCCGCCTGCGCCTGCGCAGGTCGCCGTGAAGAGCACGGTGCCGCCCTTGCCCACGCTTGCGGAAGCGGGCGAAAGCGCGCAGGACGTCGGCGTGTAATTTACGACGTCAACGGATGCGCTGCACGCGTAATTGGACGACGTCGCGGTGACGCTCCTTCCGTTTTCAATTACGTTTCCGGCGAAGAGCGTGCTGCCCGTCGTGGAAGAAAGCGGGTTCATGAATCCGTTCGTGACTGTCGTGCTCCAGGACATGTTGTCGCACGCGCGCGAGGAACCGTCGGCGTTGAAGCACGATATGCCGAAGAACTGCGTTCCATTCTGCGGCACGTTAGCCGTCAAGGGCGAGAGCGCGCAGTACGGCTGCGCGGCGGGCGTGACGTTCACGGAAGCGCTGCAATTGAAGTCTACGTTTCCGCTTACGTCGAAGTGCATCGAGATTACGTTGCGGTTGTTCTCGACGGTGTTGCCCGCGGTAAGGGTGCTGCCCGCGTTCGAGGACGACGGGTTCATGCTTCCGCCGGTGACGTCCGTAATGAAGTCCATTGTCGGGCATGCAACCGAAGAGTCGTACTGGTCGAGGCACGATACGCCGAAGTACTGCATCCCACCGACCGTTACGTTGACGTTGCTGGGCAAGAGCGAGCACGATGCGGCCTGAGGCAACTGCGGGATTATGTCGACCGAGGCGCTGCACTCGAAATAGCTCGGCGTGGTAACGTCAACGCTGGATGCCGCCTTGACGTACCTGTTGTTTTCAACGACCGTACCCGCGTAAAGCGTGCTCATGCCGGGCGTCTGCGTCGGAAGCATGTGTCCGCCGTCAACATCGGTGGTCCAGTAAAGCGTCGGGCACTGCGTAGCGAATCCCTTCCTGTCGAGGCAGGTCGGAGTGAAGTCCTGCGTGCCGCCTAGGGGCACGTCTGCGTCCGACGGGAAGAGCGAACATGAAACCGCGGGCCGCTGCGCCGGAGTCACGTTCACAACAGCGGAACATGAGAAAGACGTGACGCCGTTGTACGAAGCGGTTACCGCGCGGTCGTTCTCTACGGTGTTGCCGGCGGTAAGCGTGCTGCTGGAACTCGACGGCGTGGGCGACATCGAGCCGCCCGTAACCGTGGTGCTCCAGTCAAGGGACGGGCACGGAAGAACGGCACCGTTCGCCGCGCGGCAGGTGGATGCGAAATCCTGCGTTCCGGACACGGTGACGTTCACCGCCGCGGGAGAAAGTTCGCATGAAACTGGAAGTCGCGGCTTGAGTATGTCGACAGTCGCCATGCACTTGAACACTACTCCGTGGGATATCGTGTACTGCCCGTAGGAGTCCACCTCGTAAGCCGCGCTAACGTGCTTTCCGGTTTCGGGCGCGTTGCCCGCGGTAAGGATGCTGGAATCGCGCGCCTGCGTCGGATTCATGACTCCGCCGGTCACGTCGGTGCTCCACCCGAGAATCGGGCACTGGACTGCGTTGCCGCGTTTGTTGTAGCAAGTCGAAACGAACTGCTGCGTGCCGCCGATGTAAACCTGGGCGTAATTGGGCTGGAGAACGCACGTTTTCGCGGAACTGAGCACGACGTTCACCGACGCCGCGCACTTCACCTTGGACCCGGCTGTGGAAACGAACGAGGCGATTACCGCCTTGTTGTTCTCTATAACGTTGTCCGTCTGAAGCGTCGCGGTCGAGGGGGACGTCGAAACAATCGTGCCGCGAGTTACGCTGGTTGCCCAGCTTATAGCGGGGCATGCAACCGCGATGCCCTTGAAATTATAGCAAGTTGCTGAGAAATCCTGCGTCGCGTAGGTCTCGACGTTCGCCGAGGACGGCGAAAGCGAGCACGCAACCGCGTCCGTAGGCGCGGGAATGACGCTTACAACAGCCTCGCACTGGAACGTGCTGTCGGGCGTAAACGCCTCGGGGTTGTACATCGCCCAGACGCGCTTGCGGAGCTGGACGGTTCCGCCTGCGGTGAGAACGCTCGAAGTATTATCGTAAACGGGATTCATGCTTCCGCCCGTAACGTCCGTTCCCCACTCCATGAGCGGGCAGTCCGTCGGGTTTCCGTACTCGTCGGCGCACGAAGCGGTGAAGAGCTGCGTTCCGTACGTCTGGAGCGCGACGGTCTGCGGGTTCAGGACGCACGACCTCGGCGCGCCTGCCTGCACGTAAATTGCGCGGGCTTTGCATTTGAAGGAACCGAAATCAACCGCAAGGTTTCCAGCAGCGGGCGTGGTCTGCGCAAGGAAGGTAGCGGTGGCGAGTCCCTTCGGCGAGATGCCCTGCTGGGTTATGGTTCCTACATCGGTGCGCCACTGATAACTCGCGGACATGACGCAGGGCACGGGCTTGTAATTTCCGCCGCCCAAATCGTTGGCGCAAATCGCCCCGAACTCGAAAGTATGCCCAACAGGTATGCCCGCCTTGGGCGGAACAACCTGGCATACCATCGCCGCGGAAACCGCCGCGGACAAAAAGAGCACTAGAACTGCTATGTACGAAACCTTCATCTCCCCACCACCTTAATATACATCTTGCAGGTAACTATATGCCCTGAACGCTATTTAAACATTGGTTTTTTGCTACTGAACGGGGGTAACGAGGTGTCAGACGTGGAATTCAAGGTAAAGGACGAAAAACTTGCTAAGGAAGGGGCGCTTAGAATGGATTGGGCGCGCGCACACATGCCCGTGCTTGACAGCGTCAAAAAACGTTTCGAAAGGGAAAAACCGCTCGCAGGCAAGCGCGTCGCATGCTGCCTTCACGTGACGAAGGAAACCGCGATACTGATGGAGACGCTGAAAGCCGGAGGCGCTTCCGTTGCGTTGTGCGGTTCCAATCCCCTGAGCACGCAGGATGACGTCGCCGCCGCGCTCGTCAAGGAAGGAATCTCCGTCTTTGCGTGGCGCGGCGTCACGAACGAGGAATACTACTGGTGCCTGAACAAGGTGCTCGACACCAAGCCGCACATGACAATAGACGACGGCGCGGATTTGATAAACACGCTGCATTCCAAGCGCACGGAGCTTCTCTCGAACGTTCTCGGCGGACAGGAAGAAACAACTACGGGCGTGATACGCCTCAGGGCGATGGCGAAGGACGGGGCGCTGAAATATCCGGTAATCGCGGTTAACGACGCCAAAACAAAAATGATGTTCGACAACCGCTACGGAACGGGAAGCAGCACAATCGACGGGATAATGCGCGCGACGAGCGTGCTTCTCGCCGGAAAAACGTTCGTAGTCGCCGGATACGGATGGTGCGGCCGCGGATTGGCGATGCGCGCCAAAGGCATGGGTTCCGAGGTAATAATCACGGAAATCGACCCTACGAAGGCGCTCGAAGCGAAGATGGACGGATTCCGCGTGATGCCGATGGACGAGGCGGCTCCGCTCGGGGACATATTCGTAACCGCGACGGGGTGCAGGGACGTTCTCGTGAAAAGGCACTTCGAGAAAATGAAGGACGGCGCGATTTGCGCGAACACCGGGCATTTCGACGTCGAGGTGAACGGGAAGGACTTGTACGCGCTCGCGAAAAGCAGGCGCACGCTGAAGCCCAACCTCGAGGAAATAACGCTCGCTAACGGCAGGAAAATCTACTTCCTCGGCGAAGGCAGGCTCATCAACCTCGCCGCGGCCGAAGGGCATCCCAGCGAAGTCATGGACATGTCGTTCAGCGACCAGGCGCTCTGCGCCGAATACATCGCGAAGAAGGGCGCGACGCTTTCGAAAAAGGTGCACGAAGTAGACGAGGGCATCGACGCCGAAGTCGCGCGCCTCAAGCTCGCGAGCATGGGCGCGAAAATCGACGTGCTTACCGCCGAGCAGAAGAAGTATCTCGAGTCGTGGAACGAAGGAACCTGAAGCACTTTTTGCTCGGTTCGCCGCGCAGCTCACCTCGCAAAACCTGCACTAAAAGCGGCGCGGCTTACTTTTACAGCGCGCCCGTTTCCTGCAGAACCTGAATCTCTTCGAACGAAAGCTTCTCCCCGCCCTTGAATTTCGCGAGAATGGTTTTCGACTGCTCGCTGAGCTTGGAGCGCATCTCCTTTTCCTTGGCTTCCTTCTCGGCTTTTTCGTGCGCCCTCTCCGCGTCGCTTATGCGGCGGGCTTCGCCGCGCGCCTCGATGAATCCCTCGTGCGCCTCGTCCGCCTTGTCGCGTACCTCGCCGAGTTCCTTCAGCACGTCCGCGAGCTTCTCCTCCATCTTGTGCGCCTTGTCGAGCAACGCGATCCTTTTTGCGTGCTGCTCGTCGGCGACGTGCGCGTGCTTTTCCATCTCCTCGCGCAGCGCCTTCGCTTCGGCGCTCTTCGTGCGGATGGTTTCGCGGATTCCGCGCATGTCCGAACGTATCGTCATGGTTCTGGAAGCATTGGGAAGTTTCTTGCGCATCTCCTTGATGCGCTTCGACATTTCTTTTTCTTTCGTCGCGCTCAGCGCCTCGGTCTGCTGAATCCATTCCAGCTCCTCGATGCGGCGCATCAGCCTGTCGGGATCCTCGCCGCCGGGGGCGACGGGCATCTCGTTCATTTCCTTCATGAGCGCGTCCATCTTCGCGCGCAGCTCGGAAATTTCAGTTTCAATGCTCCTGCGCTTCTCGCGGAACTCGGACGCCGCCTTGTTCTCCTCGTCGCGTACGCGGCGCGCCTCGTTCGCCTCGGCTATCGTTTGCTTAAGCAACCCGATGCGTTCCTTGTTCTGCTTTGCTATCGTCGAAGCCTGGCGGTTCGTAGAGTCGCGTTCTTCTTTTAGAGAAACAGCTTTTTCTTCGAGGTTTTCGGTGTCATCTTCCATGAATTGCTCACTGGCTTGTCGCGGGGTCCGCCGGCATGTCAAGTTCTATTTCCGTCACGATCTCGTCCAGCTCTGCGCGCTGCTTCTCCAGAACCTTCTGGATGCGGCGTATGCGCTTCTGGTTGAGCGCGATTTCCTTGTACTTGCGGGCGGCCTTGTTGAAATGTTCCGTCGATATCGTGAAATAATCCTCGGCGTCCATGCTCTGCGATATGTCTGCAAGGATTTCTCCGAGCAGCTTGTTCGCCGCGAGCTTGACGTCGCTCTTGATCTGGTGCTCGTGCTTCATGTTCTCGCGGATTATGCGCACGACGCGCGCGTTCGGGAACGGCAGATGAAGCGATTCCTCGTCCGCTTCCGTAAGCGGCTGCTCGCCTGCCGCGCCTTCCGCGGCTATGTCGTCAACAATCTGTGCTTCGGAATCTTCCTTCTCCATGAAACATCACCGCATTCAGAGAAATAGCTCTCCTAGCTTGACATATATTTGCGGTTATTAATACTTTTAAACCTAATGTTTGCATGGCGCGCAGGGTGCTCGGGTGGAGCGAACGGGAGTACGTCAGGGACGTCCTGCGGAAAAAAGAGGACAGGGTGCGCCTTTTCATGGGACGCGGCGGCATTGCGGCGCTTTACAGCCGCGTCATAGGAAGGCGCAAACCGAAAATCCTGAAGATAACGCCCAGAATCCGAACGTTCGCTGGGGCACTGCCTAAAGCCAACGACGAGGAATCCCTAAAGGAGATAGTGCGTCATGTTAGGAAGAACCTCGAAAAGAAGGACGCGGGCGAAGCCGCGGAAATGCTGCGCTTCAACAGAACCGCCGATGAAATCTTAAAATCAAAATTCGTCGCCGTGGATCCCGAAAGCGGAATCGGCGGCTGCCACGACTACAGTGTAGCCATAATGGCCATACTAAGAGCGCAGGGATTCGGCGGCGGGGGCGTAAAATACGTGCGGTACTTGACGGAAACCGGCGACCCGCATTCCGTCGTTGCGGTGCAAATAGGCAGGAAGAAGTACTATCTGGACGTGCTCTTCAGAGAAGTGTTCGATTCCGAATCGGAAAGGGCGAAGGAGATACGCGAAGCGCGCGAGAACGGCGAATACTTCGAGAGCGCCGAACCAGTGCGCGAAGAGTACCTGAAAGCAAAGGAGCGCCTAATCCGCTTGGGCTCGGGCAAGGGAGACGGCGAATACTGATGCGCATCTCCGTCGTGCTGGTGCGTCCGATGCACGAAATCAACGTCGGCTCTGCAGCGCGAGCGATGCTGAACTTCGGATTGCGGGACATGCGTATGGTGCAGCCCGAAGCGAAACTCGGCTTCCAGACCAAGATGTTCGCGAAACACGCGTGGGACATCGCGAGAAAAGCCAAGAAATTCGAGACGCTCGCCGCCGCAGTCAAGGATTGCGATGTCGTCGTCGGCACTACGGGAGTGACGCGCCGCTTCCGCATCAACCAATTCAAATACTGCGTTACTGCCGCGGAACTGAGGGAACGCCTCGGCAAAGCGGAGAAAGTCGCACTTGTCTTCGGCAATGAAGGCAGCGGCTTGGATGAAAAGGAAATGGCGGCATGCGATTTAGTGGCGCACGTTCCAACCAAGGGAAAGCAGGGCGTCATGAATCTTTCCCACGCGGTTGCCGTGATGCTTTACGAGTTGTGCGCGAAGAAGGCGCCGCTTTACAAACCCGCATCGAAGCAAAAAAGAAAGGCGCTCGAACTGCTTTTTTCGCGCATTGTTTCGCGGAAAGAACGGATTAGGGACAAGAAAAAAGTCGCGCTCGCTTTCAAGCGCGTTATCGAGAGGGCGCGCGTCACCGACGACGAAGCGCAGGCGTTACTGGCCGCTTTTGGCGAGTAGCGAGTGCCTCAAGTCCAGCGGCGCGCGATACTTCGTTTTTTGCGTCACGTAATCGAGCGCGGTGCTTATCACGACGCAAGACGCCGCGATTCCGAGCGCGAACGAGAACCGTTCAAACGCCACTATCGGGATGAGCGCAGTCCACGTGGCGGCGGGGATGTTGAACGCGTACAGGAATGCGACGGAGCCGACGCAGTGCGCCGTGAACGTCGCGCCCAGGCTGCGCGCGAAAAGGTTGTCCTTGAAGAACATGAACGCCGCAATCGGGATCAGCCAGTAAAGCGCGTAATACCACGCCTGCGCGCCCTGCGGGTTCGCCCAGAACAGGAGCATGGCGGCGATCGGAACGGCGACTATTTCCTTTCTTTTCGTGCCGAAGTAAAGCGCGGCGAACATCATCGGAAACAGGCGGATGAGCGCGGTGAGGTCGAAGGGCTGTCCTCCGAGGAAGAAGTTGCCGACTTCCACGAGCGCGACGGACATTACTCCCAGTACCGGCGACAATATTTGTCCGCCTACGGGCCCCACGAACTGGAAGAACGTGAACGATTGCGAAGGAACGCCGAGAATCGTCGAGAACTTCAGCTGGTAAGCCGCCAAACCCAGTGCGGCGAAGATGACAAGGAACAGTATCGAACGCTTATCCATAAGCAGCACCACCGCATCAATGACGCCGCGAATTGTTTTAAACGTTTGTTTTATAATCGCGGAAACCGAAATCACTGCTATGCGAATAGTCCACCGCGACGAGCGGCAGAACGAGCTCAAAGTTGAGGCGCAGACGCTCGAGGACTTGTGGTTCCTCACGCGTTTGCTCGAGGAAGGGGACGTCGTCGAGGGCACGTCCTTCCGCAGGTTCAAGCCGCTCGGAGCCGAAAAGGATTCAGGCGAAAAGAAGAAGGTGCGCGTCCAGCTGCGGCTCGACAAGATAGAGTTCGCCGAGTCGGCGAACAAGCTTAGGCTCACGGGCGTCATTCTTTCGGGAACGCCCGAAGAATACGTTCCCCAAGGAGAGCATCATACGCTCGACCTGGAGCCCGGCGAGCGTCTCATGATTCGCAAAGTGCTCACGCCGTTCCACCGCGAACTGCTGAAGGAAGCGGGCGAAAAGCAGGTTCGCGCCACGATAATCGTGCTAGACGACGAGAAGGCGACCGTAGCGCGTTTGCAGGCAAGCGGGGTTCGCTTCGTCTTCGAGATTGAAAGCCAGGCGCGGAAGCGCGACCCCAAGACGTTCGACGCGGAACACAAGAAATTCTTCGACGATCTTCTGAAGCAGGCGGAATCCGCCGAAGGGAAGCTGATAATAGCGGGCCCCGGCTTCGCAAAGGACTCGTTCAGGAAATACGTCTCGGAAAAGGCGCCCGCGCTTCTGAAAAGGATTTCCTTCGAAGTTACGAGCAACGCCGAGCGCAGCGGCGTCTACGAGCTCCTGAAAAAAGGAATCGTGCAGCGCGTGCTCGGCGAGCAGCGGGTTGCGAAGGAATTCGAGCTCCTGGAAGAACTGAAAAAAAGGATAGGGAAGGAGGAGGGAACCGCGGTTTACGGAATGGCCGACGTTGCATCGGCTGTTGAAGCGAGGGCGGCGGAACAGCTGATGATTCTGGATGCACTGCTCAAGAAGAAGGAAACCCGCGCTGAAGCGAACTCTCTCATTGAAAAGGCAAGGCGCGCCGGCGCGCCCGTAACCATATTCGACTCCGAGGATGACGCTGGATTCGAATTCAAGGCGTTCGGAGTTGCTGCGCTGCTCCGTTACAAGATACGCTAGAACTCGGCGATTAAACCGTTATGTTGTCGAGCGAATGCTCGCGGTTCGGCTTCTTGTAGAACAGGGCGACGAGCGCCGCGATGATGACGAGCAGGGCGTACTCCCCGTATATCACGGAGTACGCGAGCCCGAAAATCGCAGCCATCGTGACGATTTCGCTCTGCGGCAGTTCGAACCCCCTCTTCCGCGTGGCAAGCTTATCCTCGAAAAGCTTGCCCTCAAAAACAGTGAGCCCGACCGCGTTCATTTTCAAGACCGCTTAGTGGTCGGTGGGCACCGACGGGGCGCGCGATTAAAACCGGGTTGCCTCCTTTGGTTTTCCGCCGAGCAGCGCCCAACGCCACTCGCTGTTATGAGGCGGGAAAACTATATAAAGGTTATGTTTTTGGACTCTTTTTACGGAAATTGGACAAAAGGCAGGGTTTCTGGACAGGAACAATAAATTCCTTTAAAAACCACGGCTGAGAGGTAACTATATGGGCTACAGCGTCATGGACGCCGTCAGCGAGATTCTTGCGGAGATGCATTACCTCCGCCCCGCGTTCAAGTACGATCTCATCAATTACTCAGCGCTCGCGCGCATGATACAGCCGATGGTGGCGGAGCGCATGAAAGAAGACGTGGGGCTCGACGCCATCATAATCGCGATAAGGCGCTACGTCCACACCGGCGCGTTCGACATGGACGAAAAGAACATTTACAGGATAGTGAAGGACCTGAAGCCCATCCTGCGCACGGACATGTGCTACATCACGTTCCACCGCTCGGACGAGATATACCGCGCGCTTATAGAGCTGGAACGCTCCGTGGACAGGATAGCCGGCGAGAAGATGTACATCAACCAGCGCAGCGACGAGATAAGCGTGGTTGCGATGAGCCGCTTCCTCCCGAAGCTCCTTGAAATAACGAAGGGCGACAACAAGAAGATAAAGCACAAGGCGGAGGGGTTGGCGCTGCTGACTCTGCTCGAGCCGCCCGAGGGCGTCTACGTGCCCGGCGTTACCGCGTTCGTTTCTGGGCAGTTGGCGAGCATCGGCGTCAACATGGTGTGCGATTTCACGTCCTACTCGTACCTTTCCTTCCTGATAGACGAGCGCGACGCCGCGGCGGCGTACGACAAGATAAACAGCAGCATCCAGATGGCGAAAAAGTACTGGAAAGAACTCGGCTAGGCGGACTCTATTTCAGGCGGCTTTTTATCAGCATTATCTGCGCGAGAAGCGCCTCGAGCTGGATTCTTTCGTCGGCGCCCTCGCTGAGGCGGAAATCGTATTCGCCGACTCTGTCCACAATCAGAACCTTCTCCTCGTCGGGAATGTCGAGCGCGATTATCTCGTTGTAAAGCTGCGCTATCACGTCTTCGCCGCTCATGCCGTAGCGGATCATCAAATCGTCGAGCAGCTGCCTCGCCTGCGTGAACTTTCCCTTGAGCGCGAGCTGCACCATCTCCGCGACTTCCTTCGGCCTTGCCCGGGAGGCGACCTTGTACACCTCGTCCTCGGTTACGTGCGTTCCCGAAGTGGAGCACGCCTGCAGGCAGTTAATGACCTTGCGGGCGTCGCCTGCCGAAACGTACAGGAGCGCCTTTTCGGCAGCCTCGTCCACCTTCAAGCTTTCGGCTTTCGCGACATGGCGGATTATTTTCTGCAAATCCTCGTCGTGGAGAGAGGCGAAGCGGAATACCGCGCATCTGCTTTGAAGCGGTTCTATGATGCGCGACGAGTAATTGGCGGAGAGACAGAAGCGCGTATTTCGGGAGTATTGCTCCATCGTCCTGCGAAGGGCGTGCTGGGCATCCGAGGTAAGCGCGTCCGCCTCGTCCAGGAATATCATCTTGAAAGGAACGTCGCTCAAGGCAAGGGAACGCGCGAAATCCTTTATTTTTCCGCGCACGACGTCTATGCCGCGCTCGTCCGACGCATTCAACTCGAGGAAAGACTGCCTCAGCTGGTCGCCGTACAATTCGTTCGCAAGCGCGATTACGCTCGTCGTCTTTCCGCAGCCTGCCGGACCGCAGAACAGCAGATGGGGCATGTTCTTCTTTTTCGCGTAAACCTCGAGCCTTTTCGTGACGTTCTCGTGCCCGATAATCTCGGAAAGCCTGTGCGGGCGGTACTTCTCCACCCAGGGCACGAATTCGTCGCTCATTTCCCCACCGTGCGATTTATAAGAAGCCGCCGATTTAAAGGGTTTCGTATGCTTGTCGTCTCCCTCGGCGGTTCGCTGCTCTACGAAGGCGAAAAAATCAACTGCGCGTACGTCGCGGCAATCGCTCCGCTGCTCAAAGGCAAGGCGGTAGTCGTAGGCGGAGGAATCCTCGCGCGCAAATACGCCGACAAGGCACGCAAAGAAACGAAAAACGAGTTTTTCGCGGACAGGGCAGCCATAAGGGCGACGAGAATAAATGCCGCGATAGTCGCAGCAGAACTCAACGAACGCGTCTGCACTACTTTCGACGACGCCGCATTGGTTGCCTCGCGGGGCGGCACCCCGGTGATGGGCGGGATGATGGAGGGACTGACAACCGATTCCGTGTCCGTGCTGCTCGCGGAACGGCTGGGCGCGAAGAGCGTACTCAACCTGAGCAAGGTAGCCGGAATTTATGACCGCGACCCTTCAAAAAAAGGCGCCCGCCTGCTGAAAAAACTGACGTACCCGCAGCTCATTGCCCTCGCGACGAAATTCGACGAAAGGAAGGCGCGCACGAATTTCCCCTTCGACCTCGTTGCGTGCAAACTCGCCGCCCGTTCCAAAATACGCGTGGATTTCGCCGACGGCAGGGACTTGAAGGGCGTTCGTGCGGCTCTTGCGGGGAAAACGGCGGGAACAGCCGCAAAGTAGTAACTTTTTATTTGCCGCCGCGCAGGTTATTGCGTGGCACTTGACCCGCTCGTGCAGGCGTTCTGCTTCATCGGCGTGCTGATGTTCATATTCGACGTCATCGCGCTCGAGAACATTATCATCCTTTTCCTCGGCGGATTCCTTCTGCTGAGCCCGTGGAAACTGCTCGCCGCGCCCTACTGAATTTCCGAGAGCACCGCGGACGCGAGGAAAAGCAGGTAAATCCCGATCAGAACCGCGCCCTCCTTTTTCCCGATTTTTCCGCGCAGCAGCATGAACCACAGCGCCGCGTTCGCGATTAGCGAAAAGATCGCGAGCACGAAGAAGGACGACGCCGCGGTGCTTATCGGCGTTATTATCGCGGCTGCGCCGAGAACGAGCGTCAGGTTCGTTATGCAGCTTCCCACAGCGTTGCCCATCGCCAGGCCGACGTGGCGCCTGCGCGCCGCCGCTACGCTTACCGCGAGTTCCGGAAGCGTTGTGCCTATGGAAATCAGGGTTCCCGCTATCAGCGTCTGAGACACGCCGAGCGCGCCTGCCAGTGAAACCGCCGAATTGATGACGAAGTTCGACGCGAATACCACGACCGCTATGCTCGCGGCGAATATCGCGCCCGCTTTGAGCGCCTCCTTTCCCGAAACCCTGCCGCCGTCCATTCTCTCGGGCGCGCGTTTTTTCAGCAGCAGGAACGCGTAAAGCGCGAAAACCAATAGTAGAAGGAGTCCCGCGAACCTTCCTAACGGAAAAACGACTACTACTATGGAAAGCACCGCCACCGCGAACAGCGCCTTCACCAAGTCGAGGACGGCGTTGCGGCGGATAGCCATCGCCCCCGCGAGCGCGGCGGCGCCCACCACCATGCACATGTCCGAGATGTTCGCACCGAGGACGTTTCCGACGGAGATGCCTGTTTCGCCGTTGGCAGAGGCGGTTACGGATACGACGAATTCGGGCAGCGACGTCGCAACCGAAACGAGGAGGAAGCCGACTGCCATCTCGCCGATGCGAAGGTAGCGCGCTACTATCACCGCCTTATCGATGGAATATTCGGCGGCGCGCGCGAGCACGAGCAGCGCGGCGAGCAGGTAAACGAACGTCAGGAGCATGCGTGAAGGACGCTGAGTCAGATAAAAAAGCTAACGCTAGCCCGAAAAACACGCACTAAAAGTTATGCGCTCTTGAACGCCTTGCGCTTCGGCATCTTGCCCCAGCAGTCTCTGCAGATTACCTTGCGGTCGATTTTCGAAGCCGTTTTGCTGGACTTGATGCACGACGCGCAAACCATGCGCTTCGGCTCGCAGTAGTCGCACGGCTCGATATAGGCTGTTTCCTTGCCGCAGCGCAGGCACTTGTGTGAAGCCTTTTTCTTCATGTCTTAAATGTTCCCCCGCCAATCTTTATAATATGCGCGTTTTGACGTACGGCTGCAGCTTCAACAGGGCGGATTCGGACGCGATGGCTGCGGCGCTCGGAAAAACCAAAGCCGACGTGGTAGTATACAACACGTGCTGCGTGAAGGACGCGACGGAGCAGAAGATACTCAACGCGTTGCGGCGCGAGAAAAACCCCGTCGTGGTTACGGGGTGCCTCGCCGAAGCCGAACCCGGAAAGATTCTTCGCGCGCGCCCGGACGCCTCGCTCGTGGGCATATCCCAGCAATACCGAATCGCCGACGCGGTGAAAAGCGCGGCGAGGGGAAAGCCCGTGCGTTGGCTGGGGAAGGGCAAAAGAAAGCTGGAGGCGTTTTGCGACGGGGCGTTCGCCCGCATCCGAATCTGCGAGGGTTGCCTCGGAGCGTGCTCGTTTTGTGAAACCAGAATAGCCAGAGGAGGGCTCAGGAGTTATGGCGTCCGCGAAATTCGCCTGGCTGCCGAGCGCTGTGTCCGCAACGGCGCGAAGGAACTGCAACTCTGCGCCCAGGACGACGGCGCCTACGGAAAAGACATAGGCGCGTCGTTGCCGGAACTTACCGCCGAGTTGAACAAAGTCCCCGGCGACTTCCGCGTGCGGATAGGAATGCTGAACCCTGAACATGCGCTTCGCGTGCTTTCCGCATTTTCTCCGCCGAAGGTTTACAAGTTTCTGCATATACCCGTGCAAAGCGGAAGCGACACCGTGCTGCGCAAGATGCGCCGCCCTTACACTGTCGCCGCATTCCGCCGCACCATTGCTTCTTACCGCAAAAAATACCCTCGCATTACTATCGTTACCGACGTAATCGTAGGATTCCCGGGCGAAACCGAAGCGGACTTCAAGAAAACCATGGATTTGCTGCGCGAAATCCGCTTCGACATCGTCAACATTTCCAAATATTCGGCGCGTCCGGGAACTAAGGCGGCATTGCTCCCGCAGGTTCCGAACTTCGTCATAAAAAAACGCAGCGAGGAAGCTAGCGCGTTCTGCCGCGCCATGTCCGAGGAAAAGAACCGCGAATGGATAGGCTGGGAAGGCGACGCGCTGTTTCTGGACAAGCTGAAGGACGGAACCGTCGGCGGCAGGAACGACTCCTACAAGTCCATTGCGATAAAAGGGGCGAAAATCGGCGAAACAAGGCGCGTGAAAGTCGTCGGTGCAACGCACGCGTGCCTTCTCGCTACAAGCCGCGAAGTCGCTGCACCACGAAGGACTTGTTGAGTGCGTTCAGGAAAGGCACTAGCTTCGGCCCTTTCTTTTTCCCGAGGAACACGGTATAAGCCGCCGAATAGAAGTCGTTGATTTTCAAGCCGCGGCTCGTCGCAACCGCCATTATCGCTTCGGTTTGCTTCGACTGGGCGGGCTCCTTCTCGAATATTCCCGCGAAATCCGCAAGCGCCTTCTGCTGCGCTTCTGTAAGCGAAGCCCATTCCGTGGAGGCACGCTCCAGGATTTTCAGCTTCGCGTCGTCGGACGCGAGACGCTCGAGCCAGATGCGCGCGTATTCCGCGCGTTCCGCAAGCATCGATTTCTCCTCGTGGCTAAGCGGCGCTCCCTTCTGCTTCTCGAACTCAGCCTCGGGGTTCGCGCCTGGTACCTGTATGAGGAACGAAAGGAATGAAAATTGCGGGGCGAAATGCTCGTGCGCTTCTTTCGTTTGAGAAAGCGCGAATATCCTCGGAACATCCGGGTCCCTTGATTCGGCTTTCTTGAAATATACCTGCGACGCGGCGTCGTAGTCGTCGAACAAACGTGGGATTGTTTCGCCTTCCGGGTCGAAATTAATCGCGGTGTTCGGCTTGTATCGCGCCATAAGGAAACGCAGCAACTCAGGCGGGACTATCTCCGAAATCTCGCGCGCCGAAACTCCCAAGCCCTTCGAGGAGCTCATCTTCTTTCCGCCGAGCAGGAAGAATTCGTAGGGCACGTTTTTCGGCGGCTCCTTCTTGAAAACTTCCATGAAAACCGCTTCGGATACGTCGCGCGCTCCGCCTGCGGTTGAGTGATCCTTGCCCGCGCCCTCTATTGTAACGCCCATGTGGAGCCATTGCGCAACCCATTCCATCTTCCACGGAAGCTTTCCGCCTCCGTCGAAAGGCGATTTCTTTCCCTCGTGCCCGCAGCCTTTCGCCCATTCCACCATGTTGGGTTCGCACTTGTAGTGAACGTGGGTTCCGTCGAAGTGATAGGCGCGAGTCGTTCCTATTTTTCCGCACTTCTCGCAGATAATCGAAACCGGCAGCCAGTCCTTTCCCTTGTCCGAGCCGCTGACGTTCTTGTAAATATTGCGCACGGTTTCCGCGTGCTCCAGCACATTCTTTATGACTTCGTTGAGCCTTCCCTTCTTGTAAAGCTCGCTCATTTTGTAAATCTCGGGCCTCGCCCCGAGGCGCTCGTAAACCTCGCGGAAGTCCTGCATGTAGAAATCGGCGTACGACTGGTTGCTTCCGTCGGGCGCGGGCACTTCGCTCAGGGGCTTGCCCATGTGCTCGGCGTATTTCTGCTTGTCGAGATAAATCGGGAGCGAATCCATCGGGTCGTAGTCGTCCTCGCCGTAGTAATACGCCGCCTTGACGCCGGCGTCCCTCATCGCCTTGTAGATGACGTCGTGGATTATCACGCCGCGGAGCGCGCCGACGTGCACCTTTCCGGAAGGCGTTTTCGAGTCGTTGATTACCTGCGCGCCGCTCGCGCCGCGGGCGATTTGGTCAGCCCAGAACATTCCTTCGGCCATACGCTAGCAACGCAGCGAAGAATAATAACGGTTGCGGCGGCGTTACGGCTGCGCCCACTCGATTTCGTAGTATTCATACCTGCTCTTGGGAAGCTCGACGCGCTTGACGCGGTAGCAGGTAACGCTGGTTTCCCTGTCGCAGATGCCGAGCAGAAGGTCCAAGCCAAGCTCCTTCGCCTTGCCGATTGCTCTTGCCAGTTCCTCGCCGCCGATCTCTTCCTCTTCCGACAACGCGAGCATCACGTACTTCGGCTTGTCCGCCTTAGGAGTTTCGGGAGCGCCGTGGTTGCGGTGATAAAGGAGGAAGTCAAGTTCCGCTTTCCCTTCCTTCTTCACTCCGGGTATTGCCAGAATGAAGGTTTTCTTCACGCCGTGCGCGACGCGGATGGCGCGCGCCCATTCGCTTATGAGCATGCGCGCATCCCTCGGAAAGACGTGAATCACGTGCTTGGAGTGCATCCACTCCCCGGTATCGAGCGCAGGGGACGCACCGGGGAAGTAAAGGCGGAAATGCGTGCCGAACTTGAAACCCGTTTTAACTACGAAACCGCGCAGACGCAAGTCTTCGTAAACGTCGTAAAGCGCGGGGAAATCGGCGCGGCGCTTTTTGGCGTCGGCTTCGAGGCGCTTCTGCGTTATGTTGGTTTTGTAGCCGCCGTGCTTCATCAGGAAAAGCGTTTCGTAGGCGTCGAGCTTCAGCAACCGTCCGTGCTTCTTGGACTTGTACGTTCCGTATTGCCCGAGCCAGTGGTCGTTGTAAAGCGCCTGCCCTTCCTCATCGTCGTCGATTATGCTCATCAAATCGTCGTGGAAGAAAAGCCCGGTGGCGCGCACTTTGGGACAAGTGAAATCAGCTGAAGGGTAACGAACTACGGGCGAGCGCCCATAATTCCCTTCGGCTTCGCCGATCGGCCTCGCTATCAAGCCGCGATCGCGCCAGTCGCGGTAGCAGAAATAGCGCGCGAGGAATTTCTTTGAGTCGTACTTCGCGGCTAGCGCGTTGAACGAAACCGGCTTTTCCTTTGAAAAGCATTCGGCGTTGCGCACGTCCATTAGATAGAGCGCTTCCTCGGGCTGCAGCTCGAGTTTGTCCTTTTTCCCGTTGTGGCTGGAACCGAAGAAGCTCGTGTTCAGCGACTGCGTCGACGCGCAATCGCTCGCGATGATGAGCTTTCCTTCGAGCTCGAACTGCACTGCCATAATACGTATTTAAAGTAAGTCGCGGTTTAAAACGTGGTGGGGTTACATGGCTGACGTTGTTCTCGACAGGGAGTCGTTCAGGGCGCTTTCGAGCGAAACGCGCGTCGCGATTCTCAAGAAACTCATGGAAAGGCGGATGACCGCCACCGAGCTGGCGAAGGATTTGAAAATAACCGCCCAGGCCGCTTCGGAGCATCTGCGAAAAATGGAGAAGGCGGGCATGGTTGTTCCCGCGAAACACAGCAAATGGGTTTACTTCGAACTTACGGAAAAGGGCAGGGCCGTTCTTGAGCCGGGAACAACTAAGCTTTTCGTTCTGCTGGCGGTATCCCTTATCGCGGTGGGATGGAGCACGATGCGGCTGTTCTTCACCGAGCATATCGCGCAGGGGCCCGTACCCGCGCCGATAATCACCGGCGTGGAGGATGCCGGAAGGACGTTGGCTGCGACCTCCGCCGAAAAGGCGGCGAATACCTTCGCGTCTCAGGCGCCCGCAGGCGGGTTCGAAGCGTTCATATTAGTGCTCGGCGCAATCGGCGTCGGATACGCGCTGGCGTCGATAATGCGGGGAAGGCGCTAGAGAGCAGTGGCGACAATGACGCAATATGCTGGTTTCGATGAGGATACGACTAAAACACTTATCGAGGCGCTTAATTTTACTAGAAGCCGCTTTGCTGAAAAACTCAAAGATAAACTAACGAAATTAGGTCCCGCGTATGTTAGCATTGTAAAAGAAGAAGCGCGACAGACGCTTCAAACGCTTAAGAATGCGCAAGAAATTGTCGAAACGAATATGGATAGACTATACGAAAGCAACGATGAAGAACAAAAAAAGTTAATGAACATCCTTGCAAGTACGCTACGATTCTATTTGTTAGATCTCCAAAATACTGCTAAAACTGAAAACTCTGCTACAATCGAAAGGAAGATGGAAGAGGTTAATCGGGTTTTATTGCTGAAAACTTTTGAGAACGCTAAAGGCGATCTGTTTCTTAGGTATAGCCGAGTTGAACTGCCAAGTGAACCGGATAAAATGCTAGTATTTGTGTGTTACAAAGCGTCTGAAGACAAGGAACTCGCAGGTAGATTGAAAACATTATTCGAAAGGGAAGGAGAGGTATCCGCTTTTGTCGCACACGACGATATCCGAGTTGGTGAAAATTGGGCACACGAGATAAGGAAAAATCTCGGGCAAGCCTGTGCTTTTGTGCCGCTAATCACTAAGAATTTCAAAGAAAGTTTTTGGACAAATCAAGAAACAGGTTTTGCTGAAGGAAGAGGAACGGAAATATATCCCATAATAATTGATGGGGAACTTCCGGGGTTTCTAGCAGAACGGCAAGGAGAGCACGCAACTTTAGACAAACTAGAAGACGCTGTAAAAAAAATTCTTGAACGCGTTAAGCATAGCAGGAATAAGCGAGGTAGTTAGCATGCGCATCCTGATGCTGAACCCGTTCTTTTTTCCTTATACGGGCGGAACGGAAAAGCATCTTCTCGAGGTTTCGAAGCGGCTCGCGCGGAAGCACGACGTCACCGTACTTACCGCTCGGCTGCCGAATACCGAAGCTCAGGAGGAGATAAACGGGGTATGCGTCGTGCGAACGCCTGCGCGGATTCTCGAAAACCTTCCGAAGCCCCTTCCGCCGCCGCTTCCCCTGATGCCGAAGCATAAGGAAGAATTGAAGCGATTAATCGCGGAGAACGACGTCGTGCACGGACACAATCGTTTCGTCTACGGCTTGAGCGAGAGCGCGCTTGCAAAGAAGATGGGCAGGAAGATGTGCTGGACGCTGCACAACGCGCGGCCCGAGGGCATAAACTTCCTGACGGACGTGGGCGGACAGGCGTTCGACGATTTGGTCGGAAGGCGGATTCTTAAGAGATGCGACGGCGTGCTCGCGGTAAGCAAGGCTACGATGGAGGCGACGCTGCCGCACGACTATGCGGGTGCGCGCGGAATCGCGTATAACGGCGTGGATACGAAGACGTTCAAGCCGATGAACGCGAAAACAATGCGCGAGCGGTTCGGGCTCCGCGGAAAAGTCGTGATGACGAACTGCCGCCTCGTCGAGCAGAAGGGAATAAAATACCTGATTGATGCGATGCGCGGGATTGATGCGCAGCTCGTTGTTTTCGGGCGCGGCCCGCTGCTGGAAAAGCTGAAGAAGCGCGCCGAGGGAACCGACGCCGTTTTTATTTACGAGCACCTGAGCGACGCGGAACTCGCTGCGTTGTACGCCGCGTGCGACGTGTTCGTGCTTCCGTCGCTCTGGGAACCGTTCGGCATGGTTCTCGCTGAAGCGATGGCGTGCGGAAAGCCCGTGATAGGCACGAGAGTGGGGGGGATTCCCGAGATAGTGACGAAGGATTGCGGATTCCTCGCGCCGCCCGCGGATTCGAAGGCGCTCGCGGAAAGGCTTTTATTGCTTCTCGGCGACAACGGTTTGCGAAAGCGCATGGGAAGCGCAGGAAGGAGGCACGTGCTGCGGGAGTTCACGTGGGAAAAAACCGCGGCTGCTTACGAAAAAATCTACGGTGAAATCTCTTGACAAGACCCTCGTTCGACGAATACTTCATGAAAATCGCGGACGTAGTGGCCGAGCGCGCCACGTGCCCGCGCAAGAAGGTGGGCGCGGTTATCGCGCGCAACAGGCACATCATAGCGACGGGATACAACGGGGCGCCTAAAGGGCTGCCGCACTGCGACGAGGACGGCTGCCAGATGGTGAACGGGCACTGCGTGCGCACCACCCACGCGGAACAGAACGCGGTTATCCAGTGCGCGCTGCACGGAGTCTCCTCCGACGGCGCCACGCTTTATACTACTGCGGGCCCCTGCCTGACGTGCGCGAAGATAATAGTCAACGCGGGAATCAAGCGCGTCGTGTTCAAGGAAAAATACGGCGAGCCCGAGGCGCTCGAACTTTTCGGGAAGGCGGGCGTGGAAGTCGTCGAGGGAATCAAATGAGGAAGGACGTCCTCGTTCTCGTCACGGCGCTCGTGTTCGGCGCGCTGTTCTTCCTGTTCGCGTTCTCGGATCTCGACAATCTCGTGAAGGCGGTCGCGCTTCTTTCCGACCTGTTTCTCTGCGGCGTGATTCTCAAGCGGCTTACGGGCGTCGAGGGGTATTACGGGCTAATCATCGTCCGCGGATTGGCGGGATTCAGGGCGATGCGCTACATCGCGGACCATTACGCGGAAACGTGCAGGAAAATCGCCGACGCGGGGCTGAGCATCGGGTTCGGCGCGTTCTACGCTTATTACGTGTTCGGGAAAAAGAAAATCCTCTGGCACCTCGCGGCTATCGGGCTGTTCTTCGCTTTCTTCTGGTTCATACAGAACACCGCGGGATTCGCGGTGATGACGAGCGCCCTCTTCTTCGCGGTGGGCATCGCGCTCGGGCTTTTCGGCCTGGGATTGATGTTCATAATGCAGCACGCGTACAACGTGCTCACCGTTTCCGGCACGCCGCCGGGCATAACGCTGCTGATTCCGGGCGTCACGGTGCCGTGGGAAACCCTGCCCGCGATAATCATAATAGCCACGGTGCATGAAATCGCGCACGGCGTGATGTGCAACATCGAAAGGATAAAACTCAAATCATCGGGCGCGATGCTCTTCGGCTTCCTGCCGATAGGCGCTTTCGTCGAGCCCGACGAGGCGAGCATGAAGCGCGCCGCGATACACAAGCGCCGCCGCGTGCTCGTCGCCGGCAGCACGTCGAACATCCTGTTCTTCTTCGTTTTTCTCGGGCTCACGCTCGGCGCAACCGCGATACTGCAGACTACTGTGCAGGCTGTGGAGGTAGACAACGCGTCCTACGGGACGCTGACGCACGGCGAGCGCGTGCTGACGATGAACGGCGCTCCCGTGAAAATGGCGAAGGACTTGGACGCGCCGCTTTATTCCGGAGTGCTGATGGCGAACCTCACGACGAGCCTGGGCGAAAAAAGCGTCATGCTGGGATACGTCGAAGTATCATCGGTGACTAAGGGCAGGCCCGCATACGGCGTGCTGCAGAAGGGAGACCTCATCTATTCGATAAACGGCATAACCGTGGATTCGCTGAAAACCATGGAGGACGCGTCCGCGGGAAAGAAGGCGGGCGACTCCGTCGTGCTGGGAACCGACCGCGGCACGATGCGCGTGCCCTACGATGAAAACGGCAAGATGGGCGTGGAGCTCACGGCGAAGAAGGCGGTGAACTTCAAAGACGTGCCGACCAACGACGCCGCGTACGCGCTGATGACGCTCATCGTCGCGGTGCTCGGCTTCACCTACGTCTTGAATTTCCTGCTCGCGCTCTTCAATCTCCTGCCGTTGTTCATAACCGACGGGCACCAGATAGTGCTCGGGGACGCGGTCGCGAGGTTCGGCGAGAAAAAAGGAAGGAGGATCGCGCTCGCCATCGCACTGGGAACGCTGCTGATTCTCGCGATAAACGGGCTGCCGTGGTTCATACACTAAATTAAAAAACTCGGCACGCGTTACGCGTTCGGGGTGTTTCATGATGTTCAAGAGAATCGTCCAAAAAGCCAGGCACGTTTCGAACAGGATAGTAGGCGTTTTCCGCCAGCGCCCCGAGATCCAAGTCGCGGGATTGCGCGAGGGCGACACCGCGTTAAAGGAATCCATCGAGGAGGAATGCCGAAAAACGCTCGGAAAAATCCGCAAGATGTTCAACGAGGCGGATGGAATCGAAATTTACGTGAAGGCGACGGGCGAAGGGAAGCAGCGGCTTTACGAGCTGAAGGGCACGCTGTTCACGGGCCGCGGGGAGATGCACGCCTCCGCCGAGGGCAGGGAGCTCTACGGCGCGCTCACGCGCGTGCTTTACGAATTCGAGAACGAAGCGCGTAGGGCGAAAAGCTGGAAAAATGACAAACGTTTATAAAGCGAAAGAAGCAGATTCTAGTAGAGGGTGATGCTGCATATGAAGAAAAGAGGACAGTACGGACAGCCGTCGTCGTCTTTCGGGGAAAGCGTAATCCCACTGGTACTGATACTGATACTCGCGATATTCATCGCGGGCAAGTTCGGCTTGGTCGATATGCACAGCATCCCGCTTATCGGCGGACTGTTCCCCGCGCCTTACCTCAAGGTAATGGTGGTGGGGCAGGCATCCACCGGATTGCTGGCGCTGCTGACGGCCGAGGATTACCGCGTCGCGGGGGTTTCGTATGCGGGTTCGATACCGCAGGAAGCCATCTACCCGGGCGTGTTCAATAACATCGACATAATCGTGCTCCAGAACGAGCGCGGCACGACGTGCGACCGCACGGCGCGCAAGACAATCGCGGACGCCGTCAAGGGCGGCAAGAAGCTGATCGTAATCGGCGACGCCTGTACGCGCGTGTCCGACGACCCGAACGCCCTCGGATGGGATATCGGAATCGGCTCGCTCGGCGACGTCATGCCCGTGCGCTACGGAGGGGTAATCGCCCACGAGCGCACCGGACAGGGATACATCTACGCCGACGGCAGGTTCAAGATAATCGCGCAGGACAACCCGATATTCAACGGAATCCTGAACTTCGGATTCACCGGCAAGCTGATAAGCGTGTTCCCGAACGCCAACTCGAACGTGCTCGCGTACGTGGACATGTACGGCGGAAAGCCGACGTCTCCCGCGACCTACGCGATAGTCGAGAGCACGGGATTCATGAACGGCAAGACGCTGTACTTCGCCTTCGACCCGTCGACCACGAGCAGGAACATGTTCCTGAACTCGCTGCTCTACGTCAAGAACGCGAAGGGTTGAACGAAAACTTTTTTTCGTTTTTCATGCGGCTAGCTGAGCGGGGATTTGACGCTCGCCGCAGCGAGCGTCGTGCAGGAGGGATGCCAAACGATAATCAGTATTGACTCGGGCGCGACAACTGCGTTCGCCGCGCTCGACCTGGATGGCAAACTTCTTGCGATGGAAAGCAGGAAGAACTGGAACAAGGGCGACTTCCTCCGGCGGCTCGAAAAATGGACGCCGCTCGTGGTTGCCTCGGACACCAACCCGCCCTTGAGGTTCGCAAAGAAGGTTGCGACGACGTTCAAAGCCCGGCTTTTCGCTCCGCCCCGTTCCCTCACGCATCGGGAAAAATGCCGCATTACCGCGCCCTACAACTACGGCAACACGCACGAGCGCGACGCGCTCGCAGCCGCCTTGAAGGCGTACAACACCACCGCCGCGAACAAGATGCGGCAGGTAAAGCGCAGGTTCGGCTCGCGGGAGGCGCAGGAAAGGGTAATGCGAGGGGAGAGAATGGCATCGCTTTAAAAAAGCCCGCTCCCTATAATTGGACAGGGTGACTTCTTTATGGCCATCAAGTTAGACATAGCCAAGTGCATCGGGTGCGGCACCTGCGTCAAGGTGTGCCCCATGAACATATACGAACTCAAGGGAAAGAAAACCCACGTCAAGGAAGGGGCGGAGAAGGACTGCATCCAGTGCCACGCCTGCGAGGCGAACTGCCCCGTCAAGTGCATTACTATAGAATGAGGTGACGCGATGGACGAAGCGCCCGAAAAACGGGACGACACGGTGTACGTAGGCAAGAAGGAGCTGATGGTGTACGTCCTGGCGGTTGTTTCCAGGCTGAACGAGGGCAGGGACGTGCGCATCAAGGCGCGCGGCAAGGCGATTTCCAGCGCGGTGGACATCACGCAGATAGTGAAGAACAAGTTCTACTCGACGCTGCAGGTGAAATCGTTCGACATAACTACCGAAGATCTGACGGGCGAGGACGGGACGCGCAGGAAGGTTTCGAGCGTCCTGCTCGTAGTCGGAAAATAGTTAAATCCCCGCCCGCATTTTAGGTGCTTATGAAGACGCCGATATGCGAATCGTGCCTTGCGACGGGCTCGCTGTGCGCGGGCTGCGAGGCGCGGCGCTCTTCGGGAGAGATAACCGAGGCTGACGTCGCCGTCGCACGCAAGCTGTACGAGCTCGGCGCGACGGCGGGTTTCACGCGCGCCGAGGAAAAGGGGGGGCTCGTCGTGATAATCACGAAGGAGCCGTCCGCGGTGATCGGTCGCGGCGGAAGGAACGTCCTGGCGCTGAACGCGGCGCTCGGGAAGAAGATAAAGGTCGTGAACGAAAACGCGGGGGCGCACGAAAAGGCGGCGGAAATCCTGCTGCCGGCAAAGCTGCTCGGCATAAACAAGGTTTTCAAAGCGGGCGGAGAGGAATACCGCGTGCGCGTGCAGAAGAAGGACATGCCCCGCCTGCCAGCGAACCTGCACGTCCTGAACGAGCTGCTGTCGGAAATGCTCGGCGGAAAAACGGAAATGAAATTCGAGTGATGCAATATGAAGATAACGAAAGGCCACATAATCTACGGGTTCACGGTTTTCATCATACTGGCGTTCGTGCTTGAGACGTTCGTCGTGGTGATGTGGAAGCCCGCCGAAACCGCGGCGACCCCGACGCCGTCGCCGCAGGTGCAGACGTTCGAGGGAACGGGTTTCGCCAAGGCGAAGATACTTTCCCTCGGCGGAACGCTGTTCGTGTTCTGCAATTCTACGCAGGACGCGGCTCCGCTCGTCAAGGATGTGCCGGGAGTTTCGCGCGTGTTCGCGACGGGAAATTCCGCCTACCTCGTGACCGCTCCGAACGCCACGCCGTACCTGGCGGCGGCGATAGACGGCGCGCTGGCGGGAATATGCGACGCGGTGGTTCTGCGCTCGTCGCACCTCGAATTCAAGGAAACGGCTACGCTTGCCGCGTCCTCCGGAAACGGGACGAAGATGCTGGCTACCAAGGAACTGGACTACTTGCAGAGCGCCTTCCCGCCTTACGTTGACGCGGGGCATGTCGAGGGCGACAACGTAACGATGAAGGTTTACCTTTCGATAAACGACGCCGGCGGGCTCAGCGTATCGATCGAGGAACAGAGGAGCGCCTTCGAATATAGGTTCGAGGGCGGCGGGTTCGCAACCGCCAAGATAGCGGAATTGAAGAACGAGCTTTACGTCAAGTGCAACGCAACTGATGCCGAGGGAAGGGCGGGCAACGTCAGCGGCGTGAAGAACGTCACGCGCTTCGACGAGCAGACGCTCTTCGTTGATTTCGAAGGAAACGCCACGGCGGTTGCGCAGGGCATCGCGAGCGCGCTGCCTGACTGCGCGCCGAAGGTGCTTAGGAGCGCCGCGTTCGACTTTACCGACAGCGTGACGATTGCGTCCGAGAACAACGACACCCGCACGGTCCTCGGTTCGGACCTGGCGGGCGCCACGGGATTCGTCGCACCCGAACACGCGGTAAACGAAACAGTGCTGCTTAGCGTGCGGCTCCAGATGAGCGGAGCAACCATACTGGGGACCGCGATACAGGAGGTAGGTTGACGATGAAGGAAGGGGATTTCGCGAAAATCGAATACACGGGAAAAACCGCAGGGCGCGTCTTCGACACGACCGACGCCGAGAAGGCGAAGAAGGCGAACATATTCAACCCGCGCGCGAAATACGGCGCGGTTCTCGTGCCCGTAGGAAAGGGAGTGGCTGTGAAGGGGTTCGACGAAGCGCTTCTTGCGGCGAATAAGGGCGATTCCAAAACCGTCAAGCTCACTGCCGACAAGGCGTTCGGGCAGAGGAACGGACAGCTCGTGAAGCTGCTGCCGATGAACTCGTTCAAGCAGCAGAACATCGAGCCGAAACCCGGCATGGTGCTCGACTTCGACGGCCAGTCGGGCCGCGTACAGAGCGTATCGGGCGGACGCGTAATGGTCGATTTCAACCACGAACTCGCCGGACAGGAAATCGAGTACGAATTCAAGGTCGTGGAAGTGTTTGACAAGCCCGAGGACAAGGTTCCGGCGCTTGCGCAGGACCTGGTTCCCGGCGTCAAGGCGTCATTCGCCGCCGGAACGGTCACGGCGATTGCAGGCGAAGACACGAAAAAGGACACGGAATTCATCGTGAGCAAGATGCGCTTCGTTTCGCAACTCTTCGCTTACGTGCCCGAGGTTAAGCGCGTCGCGTTCACCGAGGAGTACGCGAAGGAAGGAAAAGACGCAAGCCAATAAGGTCCGTTCCCGACTCCAGCACGCGCACCAGAATCATCAGCGCCGCAGCCGAAGCCATAGGCGTCTTCAGCGCCGCCGCGAAAAGAATCGCACCGAATCCTTCCTGCAATCCTATGCCCGCGACGCTCAGCGGGACGAACGAGAGCGCGGTTATCACCGCATTGAACGCCGTGAAAAGAAACAGCGAGCCTACGCTTATTTCCGCTATCCCGAGCGCCTTCGCCAGCAGCATCCATTCCGCGCCGCGGACAACCGCGCCCGCGGCGCTCATCAGCACGCTCTTCGCCAGAACGCGCTTCGCAACGCCTTTCTCGAAAACGGTTTCGTAGGCGGACGACAGGCGGCCGCCGGAGGGAAGGAGGCGCAGTATTTTAGTTACAAAAACGCTTCTGCGCCAGCACGCCCACAAAACCGCGACTGAAAGCAGGAAAAGGAAAGCGCCCGCATAAAGAACCTCCTGCGAATGCAGTTCGGATACGAGAAGAAGCGCAGCCGCTACGGCGAGAAACCCGCGCACGAGGAAATCGCTTGCCAGCGAGATTCCAAGCACGCGACCGCCCACGCGCTTCTGCTGCAAACCCAGGTCTTGCGCCTTGAGCGCGACGAGCACGTATCCCGCACGCCCAGGCGTGTAATCGCTGAGCGCCATCCCGCCCATGTGCAGCCAGAACGCGCGGCTGAAGGAAACGTGCTTTCCCGAGAATTTTTCCGCGAGCCAGCGCAGCCGCCACGCGCTTACGACGTTGAGCAGGAGGTAGAACGCAATTGCGACGGGAATCCACAGCCAGTCGACTCCGTTGAACGCCGAGGAGAAATCGAAGGAATTCACGAAGAATACTGCGAGCGCGACTGCGACGACTATGTTCAGCGCGACGAGGGGGCGCATGAGAAAGGTTTCGGCAAGATGCTTAAATACCTGCGCTCACCAAAATAAGTTCCTGACTTGACGCATGCCGTGCATGCGTCGAACAAGGGCCGGTAGATCAACGGTAGATCGCATGCTCCGCAAGCATGAGGCTACGGGTTCAAATCCCGTCCGGTCCATACAGCCTCTTTTTACGCAATATATTTATGCTGCGGGAGTGAAACTAATTCCGTGCAGGGGTAGCAAAGCCTGGTCAAATGCGATGGACTCAAGGTCGTTGACCGGGTAACGCCGGGCTCCGGTGCGTTATCCATTCCCTCAGGGGTTCGAGAGTTCGAATCTCTCCCCCTGCACTTTTTATTCCGATAGCTCCTAGCATAGTCATGCCCGAAATTCGGAAGGTGGAGCCGAAGAGCGCGTTCAAGGTTTTCGCGCTTACCGGCGGACTGCTCGGGCTACTGTACGCACTGTTCGCAATCGCGGTGATGGAAATCCTGATGCAAACAGGCGGGGTCTACACGAGCCTGCGCGGGTTCGATCTCGCGCTCGGCGTCGGCGCTATCGTGCTGTTCCCGCTTGCAGTAGGCGGGGCGTTCGGGCTTATCGGTTTCATCGGCGCAATCGCCTACAATTTCTCCGCGAAAAAGGTGGGCGGCTTGCGCGTCCACACGGAAATAATCGAAGCGCCCAGAAAGGCGAGGAAATGAAGGACGTAATTCTCAAATACGCGCTGAAGAACGCCTACGACTACGGGCGCGCCAACGCGGGCGCGGTTGCGGGCAAAGTCATAGCGGAAGCGCCTGAAGCGAAGAAGGACATGAAGAAAACCATGGCGGAGATAACGTCAGTAATCGCCGACGTCAACAAAATGAAAAAAGCGGACATCGAGAAGGCACTTGCGAAATACACGTTTGCGGAAAAGAAGGAGGAAGAGAAGGGCATTACTCTCGAAGGCGCCGAACGCGGGCGCGTAGTAACCCGCTTCCTTCCCGAGCCCAACGGGTTCCTGCACCTCGGGCACGCGAAAGCCGCGCTTCTTTCCTACGAAGCCGCGAAGGAATATTCGGGAAAGTGCCTGCTGCGCTTCGACGACACCAATCCCGAAAAGGAGGAAACGGAATACGTCAAGGCGATTCAAGATGACCTGAAATGGCTGGGCTTGACTTTCTCGGACGTGCGCTTCACCTCGGACAGGATGACGGAGCTTTACGAAAAAGCCGAGCAGTTGATCGCGCAGGGAGACGCTTATGTTTGCGAGTGCCCGCAGGAAAAGATAAAGGCGGACCGCGAGGCGAAACGCGGATGCAAATGCCGCGAACGCAAGGACAGCGCGGTTGTCTGGAAGAATATGCCTAAAATGAAAGAGGGCTCCGCGATTCTGCGTCTGAAGGGCTGCGTGGATGCCGAGAACACGGTTATGCGCGACCCCACGCTGTTCCGCATAATGGACGCTAAGCATTACCGGCAGGGCACGAAATACCGCGTCTGGCCTACTTACGATTTCGAGGTCAGCATTTCGGACTCGCTGGACGGCGTGACGCACGCGTTCCGTTCGAAGGAGTACGAACTCCGCGACGAACTTTACTATTACATCGTGGACAAGCTGAAAATGCGCAAGCCACTGATTTACGACTTTTCGCGCCTGAACATACGCGGAAACGTTCTCAGCAAGCGCCTCATCAAGCCGCTTATTGAGGAAAAGAAGGTAACGGGATGGGACGACCCGAGACTGCTCACGCTGAGGGGACTGAAACGACGGGGAGTAATGCCTGCGGCGATTCGTTCCTTTGTCCTTTCCTTCGGGCTAAGCAAGGTCGAAAGCAACCCGTCTATCGAGGCATTACTCTCGGAAAACCGAAAAATTCTCGAACCGACTTCCGAGCATTACTTCTTCATAGGCGAGCCAGTGAAGCTGAAGGTGAAAGGGCTCGTAAAAGAGGTTTCGCTGCGCAAGCATCCGGCGCAGGACTTGGGGGAACGACACGTCGCCGTCAAGGAAGAGGTTTGGATCGATGGGAAGGACGCGGCTGCGCTGAAGAAGGGCGAAACGTTCCGGCTGAAGGATTTGTGCAACGCGAAAATCGTTGCGGTGGGTAAGACGATTGACGCGGAACTTGCAGCCGACGAGATGGTTCCCAAAAAGATACAGTGGGTTTCAGCAATTGAGGTGAAGCCGGCGGAATTAATGGTGATTGGCGACCTGCTAGTCGGCGACGACTACAACAAGGCGGGTTTGACCATTCGGAAGGGATTCTGCGAGAAGGCGTGCGAAACCCTGAAAGAAGGCGACGTCGTGCAGTTTGAAAGAATCGGGTACGCGAGGAAGGACGGCGCGAAGCGTTACGTTCTGAGTTGCTGAAGGGGGGATAACGATGAAGGAAAAGAAGAAGCGGAAGATAACGACGACGCACATAGCGATAGGCATCGTAATCCTGATCCTCCTCGTCCTCGCGGCACCCACGGCATACAACTACCTGAATGCGACGTTCGGAGTGAAGGACTGCGGCGCCGACGTCGGATGCTTCAAGGAACGCGCGGGCACGTGCAGCCCCGCAAGAGTCAGGGTAACCGAATCCACGCTGGTCGGAAGCGCAACCGCCTACGGCGAAATCCGCGGAATGGACATGGACAAATGCGTGTTCTACGGCAAGATAGAGAACGCGACCGGCGTGCTCGAAATATTCGCGCAGGAGGACGTGACGTGCCGCTTCTCTAAGGAATCCGACCTGACCGAGCTTCCGAGCCGCGCGTGCACCGGCCCGCTGGCAAACAAGGTGAACCTCGCGATGCGGTATCTCGGGCTCGGCGTCAAGGAGTAGTGCGCGCTCCCAAACCTATTTAAATCAGGATTGCCCTATTCAGATGCTCTGTTTTTCGAAGAGCCGATGAATCGTAAAGACGATGAGGTGAAGTGTGTTATGGCGAAAGCGTACGTACTGTTTCAGACTGCCCCGGACGTTCAGGGCAAGTGCCTCGAAGCGATAGAGGCCGCCCGCAACGGCGGAAAGCTCGCGAAGGGCACGAACGAGACGACCAAGGCGATCGAGCGCGGCGAGGCAAAACTCGTCGTAATCGCGGAAGATGTTGATCCCGAAGAAGTGGTCATGCACCTGCCGTCGATATGCCAGGAGAAGCGCGTTCCTTTCGCGTACGTCTCCGAAAAGAAGTCGCTCGGAACCGCCGCCGGACTCGGCGTCGGAACCGCGGCTGTTGCCATTACCTCCGGAGCCGAGGGCTTCGTCAAGGAAGTCGCGGCAAAACTCGCGGGCGAAAAGAAGGCCGAGGAGAAGCACGCGGGCGCAGAGGGGGAGAAAACAGCGGAGAAGAAACCGCCGAAGAAGCCCAAGCAGGTTAAACCGAAGTAGGTGCGCTAAATGGGTGGAATGAAAAAAGTCAAGAGCGTCGAGAAGCAGCAGGACAAGGATGCTGGCTCGAAGCCCGAGGAAAAGAAATCCTACGTCCCGCAGAGCGACGGCGCGAACGCGCGCATCATCGAGGTTCTCGGAAGAACGGGAGTTTTCGGTGAAATCAAGCAGTGCATGTGCAAGGTGCTTGACGGACGCGACACGGGGCACGTCATAAGGCGCAACATCAAGGGACCCGTAAGGGTGGGCGACATCGTGCGTTTGCCGGAAACGGAGCGCGAGGCGAAGCCGCTGAAGACCGGGAGGAAGTGATAAACAATGCCTACCTGTTCATACTGCGGAAAACTCGTTGCCATCGGAACCGGACTGCGCCTGTTCAAGAAGGACGGCACATCCCTCTACTACTGTTCGCGCAAGTGCATCCGCAACCACGACTTGGGACGCAACCCGCGCAAGATGAAGTGGACGCAGGAGCCCAAAAAGACGCATCAGGCGGATGCGTCAAACAAGGCGAAAGCTGCGAAGGCGGAAGCTACTGCTGTGAAGACGCATCATGCGGATGCGTCCAGCAAGCCGAAGAAGTGAGTGCCGAATGCTAGGCAACCTCGACCACGCCGCGCTTCAGGAGAAGTGGAGCAAGCGCTGGGAAGAGGACGGCATATACAACTTCGACAGGCACGACCGCAAGCGCCCCACGTACGTAATCGATACCCCTCCGCCGTTCCCGACGGGAGAGTTCCACACGGGCAACGTGCTCAACTGGGGATACTTCGATTTCGTGGCGCGCTACAAGCGCATGCGCGGCTTCAACGTATTGATGCCCCAGGGATGGGATTGCCACGGCTTCCCCACGGAAGTGAAGGTGGAGAAGAAATACGGACGCCTGCCGCGCGACGAATTCATCCAGAAATGTTTGGAGTGGACGGATACCGTCATCGGCACCATGAAGCCCCAGATGAAGCTGCTCGGATACTCTATTGATTGGAAGAGCGAATACTACACGACGAGCCCGTCGTACATCAAAGCGGTGCAGAAGTCACTAATCGACATGCACGAAAAGGGCTTTGTTTATCGCGCCAGCCATCCGGTTATCTGGTGCACGCACTGCCGCAGCGCCATCGCGAAGGCGGAGAGCGAGGAACAGGCGCGCGAGACAGTTCTTAATTACATAGTGTTCAAGACGACGGACGGGAGGGAATTGCTCGTCGCCACCACAAGGCCGGAAATGCTCAATGCGTGCGTCGGCGTATTCGTGCATCCTTCGGACGAACGCCATCGCTCCCTTGTCGGTAAAAAAGTCAAAGTACCTGTTTTCAACCGCGAGGTTCCCGTAATGGAGGACGCCGACGTGGACAAGGAGTTCGGTACGGGCGCAGTAATGATATGCACCTTCGGCGACCGCCAGGACGTGGTGTGGGCGTACCGCCACAAGCTTCCGGTTATAGAGGCGATGGACGGCGCCGGAAGAATGAAGAATGCCGGAAAGTACGACGGCTTGAAAACGGAAGAGGCGCGCAAGGAAATCCTCGCGGAGCTGCAGGCGCAGGGCTTGCTGAAAAAACAGGAAAAACTCGAACAAGTCGTCAAGGTTCACGACCGCTGCAAAAAGACGATTGAACTGCTCTCGTCGACGCAGTGGTTCATCAAGCTTTCCGATTCCAAGGAGATGGTGCTCAAGAAATCCGCGGAGATGCGCTGGATTCCAGAGCACATGCGCCAGCTTCTCGTCGACTGGACTGAAGGCTTGGAATGGGACTGGTGCATCTCGCGCCAGCGCCATTTCGGCGTTCCCATACCGTTCTGGTACTGCGAGAAGTGCGGAACCGTTTATCCCGCCAAGGAGCTGCCCGCGGAACCGTCCAAGGACAAGCCTCCCGTTGCCAAGTGCAAGTGCGGCGGCGAACTCATAGGAGAAACGAGCGTCTGCGACGGTTGGGTGGATTCCAGCATAACGCCGCTCATAGTCGCGGGCTGGCCGGACAACTTCGATCCGAGGCTATACCCGAGCGACATGCGTCCGCAAGGCACGGACATCATACGCACGTGGGCGTTCTACACCATATTCCGCTGCTCCGTCCTTACGGGGGAGAAGCCGTTCCGCGAGATGCTGATAAACGGGATGGTATGCGGCTCGGATGGAAAGAAAATGAGCAAGAGCCTCGGAAACTACGTAGAGGCAAAAGACGTCGTCGCGAAGGCGAGCGTCGACGCACTGCGGCAGTGGGTCGCGCTGAGCGGAAGCACAGGCAAGGACAACATATTCTACTGGAAGGACGTCAACTACGCGCAATCCTTCCTCACGAAGCTCTGGAACGCGTCGAAATTCGTGGAAAAGGCGCTCGAAGGGTACGACGGGAAGGAAGGGAAGAAACGCGTCGCCGACAGATGGATGGAAGCGCGCTTGGACGAGACGATACGCGGCGTAACAAAGAGCATGGACGACTGCGACTTCTACGGCGCAATAACGTCGCTTTACAATTTCTTCTGGCACGACTTCTGCGACTTCTATCTGGAGGATGTGAAGTACCGCATCTACGGAACCGACGCGGATTCAAAGAGAGCGGCGCAGGCGACGCTGAAGCGCGTGCTTCGCGACACCGTAAGCATGCTGGCGCCGTTCGCCTGCTATACGGCGGAAGAAATACACCGGGACATGTTCGATTCCGAGAGAAGCGTGCACGTTTCGAATTGGCCGAAAGCAGGGGAAACGACTAAGGACGAGACTCTCGAGAAAGTCGCAGGTGCGCTTCATGAAATAGTGGGGCAGGTAAGGCGCGCGAAGGCTGCTAAAAGCATGGCGCTGAACGCCGAACTCGAGAAGCTCACGATACAGGCGCCCGACGAGCTGGTGCCTATGCTTTCAGACGTCGAGGAGGACGTCAAGGGAATAACGAAGGCGAAGGCTCTTGAGTTCAGGAGCGGAGAGGTAATTTGCGCAAGTTTATAAAGAAGTTGACGCCATATTAGACGGCGCGCTTCTTTTCAGAAGGGTGACTTTGTTAATGGCAAGAATGCATACGCGAAAGAAGGGACGTTCAAAGTCCCACAAGCCGCTTACCCAGGGGCATGCCTGGGTCAAGATGTCGCACAAGGAGATTACCGACATCGTCCTGAGGCTCGCCAAGGAAGGCAAGACCGAGGCGTTGATCGGACAGACGCTCCGCGACCAGTACGCGGTTCCGAGCGTGAAGGCCATGACGGGCAAAAGCGTGACGCAGCTGCTTGCGGAGAACAAGGCTGCGAAGGAATATCCTACTGATTTGATAGAGCTCATACGCAAGGCGGTAAGGCTGCGCAAACACATCGGGCAGAACAACCGCGACATTCACAACAAGGTCAGGCTTACGCGCATCGAGTCCAAGATAAAGAGGCTCGTGCGCTATTACCGCGGAAAGAAACTGCCGAAGAACTGGACGTACGAGCCGGAGAAGGCTGCGCTGTTGGTGAAGTGAGATGGCTGTTCCCGTTGCAAAGAAAGTAGAGGGCTGGAAGGCGAAGAAGTGGTACCAGCTCGTCGCGCCGAAGGTACTCGGCGAGGGCGAAATCGCGCTGATACCCGCAACCGACGACGAGCACATCATCAACCGCATTATCAAGATCCCGCTCAAGGAAATCACGCGCGACATGTCTCACGCTTACACGAACGTCTTCCTCCGCGTATACGAGGTGCGCGAGAAGAAGGCGTACAGCAAGTACATCGGGCACGAAATCGCGCGCGAACTCATCGGCACGATGGTTCGTCGGAAGAGGGACGCCCTGCTCGTCGTGTTCCCCGCCAAATCCAAGGAGGGAATCGACTTCACGATCAAGGCCATCATAATCACGCAGAACCCGTGCAGCGGAAGGCAGAAGACGACGCTGCGCAAGGCGCTCATCAAGATACTTCAGGAAAAAGCCGCTTCCGAGGACTTCGGGCAGTTCATACATGAGGTTCTTTTCGGAAAAGTATCCGCCGAAGCGTTCGAGAAGCTCGACGGCATAATCGTGCCGCTGAAGCGCATCGAAATAAAGAAGACGGAACTCTACGAGGAATTCGACGTCGAGGAAACCAAGGCGGAAGAGAAAGCCGAGGAAAAAGTCGAAGCTCCCGTGGAATCCTCGACCGCTTAGTTTTTTTCCTACTTCTTTTTATCCAGGAAGTCCAGCATGTCCACCATGCGGCAGGAGTAGCCCCACTCGTTGTCGTACCACGCCAGCGTCTTGCAGACGTTTCCGAGCGTGTTCGTGCAGAGACCGTCGACTGTCGCGGAATGCGGATCGCCTATGATGTCGCAGGACACTATCGGCTCCTCGGTGTACGCGAGGATGCCCTTCATCTGTCCGACGGCGCGCTTGAAGGCGTTGTTCACGTCGTCGCGGCTCGCCTCCTTCTCGAGCTCAACCGTCAAATCGTTGGCGGAACCGTCGGACACCGGCACGCGCAAGGCAATGCCGTCGAGCTTGCCCTTCAGCGCGGGTATCACTTCGCCTATGGCCTTTGCGGCGCCAGTCGTAGTGGGTATAATCGAAAGAGCGGCTGCGCGTGCGCGCCGCAGATCCTTGTGCGTCCCGTCGAGGGTACGCTGGTCGTTCGTGTAGGCGTGAATCGTGCTCATGAAACCGCGCTTGATGCCGAAGGAATCGTTCAGAACCTTCGCTACGGGAGCGAGGCAGTTCGTCGTGCACGAAGCCATCGAAAGAATCGTGTGCTTCTTCGGGTCGTACGCAGACTCGTTGACGCCGAGCACTAACGTTACATCCGCGCCCTTCATCGGCGCGCTGACTATCACCTTTTTCGCGCCTGCCTTGATGTGCTCCTGCGCCTTTTCGCGCTCCGTGTACTTGCCCGTGCAGTCGTGCACCGCGTCGATGTCGAGCTTCTGCCACGGCAGGCTGCCCGCCTCCTTCTCGTTGTAGAACGGGAATTCCAAATCGCCGACGCGGAGCGCGTTGCCTTTCGCTTCCACCTTCGCGCCGAGCACTCCGTGTATGGAATCGTATTTCAGGAGATGGGCGTTCGTCTTCGCGTCGCCGCTGTCGTTGATGGCGACGAGTTCGTGCCTGTCGAAGAAGCCTTCCTTGCACAATGCGGAACGCAAAACGCAGCGCCCGATTCTGCCGAAGCCGTTTATCGCGAATCTCACGCAATCACCTCAGTCGGCGCGGTTTCGCGCCGGAAAAATCTACGATTTGCGACGGTTTGTTTTTGCACGCGCCGTCGAAAAATATCAAGTCCGCTTCTTTCCGCAGCCGGACGTCGAGATCTTTCAGCTTCTTCATCGCTTTTCCGCCTGAAACGTTCGCGCTCGTCGTCACCACGGGCGTCCCCGAGGCGCGCACCACCGCCGAAACCCAATGCTTCGGGATGCGCACGCCCAGGGTTTGTTTGACGCACGCCGAAGCGTGCGTCGTGCAACCGCAGACGTTCTTTGCAACGGCGTTCCGCTTTTTCAGCGCTAGGATGGCGGTGAAGGGGCCGGGCATTTTTTTCAGAAACGCTTCGGCTTCCTTCCCCACGACGCAGTTCTCCGCTATCCACGCCTTGGACGGCGCGATAACGGACAAAGGCCCAGCCTTGCGCTTGATGCGCCTCAGCCGCGCTACCGCCTTTGCGTTGCGCGCGTCGCATCCGAGTCCGTAAACGGTGTCCGTCGGATAGACGAACACCATTCCCGAGCGAATCGCTCCGAGCATGAACCGCTTCAGCACCGCTAAAGCTTTCCAACCCTGCGCTTCGTCTTGCGCTTCAGGCGCTTGCGCTTCTTCTTTATCCATTTCCACCGCATGTGGTGGCGTTTTTTCCATTTTCTAGGTCTAGCACCCATAAAGTATCTACCGAAATAGCGCGGCAAACTATTTAAGCGCTTGTGCTTCGGGCATTTTCGCGCCCAAACGGGCTAGGCGCCAGTTCAGCGCTTTTTGGGAGCCGGCTTGCTCGCATCTAAGAGTTCCTGGGCTAGCAAATGATCAATTGCCAGCTTCAGGGAAGTGCTGCGCGGCGAGACTCGCCGGACAACGCCAAGTTTTATCAGATTTCCGGCGGTGTCGTTCCACAGGGCGTCCTTCGCTTTCTGCTCTTGTTCCGGCGTCAAACGCACATCCAGTCTCATCGGACTGCCTTTGTGTTTGGCCGAAATGTAGGGCCACGCCAGCCTGCTTCCCAGGAGCGTTTCGAAATCCTCGTTCGTGAAAACTCCGCCTTCGCCCTTCTCCACCAGATGCTCGAAAACGTGGATCGCATCTTCCGGCATGCCCCGCTTCTTCAGTATTTTCCTAAGCATTAAACCACCGAAAGAAGCTCGTTATTTTTCGTTAATAATCGTTTGCTAGACTAAGCCTTCGTTTTCCCTGCCAGAATCGCCTTCAGTTCGTCCTTTGAACGCGCCTCGAAAGCTTCCGGAGTCTTGATGCCGGAATTCCAAAGCCTGCGTGCACGGACGCGCCCGATTCCCCGCATCTTGCAGAGCGGAAGCAGTTCTTCCTTTATGCCGTGCTTGATGCGCGTGCGGAGTATTTTGGCGTTCTTGTAGGCGAAGGAGGCATTCAGCATAAACGCGATTTCCTGCATCGCGTAGGCGAGCCATTCCATGTTGCGCATGCGGCTGTGCAGCACCCCCGGCGGAATCTGGAATTCCGTGAGCACGTCCTCCTCGCCCGACTCGTTTATCCAGGCGTTCAGGAGTTTCGCGCTCTTGTATTTCTCGAGAATCTCGTGGTCGTGGGCGGGAAATTCCTCGAACAGGGCGTACGCTTCTTCCCAAAGAGTCTGTTCCTCGCCTCTCTTGAGGGAAACCAACGGCTTCGCCTCGGTTGCGGAGTTGATTGCGAGCAAAGCGTCGAAAACTCCCGTTTCCTTTTTCCCGATGAAGTCGATGAACTCCGACGCGCTGAGCGGATCTATGTACAGCTCCGCGACGCGTTTCCCTACGGGCGTTGCAACCAGGGAATCGCCGCGCTGGCGCACGAAATCCAGCTCCTTCAGAAGCTCGACGACTCGTTCGACGTTGCCGCATAACGAAGAAATGTCGCCGTACTGGTGCGCGTAAAAAGTGCGCTCGAAAAATCCGAAAAGCGAGGGGAAGTCGTTGCAGTCCGAGGACGAGATGAGCCCGAGGCAGTGCGAGCGCAGCACGGGTTCCGAAGAAAGCTTCGAGAATATGTCCTCGGGCTTGCCGAAAATGTATCGTTCAATGACCGCCTCGCGGTCCTTCGGCGCGCAGCATAAAACGCCGACTCCCTTGTCGTCGTAGCGAGGACGTCCTGCCCTGCCAGTCATCTGGGCGACTTCGAGCGCGGGGATGAATTCGGAAAACGCGCCGTTGAACCTCTTCAGGTCGCGGACGATAACCCACGACGCGGGGTAGTCGATTCCCATGGCGAGCGTCGTGGTGCAGACAATCGCCTTGACGCACCTGTCCTTCTTGAAGCCGCGTTCGATAAGCTCCCGCTGGCGGTTGCATATGCCCGCGTGATGGAACGCTACGCCGTCTTTGAGGCAGTCGGCGAGCGCATGGCACTGCGAGGTCGGTTGCCCCAGCGCCTTGAGCGCTTTTTCCGCCAGAAGCGCGCACTCCTCCTTTTCCTCTTCCGACAAAAACGCCTTCGTCGTCTTCCGCAGCTCGTCCGCGAGCGTTTCCGCGTTTCGCCGCGTGTAAACGAAAACCAGCGCCTGCGCGCCCTGCTTCTCCGACAACGCCAACCGCACCAAATCGTGCTCGTCCTCAGCGGCGACCTTTGCTGCGTCGAAATGCACGCTCTTCCCGTCGCAAACTCCGAGCTTCAGAGGAGTCGGGCGGTAGGTGCTGAGTATGAGCTTGGCGTCCAGCCATTTCGCGATGTCGTACGCGTTCGGAATCGTCGCGCTCAGGCAGAGCAGTTTGCAGCCCAAACCGAGCAGTTTCGTGATTACGATTTCAAGAGTGGCGCCGCGCGACGCATCGTTGAGCACGTGCACCTCGTCGACTACTGCGAGCCCTACGTCCTTTATCCACGGCGCGCCGTGCCTCAGCAGCGAATCCATCTTTTCGCTGGTAACAACGACAACATCGTAGGCAGCCAACTGCTCCGACGAGGAATCTAGGTCGCCGGTGCTTACGCCCACGCTGAAGCCCAGAGGCTCGAGCGACTGCTTGAATTCCGTGTGCTTTTCCGACGCCAGCGCCCGCAAAGGCACGACGTAAACCGCCTTCTTTTTCATCCTGGGCGCGAGAATCGACAGGAGCGCGAGCAGAGTCTTTCCGGACGCCGTCGGCGCGCTCACCACGACGCGCTCCTCCTCGAGCAATCCCTCGGATATCGCCTGCTTCTGAAGCGGGTTAAGCGACTCGTAGCCGAGCTTCTGCAGCTGCTCCTGGAGCTCCATGCGATAAAAAGCGCGTCTTTCGTTAAAAACGCGCCGACGCTTCGGTTCCAGTGAAGGAAGGGTTAAAAGCCGCCTGCGCCAGCATACTTTAGGTGATGTGACATGGTAAAACTGCTCAGCCCCCTGCTATCGGATAGAGGCACCGCCAGATTTTATGCAAATGCTTCGGAAGGAGGATATGGCGCGGTTGGTAGACGGGGAGACGCCAGTGATTTTGGCTTAACTCCAAAAGAACTGAGTCAACACATCAAAAACCCTACAATCGCCGAAATTCTTAGAAAATACAAAATGAGAATCGACCAGAATATGCTTAAGCGAGGCATTTTGGAGGTATACAGCCACGGCTTCAAAGTGAAGGACGAACATATATTAAAAACTGGAATCAGCCTCTCCGAATATCGTCGTTACGACGAGTTTGAACCTGGCTTAACAAAGGTGAACAGCTACACGTTGTCTAGTGAAACTCCGGAAGTGAAAAACGCGCAAAAAGCGTTTGCGGAGATAGTGAGCGTAATCACGAAGTTAGCTGGAAACTAGGTGCCGAAGCGGACAACGGAGCGATGCCTGCTAATTTAGAAAACAGGAGAATTGTGGCTTCCACTGCCTTTAAAAAAGCGCGGCGGCGAAATAAAGAAGGGGATTCTCGTGATAGTCCTGAATTTTAAGGCGTATGCGGAAAGCGGCGGGGAGCACGCGCTCCTGCTTGCGCGCATCGCCCGCGAAAGCGCCTCGCTCTGGAACAAGCCCGTATTCGTCTGTCCCTCTCTGCTGGATACGCAGCGCGTCTGCCATGAGCTTCCTCAGTTCGACAAGTTCCGGGTAATCGCACAGCATTGCGACGCGAACGACGAGGGGGCGCACACCGGAAGCGTTCCGGCGGCTGCGATTAAAAAAGCGGGGGCGTACGGCACATTACTCAATCACTCGGAAAAGAAATTGAAACAACTTGAGGAATACGTTATTTCTGCTAAGAAGGCTGGGCTGTACGTAATTGTTTGTGCCGCAACGGCAAAGGAGTGCGGGCGCGCCGCGAAGATGAAGCCCGACGCGGTTGCGTTCGAGCCTCCCGACCTGATAGGCTCCGGAATTTCGGTTACTACGCGCCCCGAAGCGGCGAAGAAGTGCATTTCCGCGATTAGGAAGACGAAAGGCGTTCTTGCGCTGGTAGGCGCAGGGGTGAGCAATGCGGAAGACGTTGCCACCGCGAAGAAACTGGGCGCGGACGGAGTTCTGCTGGCGTCGGCGTACGTGAAGGCGCACGACCACAAGGCGTTCCTGAACAAACTGCTGGAGGCTGACTGAAATGGTGAAACATCTTTTGGGTTTGATGGGGGTTCCCGCGTCGGACATGGAGCATTACATCGAGCTCGCGCGGAACATAAAGGCGAAGAAGGTGAAGCCGATTCTTTCGCAAAAAACGCTGGCGATGCTCTTCGAGAAAAGCTCGACGCGAACGCGCATTTCCTTCGAGGTGGGGATGACGCAGCTCGGCGGGCACGCGATTTTCCTGGACACGAAAACAAGCCAGCTCGGACGCGGCGAAACAATCGCGGACACTGCGCGCACGCTGAGCAGGTTCGTGGACGGGGTGATGGTGCGGCTGTACAAGCACACCGACGCCGAGGAGCTTGCGAAGCACAGCTCGGTTCCCATCATAAACGGACTTACCGACTTCGAGCACCCGTGCCAGACGCTCGGCGACATGCTCACGGTTGTCGAACACAAGGGAAAACTCAACGGACTTAAAGTCGCCTTTGTCGGAGACTGCGCTTTCAACATGAGCAACTCCACGATTCTCGGATTCGGAACACTCGGCGCGGACGTCGTGGCGGTATGCCCCGACAAGCCCGAATACAAGCCTTCTGCGGATTTCCTCGCAAAGGCGAGGAAGCAGGTGAAGGGAAAAATCAGCGTGGTGCACGACCCCGTCGAAGGAGTGAAGGATGCCGACGTGATTCACACCGACGTCTGGACGAGCATGGGCCAGGAAACGGAGAAGGAAAAGCGGCTCAACGACCTGCGCGCTTTCCAGCTCAACGCCGAACTTCTGAAGCATGCAAAAGCGGACCACATCGTGATGCACTGCCTTCCCGCGCACAGGGGCGAGGAAATCACCGCCGACGTAATCGATGGGAAGCACTCCGTGGTATGGGATCAGGCCGAAAACCGCCTGCACATCCAGAAGGCGATAATGGCGTCGCTGATGGGCGGGTATTGAATTGAAACTGCTTCATTCGCTTCCGCCGTACAACTTCGCTGGGCAGGAAAACGATTTCCGCAGCGCGAAGTTCGTCGTCGTTCCTGTACCGTACGATTCGACGTGCTCCTTCAACGCGGGAACGCGCGATGCGCCGCATATGATGATAGCCGCGTCGCGGTTCATGGAGGAAAAGAAGTGCGGCGGCATTTTTACGACTGAAGAGCTGGAGCCGTGCCGCGCGGACGCTAAGGAGACGATGCGCCGCATAACGCAGGTTGTTGGCGACGTTCTTGACGCGAAGAAGGTGCCAGTCGTATTGGGAGGCGAACACACGGTAACGTACGGAGCGCTGAAGGCTTTCCACGGCGACGACTTTTCCATTCTCGCGCTTGACGCTCATCTCGACTTCCGCGATGAGTTCGAAGGCAGCCCGCTTTCACATGCGTGCACGCTGCGCCGTGCCTCGGAAATTGCGCCAGTAACCGTCGTAGGATGCCGCTCGTGGGGCGCGGAGGAAGCGAAGGATGCAAAGAAGAAAGGCGTGCGCGTTTTCGGCTCCCGCTTCGACGCGAAGGAAGTCGCGAAGGGACTGAAGAAGAACGTTTACGTTTCAATTGATTTCGACGCTCTCGACGGTTTTCCGACGGGAATGCCCGAACCGAACGGCGTGCGATATTCGGACGCTTTCGAGCTACTGCAAACCGTTTTAAAAACGCGGCGCTTAATCGGGTTGGACGGGACCGAGCTCCTGCCTGCCAGCGCCGGCGAGGCGTATCCGGCGGCGAAGCTCGTTTATGAAATCCTGTGCATGGTGGGGTGAAGGGGTTGGACGCTCTCAAGAACTTGCGGATTTTTCACGGAAACGCCACGCCTGATCTGGCTAAGGCGATCGCGAAGGAATTGCATACCCAGCCCGCCGAGGCGGTCACCAAGCGGTTCGCCGACGGCGAGGTTTGGGTTGACATCGAAGAAAGCGTGCGCGGGAAGCACGCGTTCATCGTGCAATCGACGTGCGGACCAGTTAACGACAACCTCATGGAACTCCTCGTCATAACTGACGCGCTGAAGCGCGCCACTGTTTCGCGCATAACCGCGGTGATTCCCTATTACGGCTACGGAAGGCAGGACAAGAAGGCGCATCCGCGCGAACCCATAAGCGCGCGGCTCGTAGCGAACCTCATCGAGAAAGCGGGCGCGGACGACGTGCTTTCGGTCGACCTGCACAGCGGGCAGATTCAGGGCTTCTTCCAGATTCCGGTTGACAACCTCACGGCGCGCCCGTTGATGGTGAATCACGCGCGCAAGACGTTCAGCAACATGAAGGACGTAATCGTGGTTTCGCCCGACGCCGGAGGGGCGAAAAGGGCGCAGGAGTTCGCGAATGCGCTCGGCACCCCGCTCGCCATAATACACAAGGCCCGCCCGATGCCGAACAAGTCGCAGGTGACGCACGTTGTCGGATACACGAATTCCAAAACCGCGCTCCTATGCGACGACATCGTCGACACCGCGGGTTCGCTCGCGAACGCCGCCGACGCGCTCGTGGCGCAGGGCGCGAAGGAGGTTTACGCCTACTGCACGCACGCTGTGCTTTCGGACGACGCAGTCAACCGCATCCAGAAATCCAAAATCAAGAAGCTCATCGTGACGGACTCGATACCGCTCAGCCCGCAGGCGCGCGCCTGCAGGAAAATCGAAGTCGTTTCTCTCGCGCCGCTGATCGCGCAGGCGATAGAGCGCAACCAGCGCAACATATCCGTCAGTGAGCTGTTCAGGAACGGGTACTGATGCTCGGATACGCCGCCGCGCTGTTGTCCGGATTCCTCGCGAAACTTACGGACAGCCAGGTTGACGAGCAGCTCTGGTTCGGCAGGAACGCCAGCTACGTTACGGCGATTCTTTACGGAGGACTGGGCGGATTTCTGACCACGCTTTCTCCGCAGTTCGCAACTGTTTTCTGGGCTATTCTCGTCGCGGTACTAGTCACGGGAAAAATAGACTCCAAGGAACACCAACTGGCGGTGGGCGCGTTCATAGTCGCAGCATTTTTGCTCGGCACGAAAACCCCGGACGCGGCCATACTCCTTTTCCTCGCGTCCGCAGCCGCGCTTGACGAGAAACTCAACGATTTGGCGGACTACGGCGAACTGAAAAGCGGAGTCGTGAAAAAAATCGCCCGCTACCGCATCCTGCTCGACGTCGCCGCGCTCGCGATTTCCGCCATAACCCGCGACGTTTCCTACATCGCCGCGGTGCTTTCGTTCGACATCGGCTATCAGGCGGGAACGTTCGCCTCCAAGAAAATCGCGAACCCCCATCCGCCCGTCCGCGGCACGCACCTGATGCTCGACTTGCGGGAAGGCGGCGCGCGCGGACTCGATTCGGAAAAAATCGTCGAAAAATTCCTGAAGGACGTGCCGAAGGCGCTGCGCATGCGCGCCATAACGAAACCGGTGCTGAAGCGCGTCGGGACGGGCAGGGATTACGGCATAAGCGGGTTCGTCATGATCGCCGAAAGCCACATTTCCGTGCATACTTATCCGAGAAAGCGCGCCGCATTCATAGACGCGTTCTCGTGCAGGGAGTTCGACGTCGCGGTCGTGAAGGAAATGGCGGAGCGCACGTTCGGCGGAAAGGCGGAAGCCAAAAGCGAGAAGCGCTCTATTTCCTGAAAACCGCGTGAATCTGCTCGCGGGGAAGCGTCTTTCCTTCGTAGGAAACGGTCCATCTTTCCGAAGAAAGGGAGACGCGCTTCCAGTCTTTGAAAAGCGACGTCACTTCCTTCTCGGAGAAATAATGGGTCGGAATTCCTTTCCTTACGAAACAGTCGCTCCGCTTGACGCCTTTTCCTTTCCGGAAATCGCCTTCGCCGAATACGCGCAGGAAAAGGAGCCCGTTTTTCTTGAGAACGCGGCGGATTTCGGAGACGGCCTTGGCGCGTTCCTCCTTTCTCAGATGTCCTATCACGTGGAAACAGATGACGGCGTCGAAAAACGAATCCGCGAACAGGAGGCGCCTGACATCCTGCATGGAAACGAAGCAATGCTCCCCGCGTTTCCTGCACATCTCATAGGACTGCCGCACCGCCTCGGGCGAAAAATCAACCGCGTAAAGATGCCATCCTTTTCCGAACAATGCGCTAAGGTTCTTGCCGTTCCCAACGCCCAGCTCAAGAACGCGGCTGCCTTTTTTTATCGCGGGTTTTGGGGAGAAATTAGTTGTTCCGCGCCACGCAAGCGCGTTGCGCGCATAAGCGGCGTCCCATGATTCGCGGCTCACGTTCTCAAACCTCGTAAGTCTTGTCCTGTTCCGGCGCGATGGCGTCGAATCCTTCCTCTTCGGTAAGTTGTTCCGCAAGCGCGTCGCACACCCCGGTGTCGCCGTGGATGCAGAATATCCTGTCGGGGTTGACGCGGCGCGCGTACTCGAGCAAATCATCGGCGCCCGCGTGCGCACTGAAATCGAAGTGCTTCACTGGCAGCGAAATGTCTATTTTCTTGCCGTGGTCGCGTATCTTCTTCTGTTCCTCGAGCATTCTTCCGTTGGTTCCCGCAACCTGGTAGCCCGTCAGGAATACTACGCCTTTTCCGGTGGCGTTGAGCTCGCGCATGTACGACAGCGCGGGCCCGCCGTCGAGCATTCCCGCGGTTGTGACGATGACGCACGGTTTCTTCGAGATGCGCCTGCGGGTTTCGCGATCTTCTACCAGGTTGGCGCGCTCCATCGCGCCGAACAGCGCCTTGGAGTTCCTGCAGTAAGACGGGAAATCGCAGGCTATCTGGGAAACCGTCTTGCCCATCCCGTCAAGATAAATCGGCGCGCGCGTTTTCGCCGCAAGCACCTGCAGTATCTCCTGCGTGCGTCCAACGGCGAAGCATGGCACGAGAACGGTGAGGTTTTCGGCAATCGCATCATTCACCGCGTCGCAGAACTGCTTTTCGAGTTCCTCGCGGGGCGGATGTATGCGCTGCGCGTACGTGCTTTCCGTGACGAGCACGTCCACGTCTTCGTCAGGAGGCTTTGCTCCAAGATGCATGCGCGTCGGCGACGTCTTGAAATCCCCGGTATAAAGAAGCGTCTTTTTTCCGCGAATTAGCGCCTGCGCGCTGCCGAGGATGTGCCCTGCATCCAGGAACCGAAGCGTAGTCCCGTCGAAGAACTGGTAATCCGATTCATAAGACAACGCAGTCAGGCGCTTGTTCATGCGCTTTACGTGCTGCGCGCCGTACGGAAGCGGCGTCTTGTTCTGCAGGGCGACTTTTTCGGAATCCGCGAGCAGCAGATTCATGACGGGAATCGTCGGAAAAGTCATGAACGCGGGCACGTCGTGGTGCTTGTACAGCGCGGGCAGCGCGCCGGAGTGGTCCATGTGGGCGTGCGTGACAATCGCGGCGTCAACCTTGTGCTGCTCGAGATTCGGCGCAAGATTCCCGTCGTGGATGCGTATTCCGACGTCGAGGAACATCCGCGCCTCGTCGGACTGGAGCCAGAAGCAGCTCTTTCCCACCTCGTTGCACGCGCCGAGGAAGCAGAGTTTCATTCACGAAGGGAAGGACGGGAACGTTTTTTAATGATTGCCGAGTGCTTAACGCATGCTCCCGGAATACGAACTCCTCAGCTACGAGGACTCGCGGCAGCTGGCGGCGAAATACGGCTTGCCGCTCGTCAAGGGAAGGCGCTTCAGGACGCTGGACGAAGCCAAGAAAATCATCCACGAGTTCAAGCCGCCGTTCGTGCTTAAAGTCATCGGCCCCGGCGTGATGCACAAAACCGAGAAGCGGCTCATCGCGCTCAACCTGGAATCGCTCGACGAGATAAGCGTCGCCATGGACAAGCTGATGCGAAACGCGAAGGGCATGAACGTGGACGGATTCCTGATGCAGGAACAAAAAGCGGGAGTGGAGCTCATAATCGGCGGGAAACGCGATACGGCGTTCGGAGCGGTGGTGCTTTTCGGCTCCGGCGGAATCATGGCGGAACTTTACGGCGACGTGGCGATGCGCGTCGCGCCGCTTTCGCGCAAGGACGCGCTGGACATGATATCCGAAACCAAGGCAAGGGCGTTCTTCACCGAGCGGGGCTTCAGGGGAAGGCGGGCAGACGAGGAGCACGTGATAAAACTGCTTATGGAAACGTCGCGGCTGATGCTGAACGAGCAGCGCGTGATGGAACTGGATTTCAACCCCGTAATCGCGGACAGCCGCGAAGCCGTGATAGTGGACGCGAGGATACTGGTATGAAGCGAAGCCTGGACGCATTGCTGGAGCCGAAGAGCGTGGCGGTGATAGGCGCGTCGCGGGAGCCCAGAAGCGTAGGGTACGGCGTGCTGCAGGGCTTGCTGAAGGGCTGCGTGATGCCGTCGAAATACGCGAAGCGCTTCCCTGGAAAGGTTTACGCGGTTAACCCGAACGCGAAGACCATACAAGGCGTGAAATGCCACGCAAGCGTGAAGGACATCGCGGGCGATGTTGACCTGGCGGTGATATGCGTCCCCGCGAAAATCGTCCCGCCGGTGCTGCGGGAGTGTGCCGAAAAGAGGGTGAAGGCGGCGGTCGTGGTATCCGCTGGTTTCGCCGAAGTCGGGGACGCGGAACTGCAGGAGGAACTCGCGACAATCGCGAAAAAAGGCGGGATGCGGCTCCTCGGCCCGAACTGCCTCGGCGTGATACGCCCCTCGAAATCGCTTAACGCTTCTTTCGGATTGAGCATGCCCCGCGCTGGCGGGGCGGCGTTCATCACGCAGTCCGGCGCGCTCGCGGACAGCGTCATCGACTGGGCGCTCGAGGAGATGTACCCGTTCAGCGCAATAGTGAGCCTGGGAAACCAGGCGGACGTGGACGAGGCGGATCTCGTTGAATGGTTCGCAGGCGACGGGGAAACAAAAGCGATTGCGCTTTATCTCGAGGGCGTGAAGGATGGAAAGAAGCTGATGGCGGCGGTGCGCAAGGCGGTTGCCGCCGGAAAGACGGTGCTCGTGCTGAAGGGCGGCAGGCTCAGCGGAGGCGCGAAGGCGGTTTCATCGCACACCGGCGCGCTTGCCGGCTCGTACGCGGTTTTCGAAGCCGCGATGCGCCAGAGCGGAGCCGTCGTGACATACGGCCTGGCGGACTTGCTCGGGCTCGCGCAGGCGGCGAGCGAACAGCCCAAGGCGGGCAACTCGGTGGTGGTCGTGACGAACGGCGGCGGCGCGGGCGTTCTGTGCACCGACTACTGCGAGGAGTTCGGGGTGAATCTCGTAAAAATCAGGGAGGCGACGCTGCGCAAGCTGGACGCCACGAAGCTGATGCATCCCGCGTATTCGAGACGCAACCCGCTGGACCTGATAGGGGACGCGGGCGCGAAAAGATACGAGGCGGCGCTGGACGTCCTTCTGGCGGACGACGCGATAAAAGCGGCAATCGTAATCCAAACGCTCCAAACGATGACGGAATCGGAAGGCGATGCGCGGGCGGTGCTGCGCATTCGGAAAAAATATCCGAAGAAGCCCGTCATCTGCGTCTTCATGGGAGGGAAGTACAGCAAGGCGGCCATGCAACTGCTCGGCGAGAACGGCGTGCCCAACTACGACGACCCGCGGAAGGCCGCCAAGGCGATGGCGCTGCTCGTCGGCGCGCAGCGTTTTTAACCCTTGACTGCCTGAGTTATTCGTGGACATCTTATCGGTGCTGCAGCAGAAGTCCAAGGCCGTAGACGCGGCGCTGCCGCTGTTCCTGCCCAAGCGCGAGGGTTCGGGCTGGCTTCGCGATTATCGCGACATGCTGTGGGACTACAACCTGCGCGGCGGGAAGCGTTTGCGTCCTGCGCTGTGCATGCTCTCGTGCGAGGCGTGGTGGGGGAAGCAGGAGCAGGCTGTTCCCACCGCAGTGGCGCTCGAACTCCTGCAGAACTTCTTCCTGATTCACGACGACATAGAGGACGAAAGCGAGCAACGACGCGGAAAACCGTGCCTGCACAGGTTGTGGGGCGTACCGTATGCGATTAACGCGGGCGACGCCACTTTCGTGAAAGTGTGGGAGACGCTGATGGCGAACCGCGGCGTTTTGGGGGACGAGAAAGCGCTTGAAATTTACGAGGAGTTCGTCGCGCTCTGCAATAAAACTACCGAGGGACAGATGCGCGAGATGTACTGGGTGCGCGAAAAGAAATGGGACATCACGGAAAAGGACTACTTCGACATGGCGGGGGAGAAGGCGGGCTATTATACTGTTGTTGCGCCCCTTAGGCTGGGCGCCATATGCGCGGGACGCAGCGGGCTCAAAAGCAACTTCGACTCCTGGGGCATGAAATGGGGAATCGCGTTCCAGATTCAGGACGACTTGCTCAACGCGGTGGGCGGGAAGAAATACGGCAAGGAAATCGGCGGGGACATCTACGAGGGAAAGCGCACGCTCCTGCTGATACACCTGATGGAACATTGCAGCTACAAGGAAAAGAAGGAAATCCTGAAAATCATGAACAAACCGAGGCAGAAAAAAACAGCCGCCGAAGTGAAGAAGGTTCTTTCGTTGATGAAGAAATGCGGAAGCGTCGAGTATGCGAGGCGAACGGCGAAAGAGCTGGCTGAGGAAGCGAAAATCGGGTTCGAAAAAAGCTTTTCGGACGCGCGGCAGGGAGCGGCTAAGGAATCGCTGCGCGCGCTCATAGATTACGTCATAGAGAGGGATGTCTGATGAAGGTTATCCGCGCCAGCAAAGCAGGGTTCTGCTTCGGCGTAAAGCGCGCCGTGAAGCTTTCCGAAGAAGCGTCCAAGAAAAAGGGGTCCGTGCATACTCTCGGCCCCGTGGTGCACAACCCGCAGGCTATCGAACGCCTGGAGCAGATGGGCGTCAAGGAGATAAACGAAATCAAGGAGGCGCGGAAGGGCATAGTCATCATACGCGCCCACGGAATTCCGCCCGAGGACTACAAGGAATTGGAGAGCAAGGGCATCGAAATCGTGGACGCGACGTGCCCCTTCGTCAAGAAGGCGCAGGACTACGCGCGAATGCTGCACGACGAGGGCTACACGATCGTCATCATCGGCGAGAAGGAGCATCCCGAGGTGCGCGGAATCAAGGGGCACGCGAAAGAAGCGACGGTTATAGAGACGCCCGAGGAAGCCGAGAGGCTGCAGATGTGCGGCAAGATGGGCGTAGTCGTGCAAACCACTCAGGAGCAGGCGGTTGTGGGCAAAATCATCCCGATTCTTTTCAACAAAACCAAGGAGCTGCGCGTGTTCAACACGATTTGCAGCGCAACTGGCGAACGCCAAGAGGCGGTGAAGGGGTTCGCGAAAAAGGTCGACGTCATCGTCGTGGTAGGCGGCAGGAACAGCGGAAACACGCGACGGCTTGCACAGATTGCCGAGCGAATCGCGCCCACGTACCACATCGAAACCGCCAGGGAACTCAAGAAGGAATGGTTCAAGGGCGCGAAAACCGTCGGCGTCGCAGCGGGCGCGAGCACGCCCGACTTCGTAATCGACGAAGTGGTGAAGAAGCTTGAAAGTTACTGAGCGCGCCGACGCAAAGGTGAATCTCCTTCTCGACGCAGGCGGCGTCAAGAACGGCTTCCACTCCGTAGACATGGTTTTCCAGGAAATTTCGCTCCACGACGACGTCGCCATCGAAAAGGCGAAGGATTTTTCGGTGAAATGCGCGGGAAACATCCGCGAGAACACCGCGGAAAAGGCGGCGCGCCTGTTTTTCGAGAAAACCGAGATGCTGTGCTGCGCGAAAATCTCGATAACCAAGAGGATTCCGGTTGCCGCGGGACTTGGCGGGGGAAGCTCGGACGCCGCCGCGGTGATACGCGGGCTCGACAGGCTATATGGAACCGAACTCACGAAGGACGAAATGAAGGACATAGGCCGCGCAGTAGGCTCGGACGTCTGCTTCTTCCTCGAAGGCGGCGCATGCCTCGCCCGGGAAAGGGAGTTCAACCTGACGAAGCTCAGGCCGAAGGCGCGTTTTTACGTCGCGCTGGAGACGCCGAACGTCGCGCTGCCTGAAAAGAAAACCGCGTGGATTTATTCCAAATACGACGGGCTTGCTAAGAAGCGGCACTACGACGCGGACAGGATGGCTTACGCGGTGGAGCACGGCGACGCGAAAGACGTCGCTGCGTTGCTTGGAAACTCGCTGGAGGACGTCGTCCTGAAGGCGTTCCCCGAATGCGCCGCCGCGAAGGAACGGATGATGAAAAAGGGCGCGCTCGGCAGCCTCGTGAGCGGCGCAGGACCCACGGTGTTCGGGATATTCGACAAAAAAATCTCGGGCGCTTACGAGGTGGTTGCATGACGCTGCCGAAGATTGAGAACACGGAAAAGGCATTCGACGCCCTGAAGAAAAGCGGGGGCGGAAGGATGCTGGTCACTAACGGAGTTGTACGCGGCGTGATGTTCGATCCGGAAGTCCGTAGAATTCTCGTTACGTTCAAGAACAAAATGGACGAGGAAAATACCTTTAAGGCGCTCGCCTTCGCCGCAAGGCGGGAAATCGGTCCGCTTGCGCTGGTCAAGAAAAGCAAAGAGTACGGGATAGAGGTTTATCCGAATGGAAACGAACCTACGGCGCTAAGGGATCCGATAACATTCGGGGGCGAAGGCGCGGAAGCGCCGATGGCTTACCGCGAGGAAATGCTGAGACTGCTTAAACACGTTGTTTTTCCTTCGTGACGAGCACCACGGCGTACGCCATCACGCCGTCTCCTTTTCCAAAAGCGGACAGCGTTTCTCCCGTAGTCGCGGTGATGCCGACTTTATCCGAAGGAATGCCCAGTATTTTCGAAAGCGACAATTGCATTTTTTCGAACGAAGGCTCTATCTTGGGTTTCGCGCACTCGATGGACACGGAAACGTTGGAAACGGAATAGCCCGCTTCCTTTACTTTCTTCAGCGCGACCTTCACGTATTCGCGGCTGTCTGTGATTCCTTTTTTGCACAGGTCGTCCGCATAAGAAGAAAGGGAACGGCCGCCTACTGAAGAGGCAAGCGCGTTGCATAGGGCGTGAAGAACCACGTCGCCGTCGGAATTCGCCTTGAAGCCGCGCTCGCCCTCGAAAACCACGCCGCCCAAGACGCATTTTTTCCCTTCGGCAAACGCATGCGAATCGTGCCCCAAACCAACGCGGAATTCCATTCAAATCACCTACAGAAGCGTTTTTACCCTCGCGTAAACCTCGCGCAGCCTGTTCTCCGCGAGTTCGCACGCCCTCGCGAGCAGCGGGTTCTGCGGCTTCAGGCGCGACTGGATGTCCGCGAAGCGCTCGTCCAAACCCATCACCAATCCGCCCTGCCCAACGCACAAATCCGCGTAAGTAAGTATCTCCGCCGCGAGGGAAGACGGAATCAGATCCTGAGGCTCGAACCCGTACTGCGACAGGTCCGTTCCGCGGAGTTTCGCCTCCTCGAATGCTGCGTTGTGCGAAAGCACGACGCGCGCCACGCCTTCCTCGTTCTTTTCGCGGAGGAAAACCGCGGCATCGACCGCGTGCACGCCGGCTTTTTTCAGCGGCTCGGCGTAGCCTATGTCGTGGAGCAGCGCCGCGATGCGCAGTTCCTCCACGTCGAGCAGCTCGATACGCTTGACAAGCGATGCCTGCGAATATTTTCCCTTGGAGAGGTTTTCCTTGAGTTTGAGCGCGGTTTCCGCCGCGACGCGCGTTACCTCCAAATCGTGCTTGTAACGCGTCGGGTTCTCGCCGAGATACTGCTTCAGCAGGCGCATCGCATCGTCGTACGTAAAGCGGGTTTTCGTCATCCTCCTCCGCAAAACGTCTTCCGCGAAAACGATGTCTTCGAGCGTCGTAATCTTGATGTTCTCGTAGCTTCCTTCGACGATTTTGACGGGCACGCCGATGCGCTCGACGAGCTGCACGTCGTCGGTGCCGTAGAATTTTTCCGAAATCGCCTTCTCGAACGCCTTCATCGCGACGTCGTAAACGATGCACTGGGGCGTTTGCACCGCCCACAGGGCGGCGCGCACAGGCGTCTCCTGCACGAGCATGTCTGCGCCGACGCGCTTCACCGTCTCCTTCACGCGCGTCCCCACCACTGCCGCGCCAGTCTCCTTCGCGGCGTTTATGCAGTCCGTGATTTCCTTCTGCGTCACGAGCGGGTTCGCGCCGTTGTGAATTGCGACGATATCGCACTTCGGGCACGCCTTCAAGCCGTTGTAAACCGAATCCTGGCGCTCCTGTCCGCCGACTACCACGGCGCGGATTTTCTTGAATCCGAAATCCTTGGCCATCGACTGGAAGTCTGGCACGCGCTCCTCGCCGCACACGACGAGTATGTCCGTCACGAACGGATTGTCCTCGAACGCCTGTATCGCGTGCGCGGAAACGGGTTTTCCGAGCAACGGAAAGAGCTGCTTGCTTATGCCGCCGAGCCTCTTCGCCTTGCCCGATGCGGCGATGATTGCGACTACTTTCATGCCTTTCGCCTCTCCTTCAGCATAGCGTCGATTTCCTCGAACAGCGCGCCGACGATTTCGCTTTCCTTCACCTTGCGCACTACCTGCCCCTTGCGGAATATCACTCCGACTCCCCGTCCGCCGGCGACTCCGACATCCGCTTCGCGCGCCTCGCCCGGGCCGTTTACGACGCAGCCCATCACCGCGACGTGGAACGGCTCCTTGTACGTCTGCAGCTTCGCCTCCACTTCCTCGGCGATTTTTATGAGGTTGATTTCCGTGCGTCCGCACGTGGGGCACGACGTCATGATGGGGCCGCGCTCGCGCAAACCCAAGTCCTTGAGTATTTCGTATCCGACCCTGACTTCCTCCAGCGGGGACGCGGTAAGCGAAACGCGTATCGTGTCGCCGATTCCCTCCATCAGCAGGGCACCGAGCGCCATCGAGGACTTGATGCTTCCGCCGAGCGTCGTTCCTGCCTCGGTAACGCCGAGATGAAGGGGATAGTCGCACTGCTTCGCCATGAGCTTGTACGCCGCGACAGTCCTGGGAACGTCGCTGAACTTAAGCGAAACGACGATGTCGCGGAAATCCAGCGATTCGAGAATCCTGATGTGCCCGAACGCGCTTTCCACCGCCGCTTCGGGCGTCGGACGCCCGTATTTCTGCAGCAGCGCAGGTTCGAGCGAACCCGCGTTGACGCCGATGCGCATCGGGATGCCCGCATTTTTCGCCGCTTTGACTACGGCGCGCGTCTTTTCCTCGCCTCCGATGTTTCCGGGGTTTATGCGGAGCTTTGAAACGCCGTTGTCGATGCATTTCAACGCGAGTTTGTAATCGAAATGGATGTCGGAGCAGACGGGGATGGGCGAATCCCTCGCAATAATCTTGACCGCGTCCGCGGCTTTTTCGTCCGGAATCGCGACGCGAACGAGTTCGCATCCCCTTTCGGCGAGCGCTTCGATCTGCTCGAGCGTTTTCTTTGCGTCGCGAGTGTCGGTATTGCACATGCTCTGCACTACGACCGGCGCGCCGCCGCCGATTTTTACGGAACCCGCCTTCACCTGCCGGGATTTACGCCTTGGAAACATATCCTTCAGCCTCTTTTCTCGCCCATGCATCTGCGGCGAGTATCTCTTCGAGCGACGGCGAGGAAACTGTGCGGTGCGCCGCAACCACTTTCGAAACCGTCTTCGGAATGCCCATAAAACCTATTTTTTTGTTCAGGAACGCGAACACCGCTATTTCGTTGGCGGCGTTCATAACCGCGGGAATCGTGCCGCCTTTTTCTCCCGCGTCGAGCGCCATGCGGAAGCACGGGAAGCGCGCCTCGTCGATTTTTTTGAACGAAAGCGTTCCTACGTCCGCCAGATTCAACCTTTTCAGGGAAGGGTTCGGCAGCCTCTCGGGATAGGAAAGCGCGTACTGTATCGGAAGCCGCATATCGGGGAGCCCGAGCTGCGCCATCACGGACGTGTCTTCGAATTCCACGAGCGAATGAATCACGCTCTGCGGGTGAATCACCGCCTCGATTTTTTCGTAGGGAACGCCGTAGAGCCAGTGCGCCTCGATTACTTCCAAACCCTTGTTCATCAGCGTCGCGGAATCAATCGTGATTTTCCCGCCCATCGCCCAGTTCGGATGCTTCAGCGCCTGCTCGGGCGTCGCCTTTTCCATCTGCGCAAGGGTCCAGTCGCGGAACGAGCCTCCGGACGCGGTTATGATGATGCGCGCTATGCTTTTCCAGTTCTCGCCGTGGAGGCACTGGAAAATCGCGGAGTGCTCGCTGTCTATGGGCAGGAGCGTGACGCCTTCCTTCTTGACAAGAGGCATTACTACGCTTCCGCCCGCAACGAGCGTTTCCTTGTTCGCGAGAGCAATATTCTTTTTCGCTTTGATTGCCGCCACGGTTGGTTTCAAGCCAGCTGCGCCGACTATGGCGGTTACCACGGTATCGCATCCGTCCATGGTTGCCAGCGCGTTCAGCCCGTCTTCGCCGTGAAGGACTTCCACGCCCGGAAGTTTCGGCCCGAGTTTTTTCGCGTCATCCTCCTTTGAAACGCAAACCATCTTCGGCTTGAACTTTTTCGCTTGCGCCTCGATTAATTCCACGTTCCCGCCTGCGCTGAGCCCTACGACTTTGAACTTTTCGGGAAAGCGGCCTACTACGTCGAGCGTCTGGGTGCCGATGGAACCCGTAGAGCCGAGAATGCAGATGCGCTTCATTTTCCGCACAACCTTTCGATTGCCTTGAGGACTCCTTCCTTGTTCAAGCCGTACTGCGCGAGGAGGATTTCCGGCGCGCCGTGTTCGATGAACTCGTCGGGATAGCCGAGGCAGTGCACCTTGGCTTCCACTCCCCTGGCGGTGAGCATCTCTAGAACCTCGCTCCCGAACCCGCCCGCAAGCACGCCGTCCTCAACCGTGAGCACGCGCCCCGTCTTTTTGGCGTATTCGATGATGAGCGTTTCGTCGAGCGGCTTCAGATACTGCGGGTCTATTACCGCGACGGAATGCTTCGACTCCTTCGCGGCTTCGAGCGCGACGTTCGCCATCACGCCGGCTCCTATGATTACGACGTCCTTGCCGTCCTTCATCAGATGCGCCTTGCCAATCGGAAGCTCATTGAATTCCTTCTTCAGCGGCAACCCCGGGCCGGAACCGCGCGGGTAGCGCACCGCCACCGGGCCGTTGTGTTTCACGGCGGTGTAAAGCATGTCCTGCAACTGCGGCTCGTTCGATGCGGACATTATCACGAGATTGGGTACCGAGCGTAAGAACGAGATGTCGAACACGCCGTGGTGCGTCGGCCCGTCGTCGCCCACTATTCCCGCGCGATCAATCGCGAACGTCACGGGAAGGTTCTGCAGGCAGACGTCGTGTATCACCTGGTCGTAGGCGCGCTGGAGGAACGACGAATAAACCGCAAAAACAGGATGCAATCCGTTCGCAGCCATTCCCGCGGCGAACGTTACGGCATGTTGTTCCGCGATTCCCACGTCGAAGAAGTTCTCGGGGAACGCTTCCGCCAACTTTATGGTTCCGGTTCCCGAAGGCATCGCGGCGGTTATGCCCACTATCCTCTTGTTCTGCCTGACGAGTTCGACGAGGGTTTCACCGAACACGTCCTGGAACGCGGGTTTGCCTTTGGGTTTCGAGGGTTTGCCGCTTTCGGGGTCGAACGGCGCGCATCCGTGGAAGCGCGGCGCGTCGTCCTCGGCGTATTCGCAGCCCTTGCCTTTCTGCGTTATGACGTGCACCAGCACCGGGCCGCGCATCTTCTTCACCGATTCGAACGTTTCTATAAGTTTCGAAATGTCGTGCCCGTCTATGGGCCCGATGTACGTAAAGCCCAGTTCCTCGAAAACCAATCCGCTCGTGAGTACCGCTAGCGCTGCTTCCCTCAGCCTGCGGACGGTGTCGACGAGCTCCTTCTGCTCTGGCGGAATCTGGGAAAGCAGGTAATAGATATCCTGCCGAACGCGGTTGTAGACGGGCCAGTTCGGCACCTTTTTGGCCAGGCGGTTGGTGTAGAAGGACATCGCGCCCACGTTGGGCGAGATGGACATGAAGTTGTCGTTCAGGACTACCACCAAATCCGTGCCGCGGTGCCCTGCCTGGTTCAACGCTTCGAAGGACATGCCGCCGGTCATGGCGCCGTCGCCGATTACCGCGAGAACCTTGTAACTCTCGCCTTTGGTATCGCGCGCCTGCGCTATGCCCAGAGCCGCCGAGATTGACGTGGAGGAATGCCCCGTACCGAAAACGTCGTGCTCGCTTTCGCACATTTTCGGGAACCCGCTGATGCCCTTGTACTGCCGTATGGTGCCGAAGCGCTCCTTCCTGCCGGTAAGCAGCTTGTGCACGTAGCACTGGTGCCCCACGTCCCAGACGAATTTATCGCGGGGCGAGTTGAAGACGTAGTGCATGGCTATGGTGAGCTCGACCACGCCGAGATTCGGCGCAAGATGCCCTCCGGTAACCGACACCGTCTTGATAATCGTCTCCCGTATCTCCTCGGCGAGTTTGGGCAGCTCCGCAATGGAAAGCCGCTTCAAATCGCTGGGTGAGTCTATGTTTTCCAGAAGCATAGACAGGATTAGGCGCGCCGAAACATTAAAACCCTTTCGCCAAACGTCAATCGTCCCTTCGGCAAACGACGAAGGAAGCCGATTTAAAACCGAGCTGCGTTGTGTTGAACATATGGAAAGCTGGCTCCTCTACGCGCTCGGCGCGATGCTTCTTCTTGCTGGCGGAAATTTCGCTTTCAAGATACTGGCGAAGGACTTCAATTTCGCGAATTCGCTCGAAAACAAGACAGTGCCCATCGCGCTCATAGCGCTTGCGTGCGGGGCGGCGATTTACTTCTTCGTGTTTCCGGGCGCCTCTCCCGCGATGCTCACGTGGCTCGCCGCCGCGGTGCTGTGCTCTTTGTTCGGGTATTTCCTGGTGATAGCGGCGTTGAACACCGGAAAGGTGGCGCTCGTAGGCGCGGTGCTGAGCCTGAGCACGATAGTGCTGGCGCTATTGTCGATTAAATTCCTGGGCGACTCGTTCACGCCGATGCAGGCGGTTGCCATGCTGCTGGCGGTGTGCAGCATAGCTATACTCGCGTTCTAGAAAACAGCGGCTTCTTGGCGCGGGCGGTGTGCGCGCGGAACGTCGTCTTCTTCGTGTCCGAGTCGTCGGGCTTGCCGTTCTTCGCGATGTCGATTTGCTCCGCGATCCAGTCCTTGGCGATACCCTGCGTCTTCATCTCCTTCTGGCAGTCGTCCTTCAGCGCGCAGGACTCGCAGACGCGCCAGTAGGCGCACTGAAACAGCCACTTGCGGATGACCTTTTTCTTCTTGTCGATAATCCCCACGCGAACACCCCGTAACTCGAACAGTATATATACTCACAGAAGGAGTTAATATATCTTGCTATTGGCGAGTAGTAACAATCTTGACAAGCGCAGGCATTCGTCGAGCGCCGCCTGCGTTTTTTCCGGTTTTCCGCGGCAGCCGCCTACGGACTCGTGCCCGCCACCCGAACCGCCGAAGGAACGGCCCGCTTTCTCCATTATTTTGCCGATGTTTCCCTTCGCCGCGGCCCGCTTGGCGCCCGAAATCCTGCCTTCCTTGGGATTGGCGACAAACGCGAAGTCCGCGCCCGCGTCGGTCAGGGCAAGCGCGGCGCCCAGCTCGAACGAACCCGCGTTGCTCCAGGCTACGATGCCTTTTCCCGCTTTTTCGTACTGCGCCCGTTGCATCGCCTTCAGAACCGCGATTTTCTGCGGCATGTCGGGTTCTTCGCGCACGAACGCCGCCGTCTTCGCGTAATCCGCCTTTTTCAGCAACTCCGCCACGATTGGGAAAGTCGCCGCGTTCGCGCCCGCGAAGAAAGCCGTGTCCGAAAGAATGCCCGCGAGAAGGAGCGAGGACTGCTTCGCGTTCAGCTGCACCTTCATTTCCTTGGCGAGCAGGAATATGGCTTCGCACGTGCTTGCCGCACCCCGCTCGACGTGGACGTATCCGCGCACGTGGTTGGAATGGAAATGGTGGTCTATTGCCACGATGCGCTTTCCCTTCAGCTGCAGACCGCCCAGCAAATCGGGGTTGCTGACGTCGACGAGAATGACGTTGTCGGCGTCTGTTGCCGGAAGAGCGGAAGGAATGGGAAGGCGCAACGCTTCCATTACTTTCCGTGCTTGCCTGTTCGCCGTATCAACCAGATGAACCGAGGAAGTGATGCCGCGCCGCTTAAGGATGTCGCGAAGCACCATTGCTCCCGCCAGCGCGTCCACATCGGCAATCGAGTGCGGATAAATCGCGGTTTCGCCGCGCAACGACGAAAGTTCCCTCGCAAGCCGCTTCATGAAAAAAGAAAGGAGCAAGGGTTTAAAATCAGCCTTGCCGAAAGGAATTCGTGATACTCGACGCGCAGGCGCTCGAAGCCAAACTGACGCCCGAAGCCGCACTTTCGATAATACAGAAATCCCTCGCGCAGAAAGGCTGGAAGAAGCACGAGGTTGCGGACATAAAGCTCGTGTACACGCCGTTCTGGACTTTTTCCTTTGACGTCGTCACAGGAGGCCAGGGCCCCACGCCCACGGGCCGCACGGCGCTGAACGCCTTTTCCGGCGAGCTCAACGATCTGGTTCCGATAATACTCGACCGCCCAATCAAGCGCTCCAAGACTGCGCAGGAAGGCGCCGAGATTGAAAGCACGAGCGTCTCGCAGCACGAGGCGAAGGACACCGCGGCGATGAAGATAGCGGCGCACGTCGGCGGCATAACGAAGGACATGATAGCGGTTTCCGCGCTGAACAAGATTTACGTTCCTTTTTACCGCGTGTGGGTGAACGTCGCGGACGATACCTACAAAATAGAGGTTGACGCGGCGATGGGCGCGCCGATGGGGCTCGACGAGATTCCGACGCGCCAGAAGGGCTGGGAAGAAGCCACGTCGGAAACAATCGACAAGATGAAAACGCCGAAAGGATGGGCGCAGCTCGGCGCGCAAACTGCGGGCGCCGCCGTCGGGGCGACGAAACCCGGCGGGGAAATGACGCGCTACCTGATACTCGGCGCAGTCATACTCGTGCTTCTCTGGTTCGTGTTCGGACGCGGGAGCGCCGGGGACGTTTCGTGCAATCTCGATGACAACTACATCGGCTCGCCGTCGTTTTTCGGGGTATTGGGCAGCCGCCCCATAGAGCCCGCCTACGGGCTTAATCGGACGCTTTACGTCCGCGGGCAGTGCGACATAGCGAACCGGGGAAAGGACCCGATTCCGGTTGTAATCGTTTCCGTCGGCATCAACAGCGGCGGCATCACGATAGCGAGAAGCACCATAGTATCGAGGGATATCCCGGCGACGACAAGCGGCGCTACTCAGAAGAAATTCGAACTGAACTGGACGGACACAGGCGCGAAGGACTTCTCATTCGAATACGAAAAGCTTTAGGGTTGGGGAAGATGCAGTCGGAATCACCGAAGTATCCGTTTCTTTCGGCGTCCAAGGGAAGCGTGGGCGCGGAACTGAAGGAGGACGAGATAGAGCGCGCCGCCGCGTTCCTGATGGACGCGCTGCGCGGAAAGGCGCACGTCCCTTCCTCCAAGGTATACGCGCTCTCACGGCTGCTGCTGCACGCGCTCGACGACGGCTGGGCGTACGGGAAATTCTCCGACGCGATGGCGAAAACCGTCGAGGACAAGGATACCGAAGCCGTAGCGCTCGACTTCTTCCCGTCTTATTCCCACGGAAAAATCCCGCTTCCCGAATACCTGAAAGGAGGCGGTTCCCTTTCCGGGGCGTCGCTCGACAAGGGGTTCGTCTCCGTCGACGCGGGCGAGCTGCGCTCGCTCGTCCGCAACGCGGTCCGCAAAAAAATACTCGACTTCCGAAGCGCGCGGCGCGACTTGATCCCGAAGCGCGTGCTGGAAATAGCCGAGGAGATGCGGAAAAAGCTGCCGAAGCCGTCGCATGTAACGGCTCGCGGGAAAAACCTCGAGCTTCCGTGCGTGCAGGTTCTTCTGAAAGGCGAACCCGAGGGTTCGCGCTATTACGGCGCCATGGCTCTTGCGATTGCATGCGTGCGCGACGGGGTTTCGAAGGACGCCGCCATGGAAGTGATGGAGGAATACGCAAACAGATGCGCCCACGGAACGCATCCCTTTTCCAGTCGCGAGGCGCGTGACGTAGCCGAATGGGTTTACCGCCATCCAAACGTCCGCTTTTCCTGCAGGCGCATGCAGGACAACAACCTGGCGCCGACGGAACTTTGCGACAGATGCAGGTGGAAACCCCGATGAACGGCGACTACGTGCGCGAACGGCTGTCGTGGTTCTATTCGCGTTTTGACACGCCTCCGCACGAAGTGGCGAAGCGCGAATTCGGATTCGGCTGGAACTCGAAGATAGACCAGAGGCACAAATCCTTCCCTTCCCCGAAGGAACTGCGCGAGTTTCTGCGCCGCGAATCGCCGCTCTACGCGTCGTACTCCGTCGCCTATTACCAGATTCCCGACGGACGCCCCATGCAGCGCAAGGGCTTTCTCGGCGCGGAGATCGCTTTCGACATAGACAAGCCGAGGATAGGCGAGCACGGGCATAACGGGATAATATGCCCCGCCTGTTTGGACGCGGCGCGGACGGACGCGCTTCAACTGCTCGAGGAATACCTGCTCGGCGATTTCGGTTTCTCCTCCCACGAAGTAACCGCGAACTTCTCCGGAAGCAAGGGCTATCACCTGCACGTGGATTCCGAGGCGGTGCGGCAGCTCGGCTCGGACGCGCGCCGAGAAATCGTGGAATACGCTTCCGAACCCCGCGGAGAGCTGCTCGTGGAGGAGGAAATACTCGGCGACGCGCGCGAGTTCTACGAGGAGAAGAAGCGGGGCGCGTCGAAGCTGCTCAGGGGACCGGATGAAAAGGCGCGGGGATGGGGCAAAAAATTCCACGACGAAGCCGTCGCCGGCTTGAAAGCGTCTCCGCTCGACGACGAGAAGAAGAAGCTCGCGCTGGAAAACCTGCGGCGCGGGAACTACGGCGCCGTTAAAGGAACCGAAAAAATATGGGAAGCCGCGCTTGCGGCGGCGAAAGCGAAGCATGCGCTCGTCCTCGATAAACAAGTTACTCTCGATACCGCGCGGCTGATACGAATGCCCGAAACAATCCACGGCGGAACCGGGTTCGTGGCGAAGAAGTGCGACTTGAAGAAGTTCGACCCGCTGCGCGACGCCCTCGCTTTCCCTGAAAAGAACATGGTGCGCGTGAAACCGGCGAAAAACGCGGCGTTCGAACTGATGGGAAAAACGTTCGAGGTAAAAGAAGGCGTTCCCGTCGACATGCCCGAGCCCGCGGCGATGCTTCTCCTGCTCAAAGGATACGCAACGCTCGCCTAATTCGGCCTTTTAGGCGGATTATAGACGCGAAGAACTTCGGGTTTCCGTGCCAGCAACTTCCGGATTTTTTCGAGCAATTCGGGAGCGGCATAAACGAGAAGTTGCGAGGGATCGTACTCGACGCCCATGGCTTCGCGATATTCGCCCATGGTAATCTTGCCGTCCCACATCATCCGCTCGAGTTTCCGCTTGAGCCTGTGCTCCGGCGTGTTTTTCGGGAACCGATAGAAAAGGAATGAATTCTTCCACTCCTCGTACGTAGGCCTCCGTCCGAGCGCCTTTTCCGTCAACCTGCCCGTGATTATCGCGGCTTTTCGGGAACGCAATCTCTTTAGTTCCAACGGCTTTACGCGCACCAACGGCATGACCATATTCGGAAGCGGCACTTTAAAAAACCGCGGCGCGCTCAATAGTTCACGGATTATATGGAAGTCAGCTACGACGCGCTGAGGCGCGTCCTTCTCGATGAACGCAAGTCTGCCGGAGTTCAGTCCCTAGACGAGGGCTTTTACGAGTCGTACCGCGAACACCTGCGCAAACTCAGGGCGGGAACGAACGACGCCGCGGGCATAAAGGCGTTCGACGACATGGCGCGCGCGCTCAAGGAGCTTTCGTGGCTGCGCCTGAACAAAATAACGCTGAAAGCGCTGCGCGATTCGCAGAAAAACACGATGGACGGCGAGGGACTCGCCTTGGAAGAAAAAGGGTTTTATACGGACGCAGTCAATATAATGCAGAAATTCGGGGAATGCGCGGAATGCGCTCCTGCGGAGAGGAAGCACAGGCTTCGGGCGAAGGCGGACGTACCCGCGTTCGCGTCGCAGGACGGAAGCGGGCTGGGCCCGTTCAAGAAAGGCGAAATTCTCGATGTTCCTGAAGACGCGGGCGCGCTTCTGTTGAAGCGGGGGCTCGCGGAGGAGATTTGAAAATGATAGTACCGAAGCAGATAAAGGCGTACTGCCCGAAGTGCCGCAAGCACACGGACCACAAGGTGAAGATAAGCACCAGCAAATACAAGCCCGGCCGCAAGCTCGCCTGGGGAACCCGCAAGCACGAACGCAAGCTCGAGGGATACCACGGAAAGGTCAAGGGCAAGGCCAAGGTGAAGAAACAGGGCATACGCAACAAGATGATGCTCGAATGCTCCGTCTGCAAGAAAAGGCACGAGCGCGTGATAAGCGGACGCATGAAGAAGAAGGCGGAGACTGCGAAATAGGTGATTAAATGAGCAAATTCCTGCGCGTCCGCTGCGATTGCGGAGAAGACATGGTGGTTTACGGCGATTCGAAAACAGCCGTCTACTGCGAGAAGTGCGGCAACCTGGTGGCGGAACCCAAGGGAGGGCGCGCCGTGATTAACTGCCGCATCATAGAAGTGCTTTCATGAAGGGCGAGTCGCGCATAACGCGCAAAACCGTGAAGCTGAAGAATCCCGTACTAATAGCGGGGCTTCCTGGAATCGGGTTCGTCGGAAAAATGGCGATCGACCATCTGGTAGGCACGATGAAGGCGGAGCACTTCGCGACTCTTTATTCCCCGCACTTTCCTAACCAGGTGCTCGCGATGAAAAGCGGGGCGCTTAAGCCGTTCACGATGAAGTTCTACGCGAAACGCCTCGGAAAGCGCGACTACGTTTTCCTGCGCGGCGATTTGCAGCCCATAACCGTCGAAGGGCAGTACGAGGTCAGCGCGCGGATTCTTTCCCTGTTCGGGGATCTGGGAGGAAAGGACGTAATCGCGATGGCTGGCTACGCAGTCGGCAGCGCGGGGGAAAAGCGCGGCATCTACTGCGCCGGAACCAGCAAAAAATTCAATGACGAGATGAAAAAGGCTGGCGCCACCAAGTTGTTCGACAAGATTATCCCGATAGTAGGCATGGCTGGGCTTCTTCCCGCACTCGCGCGCGGCTACGGGATGCGCGGGGCATGCTTGCTCGTGGAAACCAACGGGCACAACATAGACGGGCACGGAGCGAAGGCGCTCGTTGAACTGCTCGCGCGCTACACTGGACAGAAATTCGACACGAAACTTCTTGAGAAGCGCGCCGCGAAGGCGGAAGCCGAGCTGACGAAGATGGAGCAGCAGGCGCGCGCGGCGCAGCAGGCACCGGCGCCTGCGCAGGCTGTTGACGCGGACCAGACGCGCCTGGACGCGACGCGCTACATACGGTGAAAACCGATGCTAGGAACCGCGATTGAAAAGGCGGGGGATATGACGAAAATATCCCTAAACCAAAATGTGTGGGTATTGCTCATAGGACTTGTAGGTCTTGGCGTTTCCGAATTATATAAGTTAGAAACGCTGTACTGGTTTTCGTTTGGCATTTCGCTGGTAATGAGCGTTTCAGTTTGCGTCTCCATGGCGTGGTATACTTTCGACTATATGAAAAAGAAAGAGAAACTTAGGGGGCCGATTCTTCCAGCGTATAGGCGCGACGCACCACAAAAAATGAAAATTAGTTATAAGTGGTTATTACTAACGGCTATTCTTTTTGCAATGGCGGTTGCACTAATGGTGACGGCTATAGACTGGTTTAAGTGGCCTATTCCGACAGCGCGAGAATTTGTAATTGCGATGATCGCTGGAGCTTTTGGCGGTGCATTCCTCATCTTTATTGAGAAGAAAGTTTGGACTGATTAATTTTCAGTAAAGCGTCAGCGTGAAGGAACGGGGGTTCGACGGATCGACTTTTATGCCCAGGGTTTCCTTGTCCTTCATACCCAGCGCCCTGAACAACGCCATCGGCAGGCGGACGGCGAAGGAATTCCCCTGCTGCGTAACCTTTGCCGTCAATTTCTGGCGGTCAAGCTTTCTGAGAGCGAGCAGGCGCTCAGCTGCGTCTGCATCCAAATACTCCTCGCCGCATGAACATCGCCAGCCTGGAACCGTGGTTCCTTCTATGCGAAGGGATGCACGCTTCGCCAGCTTCCCGCACTTTACGCATTTCATCGTCATTTTCCCACCTTGCTTACGTGAATAACCGCCCAGACGTGCCGCTTTTCATGCAAATCCCACGACTCCGCAACAACCACTTTCAAGCCGCGGAGGCAACGTTCCACGACGCCGCGCATCCTGCGCCTGCCCGAATCCCGTCCGCAATTGAGGCATTCGAGGACGTCTTCGACGGACAATTCGTATTCCGCGATTTCGGAGTACGCCGCCTTCGTGAAGCGCATGTCCTCGCGCCGAAAGGTTTCTACCCTACGTATATACGTATAGTTTATACTTTTAAGGGTTCCGCTTGCCATACGCGGAGCATGCGAGGGCGGAATTTAAAGCAGCCGCGGCGCGTCGGTTCCAGTGTTTAGTAAAGCGTTTCGGCATTCAACGGATAGCTAGTGCACTGCCTGATGTCCTCGAGACCCATCGCGCTCTGGGAAATTCTCGAGAACCCTATTCCGCATCCGGAGTGGAGAATCGGATTCTGCTTCACCATGGCGAGGTAATCACCGAACTCCTCGATGGAAACTCCGCGATTGCTGAGTATGCGGTACATCGGGCTTTCGAGAAGGCGCTTGTAAAGGATATCGTAATCGTTTTCGCGCTCGGCGCTCCCCACCGCCTCGCCGCTGTACGGCATTATCAGGTCCGCGCTGTTCACGACGAGCGGGTTGTCGCGGTTCTGCCGCATGTTGAAGAATTTTATCGCGGTAGGGAAGTGCGTTATGAAGAGCGGCTTCCCTCCGAGCGCCTGCACGAGGAAGAGCTCGTGCTGCCTTTTCAGGTCGTCTCCCCACGCGATCTGGAAATGCGTGTCCGACAGCAGCTTCACCGCGTCGGTATAGGTTATGCGGTTGAAGGGCGAAAGATACGTTTCCAGCTCTGCGACGTCGCGTCCGAGGAATTCAAGCTCGGGACGCGCGTTCTTCAGCGCGTTCCGAAGCATCGCCTTCACCGTTCCCTCGACGTTCGCGAGCATGCTTTCGAAATCGCCCTGGTGCTCGAATTCCAGAAGCTGGAACTGGTTGAGGTGGCGCTCGTCCGCCGACGCCTCGGCGCGCGAACTCGTTATCACGGTCCATACCCTGCTGTGGCGCGGTATCTTCGCCTCGAGGTAGAGCTGCCCCGTTTGCGCCAGATACGCCTGCCTGCCGAAGTGTTCGACCGAGTAAAGCGTGTCCACGTTCTCGCAAGCGCCGGTTATGCGCGTTATGGTGGGAACGTCCATCCACGTGAAGCCGTTTTCGTGGAAATATTCAAGGGCTCCCCAGTAAAGCGCGTCGTTGACGCGGTCTATGGCGACGAACTCGTCGCCGTTTATCTTCTGGAACCTGCCTTCCGTGCTTTTCAGCATCTCAAGCTGTGCCTGCATGCCCTCACCCCGAACACTCTCCACGGAAAGGGATATATTGGTTTGTTGTAAAAATACTTACAACATATGAAGGAAGAAACGCTGATGAAGGCGTGCGGACTGTCGCGGAACGAGGCCAAGGTTTACCTCGCACTCGTAAAGATTGGCTCCTCCAAAGCAGGGCGAGTTTCCAAGGAAGCGGCCATAGACCGCACGTCCACGTACAACTCGCTGAAAGGGCTGATGGAGAAGGGGCTGGCGTCCTATGTGACGATAGGCAAGGTGAAGTGGTTCCAGGCTGCGCATCCGCGGAACATACGCGAATACCTCGAAGGGAAGCTCGAGGAAGTGACGGAAATAATGCCCGAGCTGGAGCGCGAATACTCGGCGGCGAAACTGCAGAACAATGTTCGGTTATACAAGGGCACGAAGGGCGTGAAGACCGTGCTAAAGATGGTCTTGGATGCGCGGAAGGAAAGCCGCGTGTTCGGCTCCGAGAACCAGCTGGACGAGCGCATGCCCGAATTCGCGGCGAAATTCAAGGCGCAGGCGGCGAAGCGGGGAATCAGGACGAGAAGCATCGTAAGGAAGGGGAGGATTGTGGAGAAAGAAAGGCTACGGGACGTGCGGTTCATTACTCTCGAATCGGAATCACCGGTAGTTACCAATATTTTCGGCAACAAGATAGCGATAATCGTCTGGACGGAGACGCCCGAGGCGATCCTGATAGACAACGCCGACGCCGCCGAGGCATACCGCGGATACTTCGATTTCATGTGGAATCGGACGGAGAAACGGTGAAAATCAGCGCGTCTTGGTGACGGTTATTCCGGTCCGCCGCTCGAACTCCTTGGCAGAAAGCAGCTTTTCCTTGCCGAGTGTGACGTCGCGCTCGATGCGCTTCGCCTCGCGCAGGTCCTCTTCGTCCTCGCGTTGCTCGAGAAGCTTGTATTTGTTGTCAAGTTCTAGCAGGCCCAGCATGATTGCGTCTGTCTTCGTCTTTGCTATGCCCGCTTTCACCGCGCCCGCCATTATCTGCTCCGGGATTCCGACCAGTTTAACGTTCATGTTCATAGTATCACAATAATTAGCATATAAACCGCTATATAAAGTATAGTGGTAGGCACGCCAGCCCTGTTTTAAAGGATTCTCGGCACTTCGTCCTTCGTGTCGGACTACGAAGCGGTATTCACAAAAAGCTTTGCGGAATCACTGCGAAAGCTCGACAAGTACGCCAAGGAAGTCGCGGAAAAGCGAATCGCGAAAATAATCGAGAAACCGCGGCTTTCCAAGAACCTCTGCGGCGATGCGTTCTATTTCGGCGAGAGATTCCTGCAATACAGGGTAGTTTTCAAGCTTGAGGGGAAAACCATAACGTTTCTGCGGCTGGGAAAGCGCGACAACGTCTATTCGCAATCTTTTTAACGCCGAATTCTCACATCTTGACTGCATGATAAGTTTCGCGAAAAGGTTTTTGATAACGGTCGCGATAGTTTACGGATTTGGCGGTATTTTACGTACACAATAATTCGCCGGCAATTCGGACCTTACCGGTCATTATCTCGGTAATCATTATCACGATAATACCGATAGCGGTAATGATGTGGTACTGGCTCCCGAAATACAAGATGAAATGGTAGCCCCACGAGTTCGAGACGGCTTTGCTCTAAAGCCGTTTAAGACGAAAAGCGTATATAGTTCTAAAATAAAAGCGGTGTTAAGCAAGGCGAAATGTAAATGGTAATGGGCAATTTTTTGGGCGCCGCAATCGTGGCAATAATAAATCTTATTTTAGTCGATATAGGCGCATTCAAAACGGTAAAGAAAATATCGAGAACCCAATTGGTATTGATAAATATCGTTTTGGATTTATTAATAATTTTATTCATGTCTTTTGCTTTTAAATAAAAAAGGCTTGTTCCTGAATTATCAAGTCTGTTCCTTTATTCGTCTTTTCAGAGGCATTTCGGAGCAAAGCCCTCAGGGACGTAATCTTTTTAAATGCCGGTTTCCCATATATGCTCCACTCATTTTACGCGAGACGTAAAAGTGGGGAGTAAACCTGCATGCGATGCATCTGCGGATGCATCAAGCAAGGCGGGTTTGAGAACCATTAGGATTCAAAGGTATGATGCATATGGCAGGCATAGAAGTAGACAAAAGCATAAGGTTGTGCGTCGACTCCGGCAAGGTGGAGCTGGGCGCGGACAAGACGAAGAAGCTTCTCCTTACGGGGGAGCCGAAGCTCGTCGTCATAGCCGCGAACTGCCCGACTAACACCGCGCAGGAGCTCAGGCGCTACGGCGAGCTGGCGGGCGTTCCCATACTCGATTATCCGGGAACCAGCATCGAGCTCGGCGTGGTTTGCGGAAGGCCCTTTACCGTCAGCGCAATGGCGGTGATGAACGCGGGCAACTCCGAAATCATGCAGGCGGTGAAGAAGAAGTGACGGCAAGGACGCTCACGAACGAGGAACTGCAGATAATGAACATGTTCGAACAGAACACGGGCGCACGCGCAGAGGACGTGGTTATTGCCACGGACTCCGTCGTGTTCGTCGTACAGAAAGGCGATCTCGGACGCGCCATAGGCAAGCACGGCGCGAACATAGAGCGTTTGCACCGCGTTTTCGGCAGGGAAGTGGAAGTCGTCGAGAACTCCGAGGAAATCGGGGAATTCGTCGGCAATCTCTTCCGCCCTGCGATGATAGAGAGGCTCGACAACGCTAACGGAACCGTCACGATAAAGGTGGCGGACAAGGACAAGGGGCTCGCCATAGGCCGCGGGGGGAAACGCGTGAATCGCGCGCGCATGCTCCTCAAGCGCCTGTTCGACAGCGAGCTGAGGGTGGTTTAGGATGGCACGGGGCGAATTCGCAGGAAGGATTCTCAAGTTGCAGCGCAAGAGACACAGGTGGCTGAAGAAGCCCTGGAAGCGCAAGGCTCTCAAAATCAAGGAGAAGTACGATCCGCTCGAGGGCGCGCCGCAGGCGAAGGGCATCGTTCTCAAGAAGGAAGGCAAGGAACAGAAGCAACCGCACTCGGGAATCATAAAGTGCGTGCGCGTGCAGCTCCTGAAGAACGGCAAAAAAGTAAGCGCCCACGTCCCGAAGGACAAGGCGATTACGAAGATAGACGAACACGACGAGGTTACGATTGAAGGGCTCGGAGGCTCGCAGCGCGGGCAGATGGGCTCCATCCCCGGCGTTCGCTATCGCGTCGTCGCGGTGAACGGCGTCTCGCTCGAGGAACTCAGAACCGGCAAGAAGGAGAAGCCGAAGAGGTAATTTGAAATGGAAACCAAGCTGTTCGGCAAATACTCGTACGACGTCAAGGTGAACGACATCAGCCTTGCCCAGAACATATCGCTGAAGCCGCTCGAAATCCCGCACACGTTCGCGCGCCACGGCAACAAGCAATTCGCGAAAGGAAAGGTGAACATAGTGGAACGCCTCGCGAACAAGCTCATGCGCGGAGGAACAGGCGAGAAAGTCGGCGGGCGCGTGATTCGCACGCACGGACGGCTACAGGGAAAGAAGCTGAAGGTGCTGAAGGTAATCCGGGACGCGTTCGCGATAATCGAGAAGAAAACGGGAAAGAATCCGCTTCAGTTGCTCGTCGACGCGCTTGAGAACAGCGCGCCTTCAGAGGACATAACGCGCGTACGCTTCGGAGGCGTTTCCTACCAGGTAGCCGTGGATATCAGCGCGCAGAGGCGCCTTGATTTGGCGCTTAGGAACGTCGCTCTGGCCGCAATCATGAGCGCATTCAACAGCAAGACGACGCTGGCGGAAGCGCTGGCGAACGAGCTCACGCTTGCCGGAATGAACGACCAGACGAGTTACGCTATCAAACGCAAGAACGAGATGGAGCGCATCTCGAGATCCGCGAGGTAATCCTAATGGCACGAAAAGAAGTCGTAGTCGAAGACGTTGTCCGCCTAATGGCGAACCGCGACAGGATACGCAACGTCGGAATCGTCGCGCACGTGGACCACGGAAAAACCACGCTCAGCGACTCTCTCGTCGCGAGGGCGGGGCTCATCTCCAAGGAGCTCGCGGGCGAGCAGCGCGTGCTGGATTACGACGAGCAGGAGCAGGCGCGCGGCATTACCATCAAGGCGGCAAATATTTCGCTCGGCTTTACGTACGACAAACAGGAATATCTCGTCAATCTTATCGACACTCCCGGGCACGTGGACTTCGGAGGGCACGTCACGCGCGCAATGCGCGCCGTAGACGGCGTCGTTCTCGTGGTGGACAGCGTCGAGGCGGTAATGCCGCAGACGGAAACCGTCCTCAGGCAGGCGCTTAAGGAAAAGGTGCGCCCGGTTCTTTTCATCAACAAGATAGACCGCCTCATCAACGAGCTGAAGCTCGACGCCAAGGGCATGCAGGACAGGTTCATCAAAATCATCACGAGCGTCAACAATCTCATCGAGACGTACGGCCCTCCCGAGTTCAAGGAGGAGTGGATGATAAAGGTCGAAAAAGGGAACGTCGCGTTCGGAACGGGATTCCACAAATGGGCGATCAGCTACCCGCGCATGAAGGAGACGGGAATCACGTTCGGTGATATTTACAAATTCTGCGCCGAGGGAAACCACACGGAATTGCAGAAGAAGGCGCCAGTCGACGAGGTAATACTCGAGATGGTCGTCAAGCACCTCCCGTCGCCGAACACGTCGCAGAGATACAGGATTCCCGTCATCTGGCAGGGCGACATCGCGAGCGAGCACGGCAAGGGCATGGTGAACTGCGACCCGAACGCAAAGGTTACGTTCATGGTAACCGCAATCCAGGTGGACGAGCACGCCGGCGAAGTGGCAATCGGACGCATTTATTCGGGCACCGCCCGCAAGGGAATGGACCTCTACATGGGTTCCCAGTACAAGACCGAGAAGCTGCAGGGAGTCGCGATTTACATGGGACCCGACCGCGTTCCCGTCGAGGCGGCGACTGCCGGAAACATCATCGCGCTGGTCGGACTCGGAGAGGTTTACGCCGGAGAGACGCTCTCGGAAGGCCAGATGGTGCCGTTCGAGAAGATAAAGCACCACTCCGAACCCGTCGTAACCAAGAGCATCGAAGCGAAGAACCCGCGCGACTTGGTAAAGCTGATCGACGCCCTCCGCAAGATAGCGAAGGAAGACCCGACGGTCCGCGTTGAAATCAACCAGGAAACCGGCGAGCATCTGCTTTCGGGAATGGGAGAGCTGCACCTCGAAATCATCGAATACAAGATATCGCACGAGCGCGGCGTGGCAATCGAGACGTCGCCGCCCATCGTCGTCTATCACGAGACAATCGGCGAGGAAGGCCCCGAAGTCGAGGGAAAATCGCCGAACAAGCACAACAAGTTCAAGATACAGGTGGAGCCGCTGCCCGAAACCGTTTTGAAGGCGATAAACGAAGGCGAAATCGACGACAAGACAAAGGGCAAGGACCTCATCGAGCGCCTTATCAAAGCAGGAATGGAGCGCGACGACGCGAAGAAGGTGATTTGCGTCTACGGAAGCAACGTCTTCATCGATTCTACGAAGGGAGTGCAGGGCTTGCAGGACATCCGCGAGCTCCTGACGGAAGCGTACAAGGACGCGATGAAGGCGGGTCCGCAGGCGAAGGAGTCGTGCGTCGGCGTGGTCGTGCGCCTCAACGACGCCACCATCCACGTGGACCCCGCGCATCGCGGTCCGTCGCAGATTATACCCGCAATAAAACGCCCGATATTCGCGAGCATGCTGCAGGCGAAGCCCGCACTGCTCGAACCCAAGCAGAAGCTCGTCGTCACGGCGCCGACCGACTACCTGAGCGGAGTCATCAACCAAATAAACGCGAGGCGCGGACAGGTTACGGACATCGCACAGGACTTGGGCGCGTCGAACGTCACCGCCAACGTGCCCGTTGCCACGATGTTCGGATTCGCGAATGACATCCGCGGCGCGACGCAGGGCCGCGCGGCGTGGTATTACGAATTCCTGGGCTACGAAAAGTTGCCCGCATCGCTGCAGGGAACAACAATCGCGTCCATACGCAAGCGCAAGGGCGAATCCGAGATGGTGCCGACTGCGCGCGACTTCATGGAATAAGGATTCCGAGGAAAAGCCTTAAAAACGGGTTTCGACAGGATATAGTTCCTGCTTATCCCGCAGAACTGATCGCGTTGCAGGACGCGCCGTGATTCGAGAAAGCGCGTCAGGTCCGCTATCAGAAGGGGATTGACAGACATGCCGATAACGAAGGAACACATTACGAAGGCTCTTGAAGCCGCCCTAGCCGAGGGCAAAGGCAAGCGCAAGTTCACGCAGAGCGTCGACCTCGCGGTGGGCTTCAAGGACATCGATTTCAACAAGGCGGAAAACAGGCTGAATCTGGACATTGTCCTCCCGCACCCGCCGAAGAAGGCGAAAATCGCGATTTACGCGGACGCCACCATCATGACGAAGGCGCGCGAAGTCGCGGACCTTATTATCATGGCGGACGAGATTCCGGTTTACGCTTCCGACAAGAAGAAGCAGAAGCAGTTGCTCGACTACAACGGGCTCGCGGCTCCGTCGCTCATGGTGCCGATCGGAAAGGCGCTCGGACAGTTCCTCGGAGCCAAGGGAAGGCTGCCGAAGCCGATTATGCCGAACGCCGACCTGAAGGAAGTGGTGGAGCGCACGCGCAGGACCATCAACATCAAGAGCAAGGGCAAGTACCTTCCCGCGGTAAGCTGCATAATCGGAAACGAGAACATGCCCGTCGCGGAGATGACGGAGAACGTGCTTACGATTTTCGAAGCCATAGAAAAGAAGGTGCCCGAGCACAACATCAAGAGCGTTTTCATCAAGACCACGATGGGCAAGCCCGCGAAGCTATTGTGATAACATGCCGACGAAGAAGGAAAAAATTGAATCCGTCGCGCGCATAAAGAAGGACTTGGCGCGCCACAAGACGGTAGCGATCGCCACGATCGCCAGCCTTCCGGCGAAGCACTATCTTTCGATAAAGAAGCAGACGCGCAAGGACGTTACTATTGAATTCGCGCGCCAGACCCTGCTGAAAAGGGCGCTCGAAGAGAGCGGACGCGCGGAACTGAAGCCCCTCGAAGCAAAGTTCACGAATGGCGCGGTAATCATAGTGTCCGACCTCGATGCGTTCAAGCTTTACGCTCTGTTCAAACGCAGCAAGAGCAAGACGTTCGCGAAGCCCGGCGCAATCGCACCGTCCGACATAACCGTGCCCGCAGGCGAAACTAGCCTCGCTCCGGGCCCCGTGCTCACGGAGCTGAAGCAGGCGAAGATAGACGCGAGAATTTCCGGCACGAAGGTAACCATCGCGAGGGACGCGTTGGTTGCGAAGAAGGGCGAGCCCATCAGCGACCCCGTTGCGAAGATACTCATGAAGCTCGGAATCGAGCCGTTCGAAATCGGAATCGACATTATTTCGGTGTACGACAACGGCACGATTTACGAAGGCGCCGCGCTCAACATCGACGAGGAGGGCTTCAGGCAGAGCCTAATCGACTGCCACCGTGAGGCGCTGAATCTGTGCGTGTTCGCCGAAATCTGGAACGAAACCAGCGCGCCGCTCATCGTTCAGAAAGCCGCGCGCGAAGGAAATGCGATAAACAAGCTTATAGAATCGAAGAAACCTGCTGCGCCTGCAGAAGCGCCCGCCGTTGAAGCGGCGCCTGCTGCTGCGCCCGCGCAGGAAAAAGAGGGATCATGATGAAAGACGTATACGCGGCTTTGCTCCTGCACTCTGCAGGGCAGAAGGTCACTGAGGACTCCGTGTCCAAGGTTCTCGCCGCCGCAGGCATCAAGGAAGATGCGACGAAGGTGAAGGCGCTTTGCATAGCGCTCGAGGGCGTCAACATCGACGAGGCAATCAAGCAGGCCGCAGTCGTTGCCGCTCCCGCAGCAGCTGGCGGAGCCGCCGCAGGCGAGAAGAAGGAAGCAGCCCCTGACGAAAAGAGCGAAGCCCAGAAGGAAGAGGAAGCGTCCGCAGGACTCGCCGCGCTGTTCGGGTAAAATCAGAACCGAGCGGTGCGACGTTCCAAAGCGTACGTGCCGCCCGTTACCGAAAACGCGGCGTTCGCCTAGCGTCGGGGATGCACACCTAATCCTAATTTTAGTTTTTCAGTTGACCCAGCGAAGCAATAAGCAAAGATATAAATTGTTTCTTCGTGCCCAGTTATTCGGAGGTGCATGCAGTGTTGTTTTTTATAAAATCTAGGAGAGCATATGCAGGAATACGATATAATGTAGAGCCGCCTAGAAGCGTAAGACATGCAGTCGAAATTAAGAAAAACATACTGGATTACGTTTCAGGCACACGCAACCCTCAAACGAACTTAACAATAAGAACATACCAGCGCGTTGGACTCTTGGGACCCGAAGACATAAAAGAAATTAGGAATTACCGCAAAGGGAAAATTGAAAAACGTGGAAAGAATGGTAAAACAATAGTTAAACACATCACAGTTATACAACTCCAAAAATGGATGATTGACTTCTCCTCCAAAATCCACGATAGGATTAGAACCAACGAAAAACTTGCGGGCAAATTAGACAGAGAATTTCCGCACGTGATTAGGAGTTCTAACTAGACGTTCGTGAACTCGCGCATGCTGTTGCGGATGAGCTGCTCCACCTGCTCAATCGGGAAGCGCACCTGCTTGCCCGAATCCCTATCCCTGACGGTGACGGTGCCGTCCGTGAGCGTGTCGTAGTCAACTGTGACGCAATAAGGAGTTCCGACTTCGTCCTGGCGCGCGTAGCGCCTGCCGATGCTTCCGGACTCGTCATATTCGCAGGCGAAGTGCTTGCGCAGTTCCTCGAACACTGCTCTGCCCTTCTCCGCCAAACCGTCCTTCTTCATCAGCGGGAACACCGCCACGGTTACGGGTGCGATTTCGGGGTGAAGGTGCAGGACGTTTCTCACGCCCTCCTTGTCGGGCTTTTCCTCGAATGCGTCCACAAGGAGCGCAAGAAATACGCGGTCAATTCCGCCGGACGGTTCTATCACCACGGGCACGAACTTCTGCTTCGACGCCTCGTCGAAAAGCGACATATCCTTTCCGGAAGCTTTTGCATGCTGCGTCACGTCGTAGTCCCCGCGGTTAGCCACGCCGAGCAACTCCTTCCAGCCCCACTCGCCGTAATTGAATTCAACGTCCCACGTTTCACGGGAATAATGCGAGAGCTCGCCCGAGACGTGCTGCCTGAGGCGCATGCTTTTGTTCTTCAACCCGATTGACTGCAGCCACGAAACGCATTCCGCGAGCCAGTAAGCGTGCCATTTGGTGCCGATTATCTTTTTGTCTATCATATCGGCAAAGGAAATAATGGCGGCTTCCGACTTCTTTTCCTGCGCCTCGGCGGTGAGAACCGCGATTTCGACGGAGAGCAGACTTTCGGGAAGCGTGCATTCGTTCAGCTTATCTGGATGCACGAAATATTCCACTTCCATCTGCGTGAACTCGCGAACCCTGAAAAGGAAATTCCGGGGGGCAATCTCGTTCCTGAACGCCCTGCCCAACTGGGCTATGCCGAACGGCACCTGCTTTCTGCTCGCGAGCGAAACCGTCTTGTAATCGGTGAAGATGTTCTGCGCGGTTTCTGGGCGCAGATAAATCTCGCTCGCCTCGTCGGCAACGGCGCCGGCGTACGTCTTGAACATGAGGTTGAACGGCTTCGCTTCGCCGAGTTCGCCCTTGCACTTGGGGCAGCGGAGCTTGTGCTCCTTGATGAGTTCGCCGAGCTTTTCCATCGGCAACCCCTCGACGCTGATTTTCAGCTCTTCCTCCACGAGATGATCCGCGCGGAAGCGCGAGCGGCATTTGACGCAGGAAACAAGAGGGTCGTTGAACGCGTCCAGATGCCCAGACGCCTTCCATACCGCTCTCGGAAGAAGCAACGCGCCGTCCACGCCGACGACATCCTCGCGGTGCTTGACGAAGCAATCCCACCACGAGTGCTCCACGTTTCTCTTCAGATGCGCGCCGTATCCCGCGTACTCGAAGAATCCCGCCAACTGCCCGTAGGCGTCCGCTGACGCGAGCACGAACCCTCGGCGCGAGCAGAGGTTGACTACTTTTTCCATGCTGGAAGCCATACGGTATTTAATAGGCGGGGGATTAAATATCTTGTCTGGCGCGCCGTGCGGGCATTGACGCCAAGACGGGTGATTTCGTGTTTAAGAAAAGAACTTTCAGAGGCAACAAAAGCGGCGGCTACAGCGGAAAGCCCAGCGGCTCGGGTGAGAGGCGCGAGGGCGGCAGCTACAGGCCGAACGGCGGCTCAGGCGAAAGGCGCGAGGGAGGATACCGCGGCGGAAGCAGCAGCTCCGGAGGATTCAACCGCGGACCTCGAAAGGAAGGCGGATTCGAACGCCGCGAAGGCGGATTTAACGGTCCGCGCAGGGAAGGCGGTTTTGAAAGGCGCGAGGGCGGATTCAACGGCCCGCGTCCTGCTGGACGCGCCCCGCAGGGTACGTCATACAACCGCGACGGATTCAGACGCGAAGGCGGCTATCGCGGCGGAGAAAGGCGCGAAGGAGGATACCGTGGCCCGCGTCGCGAAGGGGGATTCGAACGCCGTGAAGGCGGCTATCGCGGCGGAGAAAGGCGCGACGAAGGATTCCGCGGAGGCGACAGGCGCGAAGGCGGATTCGCCGAACGCAGACGCTCTTTCATGGACAAAGCCAAGGAAGGAGTGCAGGACGCTTACAAGAGGCCCGAATCTTCGCTCATACAGGCGGTTCGAGCTATCGATGATTTGGACAACGTCAAGAGCCTGATGTACCAGCGCCTGAGCGAGTGGGCGCAGCTGAATTTCCCCGAACTTGACTTGAAGAACGAGGAAACGGTTTGTGCGCTTTATTCGCAGTACGGCGACAGGAAGCACTTCCCCGAGGAAGAGCTGGCGAAGTACATCGGCGCCGAGAAAGCTAAGGCGCTGCTCGCGAAGAGCTTCGGCGCGCCGTTCGACGAGAAGGACAGGGCTGCGATAAAACGCCTTGCATCCGAAATAGTCGCGATGACTGAAACGCGCACGCTTCTCGAGGATTATGCGAAGGGAAAAGCGCAGGCGGAGATGCCGAACCTTTGCTATCTCATCGAACCGATGCTCGCGGCGAGATTGCTGTCGCTTTCGGGAAACCTCGAGCGTTTCGCACGCCTGCCTTCGTCGACCGTACAGGTGATGGGCGCGGAGAAGGCGCTGTTCAAGCATTTGAAGAACAAGCGCATCTCCCCGCCGAAACACGGCATCATATTCCAGGACCCGATGATAAACACCGCGCCTCTCTCGAAAAGGGGAAAAATAGCGCGCGCGCTCGCGGGAGAGCTCTCAATTGCCGTGAAGGCGGACTTCTACACGAAGAACTTCATCGCGCCTAAGCTGAAGGAGGACCTCGAGGGCAGGCTGGCGCAGATACGCGAGCTCAAGGAAGAATGAACGAGCTGCGCTTCCTGATCCACGACTTCGACGCCTTCAGGCGAAAGGCGCGAAATAATGGGTTCGCGGAACGTGCGGGCGTTACGTTCACCGATTATTATTTGTCGCCGCGTCTGAGAGTGAGAGTCTGCGGAAAGAAGGCGAAGCTGATTTATTCGGACAAGAAGGGGAAGCGCGTCCTGATGGAAAGCAAAGAATTCATTCCCGACGCGCCCGCGTTCGTCGTGAAGAAGGAACGGAGTTTCGTTTTTTCAAAAGGCAACGCGTCGTTCTGCGTCGAGAGGATACGGTGCGGAAAGCGCGTTTTCTGGAGCGGGGAGTGCGAGGACGGAGCCGCCGCCCGCGCAGCGAAAACGTTCGGCGCCAAACTGATTAAAAAGAGCGTCGCGGAAATCATATCATGCTGAAGGTCGGCGTACTCGCTTCCGGACGCGGGAGCAACCTGCAGGCGATTCTGGATGAGTGCGCGGCGGGCAGGATTCCCGCCAAGGTCGTTGTCGTGATAAGCGACAAGGAAGGGGCGCCGGCGCTGGAACGCGGACGCAAAGCCAGCGCGGAAGCGCTTTTCATTTCTCCCAAAGGATTGAAGCGCGAGGAATATGACGCCAAACTCGTCGCGGAAATGCGCAAACACGGCGTAGGGCTGGTCGTTCTCGCGGGATACATGCGCCTTATTTCGCCGCTTTTCGTAAAAGCGTTCCGCAACAAAATCATAAACATCCATCCGGCACTGCTTCCTTCTTTTCCGGGAACGCACGGGCAGCGCGACGCGCTCGAATGGGGCGCAAAAATTTCGGGCTGCACCGTTCACTTCGTGGACGAGGAGTGCGACCACGGCCCGATTATCCTGCAGAAGGCGGTGCCCGTGATGGACGACGACACGGTTGAAACTCTCTCGGCGCGGATACTCGAGCAGGAGCACAAGGCGCTTCCCGAGGCGATTCGCCTGTTCGCCGAGGGAAAGCTGCGCGTCGAAGGAAGGAGGGCGTTCCGCAAATGAGCTGCCGCATCATCGACGGAAAGGCGCTGGCGGAAAAAATACGCAGCCGCATAACCAAAGAAGTCGCCTCCATGAAAACCAAGCCGTGCCTGTCCGTAGTTCTTGTCGGCGAGGATTCCGCTTCGAAAGTATACGTTTCCATGAAAGAAGTCGCCTGCATCGGCGCGGGCATGAAGAGCAGAAACATCAAACTGCCCGAAAGCACGACCGAGGAAAAGCTGCTCGCCGAAATTCGTGCGTTGAACGCCGATAAGAGCGTACACGCGATTCTCGTTCAGGTGCCGCTCCCGAAGCAGATAAACGAAAACAGGATTCTCGAATCTGTTGCCGCCGAAAAGGATGTGGACGGGTTCAACCCATGCAACATCGGCAGGCTGCATTCCAGAAGCCCGACTTTCGTGCCCGCAACGCCCAAGGGAATAATGCGGCTGCTCGACGAAGCGGGCGTGGAATTGGCGGGCAAGCACGCAGTTGTCGTTGGGCGAAGCAATATCGTGGGCAAACCGGTTGCCGCGCTTCTTCTGGCTGCCGACGCAACGGTTACTCAGTGCCATTCCAAGACGAAGGATTTGGCGGCTTTTACTAAACAAGCCGACGTTCTCGTCGTCGCAGTCGGTAAACCGCGCATGATAAAGAAGGACATGGTGAAGAAGGGCGCAGTGGTAATCGACGCTGGAACGAGCAGGGACGCGAACGGAAAGCTCGCCGGCGACGTCGACGAATCCGTGCGCGACGTGGCTTCCGCGATAACGCCGGTTCCGGGCGGAGTGGGCCCGATGACTATTGCGATGCTTCTCGAGAACACGCTCCGCGCCGCACGCAATCAGGGATGCAAGTGAGGATTGCCTTCGCAGTTGACGTGGACCCAGATTATACCGTGGAGGAAGGCGGGCGCAGGAAAACAAAGGGAAAAACGCGGCTTTCCTTCGTGCACACGAAAAAAGGGCTCGCGTGGCTTCTTGAATTTTTGAGGGAGGAGCGCGTTCCCGCAACCTTCTTCTTCGAAGCCCGCACGGCGAAAAAACTTTCACGCGACTTCAACCTCCGCGCAATCGCGAAAAAATACGAAATCGGGTGCCACGGCTACGAGCACGAGGACTTGACGGCGCTTAGCGAGAAAGAAAAGCGCAAGGTAGTAATGAAGGCAAGAAAAACAGTCGCCTCGCTTTTCGGCACTACTCCCGCGGGCTGGAGTTCGCCCTACTGGAAAAGCGATTCTTCCACGCGACGAATCCTGCGCGACTGCGGCTTCAAATACGAGGCGAACGTGTGCGGTGAAACCGAGGAAACCGCGGAGGGCTTCGTCCTCCTGAGAACGCCGAAGAAATGCGCGCTCTGGGCGCTGATGGAAGGCAAGCGCGGTGCGAAGGAACATGCTGCGTTATTGAAGGGAGACGCGGTCATCGCGACGCATTCGTGGCACACCGACTACGGCGAATCGGGAAAAGCGAAGGATTCCGCCGAAAGAAGGATGCGGCTGCGCGAAATCGTGCGCCTGCTCAAAAGCGGGGGAGCGCGCTTCGTCACAGTAGGCGAACTCGCGAAAGGGTTTAAAGGCTTGGCGCGGTAATAGGCAACAGGGGATTCTCCTTGTGCGGAATAATCGGCGCGATCGGAACAAAAGACGTAGCGCCAGACTTGTATGCCGGATTGATAGCCATCCAGCACAGGGGCCAGGATTCCGCGGGCATGGCGGTTTTCGACGGCGCCCACATCGAACTTAAGAAAAGCCTCGGGTACGTCGAGGACATCTTCGACGCGCAGACGCTTTCGGACCTGCGCGGAAAAATAGGCATCGGACAGGTAAGGTACGCCACCATCGGTTCAAAACCCTACAGGGACGCACAACCTTTTTCCGTGAGCGAGCCGTGCGGAATCGCGATGGCGCACAACGGAAACGTCGTCAACTACGACGAGCTGCGCGAACGCTATGCCGACAGGACGCGCTCCAACTGCGACGTCGAAGTGATACTGCACCGCTTCTCCGACGCGCTTTCGCAGGAGAAGGAGATAGATTTGCGCGCCATCTTTCTTGCGGTAGAGGCGGTGATGAACGACGTCAACGGAAGCTACGCGGTAGTCGCGATACTCAAGAGGGGGATGCTCGCATTCAGGGACCCGCACGGCATAAAGCCGCTCGTGATGGGAGAACGCGAGGACGGGACGAAATTCTTCGCCTCGGAAAGCGTCGCATTCGACTCGATAGGCGCGAAAATAGTCCGCGACATAGAGCCGGGCGAGGCGGTTTACATCGACGCAAACGGCGCGATGCACACCCGCATCATCAAGCAGGAAAAGCCGTTCCACTGCATGTTCGAGTGGGTGTATTTCGCGCGCCCCGATTCCACCATAGACGGAAGGAACGTTTACGACGCCCGCCTCCGGCTCGGGCAGGAGCTCGCGAAGCTCGTCAAGAAAGACGGCCTGGACGTCATCGTGCCCGTGCCGGACACGGCGCGCACCGCGGCGCAGTCGCTTGCCGAGGAAATCAAGGTTCCGTGCCGCGAGGGCCTGATGAAGAACCGCTACATCGGCCGCACTTTCATAATGCCGACGCAGGCGCAGCGCGAACGCGCGGTGCGCACGAAACTCAATCCCGTCGCATTCGTCGTGAAGGACAGGAACATCGGGCTCGTCGACGACAGCATCGTGCGCGGAACCACGTCGAAGAAAATCGTCGGACTCGTCAAGAAGGAGGCGAAGCGCGTCCACCTCATAATCACGTGCCCGCCGATACGGCATCCCTGCTTTTACGGAATCGACTTCCCTTCAAGCAAGGAACTGATTGCGTTCGATAGGACGGAGAAGCAGGTTTGCGAGCACGTCGGATGCGACGAACTCACCTATATGAATATCGACGGACTGAAGCGCGCCATAGGCGTGGATGGATTGTGCATGGCTTGCTTGACTGGCGAATATCCGACGCGGGTAACCGAGGAGGACAAGCGCCGCGTCTGCGCGTCGCGCGAGCAGGACAGGGTCGAGCGCGGATGAGGAAGCCTTTCGTTCTTATACTGCTTCTCTGCGCCGCAGTGGCACTCGCAGTAGCATATCAATACGCCGAGAATAACGCCGCCCGGAACGAAGCGCCAGCATTGCGGACTTCTTACACAGTTACTCTCGGTCTTCCCGCGGTTGATTTGGAAGGCGCCGGCGCGCTCGCTACGCTCGCAGTGACGGTAACCGACGGCGACGGCTCGGTATTCGTGCGTTTCGATTCCTCAAAGCCGCTGATAAACACGGAAACGCAATCCTCGCTTCGGCTCGCGCTGGACGTGGCGGAGAGGCTCACGAAGGAGAACCTTTCGAAGAAGAACATCTACTATTCGATAACCGCGCCTTCGGACGCAGTCGGAGGGCACAGTGCGGGCGCCGCCGCGGCAATAGCGACTATTGCGGCGCTCCGCGGCGAGGAACTGAAGAACGACACGCTGGTTACGGGCAAGCTGGGGAGCGGCGAGGGAAGCATAGCGCAGGTGGGACGCGTCGAGGAAAAGGCTGCTGCGGTTAAGACCGCGGGGTATACTACGTTCCTCGTGCCGAAGGGCGAAGGCGTCGAGGAGGACGGACTCCGCGTAGTCGAGGTTTCCACGGTTGCGGAAGCGTACGCGCTTATGAGGAAGTGAGAGCATGATGAAGAAGCTCGCACTGCTTGCCCTCGTCGTGCTTTGCGGATTGGCGCTCGTGGTAGGCTATCTGCTTCTTCCGTCTCCGCATTACAAGACGCGCTTCCAGGCGTGCGCGATTACGCTCGACGGACATGGAATGCTCGTATGGTTCGAGATTTACGCGCAGCCCGGGAACGGAAAGACGTTCGTGAACATACAGAACGCGCGCTTCCGCGAAGACACGGAACAGTCGTTGCTGGAAGCGCGGCTCGCAGCCGAAGAAGCGCTGGGGGTCAGCTTAAGCAGCTACGACGTAACGCTCGATATGCTCACCCCGCAGGAGAACGTCGCGGGAGAAAGCGCGGGCGCCGCGTTCGCAGCCGCGCTGGCGGCGAATTATTTGCAACGGGGCATGCGGAGCGACGCGGTAATAAGCGCGGCGCTTTCGGACGGAAAACTCGCGCCGGTAGGCGGAATCGACGAAAAGATGATTGCCGCTGCTGAAGCCGGCAAAAAGGTTTTCGTAATATCGGAAGAACAGCAGCTCAAGCACGCGGAAATAGCGCAACGCATCCGCATCGTTCGAGCGGACACTCTTTCGGACGCACTGCCTAACCTAATCGAATGACGCCTCGCGCCCTTCGTGCGGGATTATTGTTTCCCCGTCGAACACCATCGCACCCCGGCTCCAGACGCGCACGGGCCATCCCTTCAGCGGCATGCCCTCGAATGCGCTCCATTTGCATTTCGTGAGCAATTCCTCGGAGCGCACCTTTTTCGCCAGGCGCAAGTCCACGATAGTCATGTCGGCGTCGCATCCCGCCGCGATTCTCCCCTTGTTCTTGACGCCGAATATTTTCGCGGGATTCTCGCAGCAAAGGCGCTGGACGTCTTCCAACGCAAGAAGGCGCTTCGAGACGGCATTCAGCAGAAGCGGCAGCATTGTTTCCACGCCCGGCATGCCCGAAGGCGCCGCCCAGTAATCCGCCTCCTTTTCTCCGCGCATGTGCGGCGCGTGGTCGGTTGCAATCGTATCGACGACTCCCGAACGCAGCGCGGCCCAGAGCGCATCGACGTCCTTCAACGAACGCAAGGGCGGATTCACCTTCCCGTAATTGCCGAGCTTTTTCATGTCGTCGCTCGTGAGGAAAAGATGATGCGGGGTGACTTCCATCGTTACGTGCACGCCCTTCTTTTTCGCGTAGGCGATTATCTCCGCCTCCTGCGCGGTTGTGCAGTGGGCGAGATGGATTCTGTTGCCTGTTTTTTCAGCGATTCGGAGCGCACGGGACGCCGCCTCTGCCGCCGCGGCGTTCGAACGCACCATGCTGTGTATGGACGCCGCTGAATAGGTGCGCGGATTCGCCGCGGCGCGCTTCCTGAAAACGTCGCCGAACCTCTTTATGGCGCCCTCGTCTTCGGCGTGGACGAACGCCGGCTTTTTCTTTTTCTTCGCGGCGGCGAAAACCGCGTGGACGTTCTCATCCAAAAGCAGCGAACCGGTGCTCGAACCGAGAAAAACCTTTATGGCGGGGATGTTCTTAGCGCGCATTATCTCGGGAACGTTCGCCGAGGTGGCGCCGAAATGCAGGCCGTAGTCGATGATGGATCTTTTTGAAACGAGGCGGCGCTTTTCCTCCAACGCCGCCACCGACGTAGTCGGCGGGCTCGTGTTCGGCATGTCCAGTACGCAGGTGATTCCGCCGTGTGCGGCGGCGCGCGAACCCGTTTCCCATCCCTCCTTCTGCTCGCCGCCCGGTTCGCGGAAGTGCACGTGGGAATCTATGAGTCCGGGAAGAAGCAGCATGCCCCTCGCGTCGAACGATTCGTCAGCTCGGAGGTTTTTGCCTATTTTGCGGATTTTCGAATCGAAAAGGACGTCGCGCTCGCCCAAGCCGACGATGTTGCAGTTGCGGAGGCAGAACACGAAAAGGATTATTGCCGCGCGGATATAAAAAGCGGCATCCCCAAATAATCTGCGCGCGGGGGTCGCATAGTGGCTATTGCGGCGGCCTGCTAAGCCGTTAGCGCATTAACGCGCTACGTGGGTTCGAACGGCTCAGAGAGCCCGAAATTCCCGCCCCCCGCGCTTTTTCCCTGCCGCCCAGCGATAGTTTTTTATTGCCCTGCGGGCTATGTTTATAACGCTCGTTTTAAGGTGGGCAACTACCGGTTTAAACGTTTAATTAAGAGGTGGAAGGCATGGCACAGGGACAACTAGGACAGCAGGTTTTGCTTCTGCCGGAAGGCAGCTCGCGCGTTCTCGGAAGGGACGCGCAGCGCACGAACATCGCCGTAGCGTACGCCGTGGCGAGCGCCGTTAAGACGACGCTCGGCCCGCGCGGAATGGACAAGATGATGGTTTCCGAGATGGGGGACATCGTCATCACGAATGACGGCGCGACGATTCTGCAGGAAATGAACATCGAGCACCCCGCGGCGAAGATGATGGTGGAGATCGCGAAGACGCAGGACGAGGAGGTAGGCGACGGAACGACCAGCGCGGTCGTCCTCGCGGGAGAACTCCTCAAGAAGGCGTCGGAATTGCTCGACCAGGACATCCACGCCTCGACGCTCATCACGGGATACAAGATCGCGGCTGAAAAGGCAATCGCGGTTCTTGAGGAAGTGGGCGAAAAGGTTACGCTGAAAGACACCCCCACGCTCGAAAAAATCGCGGCAATCAGCATGGGCTCCAAGACGGTTTCGACCGGAGCTACGAATACGCTGCTCTCGAAAATGGTGGTGCAGGCGGTAACGCAGGTGGCGGAGCTGAAGGACGCGAAGGTTTACGTCGACAAGGACTACATCAAGCTCGAGAAAAAGCAGGGCGGCGACGTGAACCAGACGGCGCTGATAAACGGCGTGCTCATCGACAAGGAAGTGGTGCACCCGGGAATGCCCAAGAAGATAGAGAACGCGAAAATAGCGCTGATAGACTCCGCTCTCGAAATCGAGAAAACCGAGACGGACGCCCGCATCAACATCAACTCGCCCGACCAGATGTCCGAGTTCCTCCAGCAGGAGGAGAAGATGCTCAAAACAATGGTCGAAAAGGTGGCGGCAAGCGGCTGCAACGTACTGTTCTGCCAGAAGGGCATCGACGACGTTGCGCAGCACTACCTTTACAAGAAGGGCATACTCGCCGCGAGGCGCGTGAAGAAGAGCGACATGGAGAAGCTCGTGCGCGCGAGCGGCGGACGCGTCGTCACCACGCTCGACGATTTGTCCAACAAGGATTTGGGATTCGCAGGCGCGGTTGAGGAACGCAAGATTTCAGGCGAACAGATGATTTTCGTCGAGAAATGCAAGGACGCGAAGAGCGTTACAATCCTCGTGCGCGGCGGAACGCAGCATGTCGTAGACGAAGCGGAACGCGCGGTTGTCGACGCCATAGGCGCCGTTTCCTCCGCAGTCCAGGACGGGAAATACGTCATAGGCGGCGGCGCAATCGAGATGGAAATCGCTATGCGGCTGCGCAAGCATGCTATCGAGGTAGGCGGACGCGAGCAGCTCGCGATCACCGCTTTCGCCGAAGCCGTAGAGGTTATACCCCGCGCGCTCGCGGAGTCGTGCGGCATCGACGCCATCGATACTCTCGTGGATTTGCGCTCGAAACACGAAAAAGGCGGCAGGAGCATCGGCGTGGACGTCTACGCGGCGAAAACCGGCGATTTGAAGAACACGGTTATCGAACCGCTCAAGGTCAAGAAGCAGGCCATCCAGAGCGCGTCCGAGGTGACGGAGATGATTCTCCGCATCGACGACATCATCGCGGCAAGAGGCAGGCCGTCCGGACCCGCAGGCGGTCCAGGCGGCATGGAAATGGATTAACGGTTGTGCGGTGCGCCGTAATTTCAGCAGGCGCACCAAATAGCCGACAAAACCAGACAAGCGACGAGCATGGTCGACGTTTACCAGATTCTTTCGATATGCGCGGGGTTCGCCATCCCTTTTTTTCTGCTCGGCGAACCGCGCACCCTTTTGTTTTTAGTGGCGCTAGTCGTGGCGCTGTACTTCCTGTTCGGCCCGCTCGCGCTTGCCGGCGCCGCTGCTGCGATTATCGTGCGCCTGGCGATGCCCAAGGCTAAAGCTGAAGCTCGCGGAAAAAACAAAAAGAAAAAGTAAACTGTCTCGTTTTTTTAGCCTAGAAGCAGAAATCTAGTATCTGTCGTTTCTCGGCTTTCTGTGCTTCTTGAAGCACTCGTTGCAGTACACGGGGCGTCCTTCGGTCGGCTTGAAGGGAACCTCGCACTCCTGTCCGCACTCCGAGCAAGTCGCCTTGTAGGACTGCCTCGGGCCGCGGTCGTCGTCATATGCCATTCTCTTTCACGTCCAGGGATGCCCGCGCTTCCGATGCGCTTTTGAGGGCGCGCCGTACGCTTTGTGGGCATCCAACTGGAGTAATTAGGGAGCGGGTATTTATAAACCACCCGAAAGGAGGCTTCCCCTGCCTTCAAAAGACGCGTTTGAGTTCGATGGTGTCCGCCCTATCGGGCCCCAGGGACACCAGCGCGACGGGGCGGCGCGCCAGCTCGGCAACGCGGAGGAGGAACGCCCTGAACTCTATGGGCAGAGCGTCCATACCCGCGGCACACGCCTGCCTCCACTCCTTCCCGGACAGGGCAGGCCAGCACTTCAGCGTCTCATAAACGGGCTTGCACGCCGCGAATTGCGAGATTGAAGCCGGGTTTTCGGTTATTTTCCTGCTTTCCGACTCGTACGAAGTGCAGATTTTCACCTCTTTCAAGCCGCCGAGCACGTCCGCCTTGGTGAGCGCGAGTTTCGTGATGCCGTTTACGCGGATTGCGTGGCTGAGAGTGACGCAGTCGAGCCAGCCGATGCGGCGGGGGCGTCCAGTAGTCGTGCCGTACTCGCCGCCGTTCTCGCGTATCTTGTCCGCCAACGCGCCCGACAACTCGGTTGGAACCGGTCCCTCGCCGACGCGCGACGTGTACGCCTTCACTACGCCGACTACGTCGGTGATTCGCGTCGGGCCCACGCCGGCGCCCGAGCACGCGCCTCCGGCTATAACCGAAGAAGAGGAGCCGAATGGATAGAGCCCGTGGTCTATGTCGAGCATCGCGCCCTGCGTTCCTTCCAGCAAAACCGACTCGCCGTTGTCGAGCATGTCGTTGACTTCTACGGAAACGTCACCCACGTATTTTTTTAGCAGGCGGCCGTATTCGGCGTATTCCTTGTAAACAGCGTCGAAAGACGATTTCGGCTTTCCGCAATAAACGCACTCGACTTCCTTCTGCTTCAAGTCGTAAAGGGTTTTCAGCCGCTCCTTCAGGGCTTTTTCGTCGATTAACTCCGCTACGCGTATTCCGAAACGCGCCGCCTTATCGGAAAAGCACGGTCCTATGCCTCTTTTCGTGGTGCCAGCGGCGAGCTTTCCCTTGGCGGTTTCCTGCAGTTCGTCGAGTTCGCGGTGAATCGGAAAAACCACGTGCGCGCGCTCGCTGAGAACGAGTTTCACGGGAATGTCCTGCTTCTCGACATCGGCGATTTCCTCGAGAAGCGTTTTCGGGTCGAGAACGACGCCGGCGCCGACGAATACGCGCTTGCCGTGCAGAATTCCCGAAGGAAGCAGGTGCAGCTTCGCCTTTTTCTTTCCGGCGATTACCGTGTGCCCGGCGTTGCTTCCGCCGCTGTATCTTACGACTGCGTCCGCCTGTTCGGCGTAGTAATCGACTACCTTGCCCTTTCCCTCGTCGCCCCACTGGGCACCGACGACTATAACGCACGCCATGAACGGATAAGGAAGAAACGCATATTAACATTGCCGACGAAGGAAAACCATGAAAATTTTCGTTGACACGGCGAACGTCGCCGAAATACGCGAAGCGGTTTCATGGGGCGTGGTGGACGGCGTAACCACCAACCCGACGCTTGCGGCGAAGGAGGGAAAGCCCTTTCTCCCGATACTGAAAGAGATTTGCTCTCTTACGAAAGGCCCGGTGAGCGCGGAAGTGCTTGCTGAAGACGCGAAGGGCATGGTTGAGGAAGCGCTTCCCCTCGCAAAGGTGGCTCCCAACGTCATAATCAAGATTCCGATGACCGCCGAAGGATTGAAAGCCGCGGGGGAGCTGAAAAACAGGGGCATAAAGACGAACGTCACGCTCATCTTCACGGCGAACCAGGCGCTTCTCGCGGCGAAGGCTGGCGCGACGTACGCGAGCATCTTCGTCGGAAGGCTCGACGACATCGGCGAGGACGGGATGCAGCCCGTGCGCGACGCGGTGCAGATTTACAAAACCTACTGCTACAAAACCGAGATAATCGCGGCGAGCATCCGCAAGCCCGAACACGTGCTTGAGGCGGCGAAGGCGGGCGCGCACGTGGCGACTATTCCCTTCCCGATTCTCAAGCAGTGCCTCGGGCACAGCCTGACGGACAAGGGGATACAGCGCTTCCTGGACGACTGGAAGAAAGTCAGGAAGTAATGAAGGCGCAACACTCCCGCTGCCGAAAGACGCGCCGCCGAGTCCGTCCGGTAGCGCCATTATTTCCGCCAGTCCCTTAGTCGCCTACTTTTTCTTTTTCGCGAAATCCGCGTAGCCGAGCGCGAGCACTATCGCGAGCAGCGCGATCGCGCCGGCAATTTGCAGCGCGGTATTATCTTCAGCCGTTCTCGGCTTTTCGGGCACAGGCGTCGGGTTTTCGAAGGATCCGGGCGTTATCTCCGTCGGCGCGGGCGGCCTGCGGCACGCGCCGTTGCTGCAGCCGTAGAAGCAATCCAGGTCGTTGGAGGAAAGATTGTTGCCCATGCAGACGTATTCGCGCAGCTTGTAGTCGCTGACGCATTCGTCGGCGACGTTGAAGCGCTTGTACGTGTCGTCTACTCCCTCGGTGAATCCCTTCTCGTATAGGGAAGCCCCCTTGTCCGAATCGTTGCAGTACGGCTTTCCGGGTTTGCATCCGTTCTCGAAGCAGCCGAAGGCGCATTCCACGTCCTTGGGTATGCACGTGTCGGAAACGCAGCTCATATCATGCAGAGTGGTAGCGTTGAGGCAGGAATCGTCGGCGTTGATCAGGTTCGAGGTGCAAGTGCGGCCCCTGTCGTCGCACTGGTTGGTGCAGCACGCCACGTACGTCACGCCGGTAAGCGTCGCCTTCTGGTAAACGCGCGGAACTGTTTCGAAGAAAACCGTACCCACCTTCATGCCGTTGAGGGGAACCGCAAGAGCGTAGAAGTAGCTCGAAACGCTGCGGTTGTAGTCGAACGCGAAGGCGTTCTTTTTCCACGACGACACCTTGAGGAATGTTCCGGTAACCGTGCCGTTGGTGGTTTCAAGCGGAAGGGACTGGAAGAAGTCAACGGTCCATGTGTCCGTCTGCACGCCGTCGCAGTAGTACGTTACGGTGTTGTTCTGCTGCATTGTCGCATAGTCGAAGAGGCTGGCGTAGAAGACGTTGGTGAGCGGGAGGAATATCGTGCCGTTTGGAACCGTGACGCCGGCGTTGTTCTTAGCCACTACGAGAAACTCGCTGTGGTTCGTGCCGAAAGGGTTGTCGAAAACCGAAACGAAGCGCACCGCGTCGTACCTGCCCTCGTCGGTGAGCGAGAACGGCACGAACGTGTTGCGGGAATCCGCGAGAACCACGAAGTCGTTGCACCCCGCAACGGCGTAAAGAAGCGGGGCGAACAGGAGGAGCAACGCGAACAATCGGCGCATGAAACGATTATCCGCCGCTTATTTAAAAAGCGTGGGGTCACGGAGGAAGGCGAAACGCTGCGGCTGCGCCACGAAGGCTTCGTAAAGCGGCGCTTCGTAGAGGCGCTTCGCGTTCTCCAGACGAAGGTGCTTCTTGGTTTCGCCGTACTCCGGATTCGGCAGCATCCTGCGGTCGGTTGTTTCGTAGTACGCCGCGCCCTTCATTTTTTGGTAAAGCGAATAGTCGCTCTGGAACGTCCCGACGACGTTCGCCATGACGAGCGTCTCAGTCGGGGACGGGTTTATCGTAACGTGCCCGAAATTCGGGGGAACGACGACCTGGTCGCCGGCTTTCGCGCGCACGAGCACGCACTGCGCCAAGTCGCGGCTCTGCAGAAGATAGTGCGCTTCACCCGCGATTACTTCGTACACTTCGCCGTACGACAACCCCGGAGAAGCGTCGGCGTGGTAGTGCCCCACGGTTTTGTTGAACTCCTTTCCTATGGGAAGCGCGGGAATCACGGTCACGTCGTATCGTAGCCCCGTAGATTTGAAAATGCCCTCGTCGGCGTCCCTTGTCAGGGCGCGATACATGTAGTATTGGATTCTGCTCGGAGCGCCGTCCGCTTCCGCCGGCTCCATCAGAACGGGCTTCATGTCCCCGAGCCTGCGCACCGACGTCGGCATTATCCTCCGTCCGCCGAAAAGCACGACGTTTCCTTCGAGGGAGACGCTCATTTTCTCACGCACGCCGCGATGAATCCGTTGAAGAGGGGGTGCGGGCGGAGGGGACGTGAGAGGAATTCTGGGTGGAACTGCGAACCGACGAAGAACTTGTTCTTGGGATATTCGAGTATCTGCATGACGGTGTGGTGCGTGTCGCAACCCGAGAACGCCAAGCCCGCCCCCTGCAGCCTCTTGACGTAATCGGGGTTGCATTCGTAGCGGTGGCGGAAGCGCTCCTTCGTGCGCGTCGCGCCGCCGTAAAGCTTTGAAGCGAACGAGCCCTTGGTTATCTCGACTGTTCTCGCGCCGAGCCGCATGTTTCCGCCGAGTCCCTCGATGTCGAGCTGCTGCGGCAGCAATTCGATAACGGGGTGCGAAGTATTCGGCTGCATTTCAGTTGAATTCGCGCTCTTCAGCCCGCAGACATGCCTGGCGACGTCCACAACCGCGGTTTGGAATCCGAGGCACAATCCGAGGTAGGGCAGGTCATGTTCGCGCGCGTACTTCGAGCACGCGATTTTCCCCTCCCAACCTCGCGAGCCGAATCCGCCGGGAACTATTACGCCGTCGAGCCCCTTCATCTTCGAGGCGACGTTCTTGTCTGTAATCTCGCTCGTCTCTATCCATTCGACGCGCACGCGGCAATCGTTCGCCGCACCCGCGTGCTCAAGCGAATGCAATATGCTGGCGTATGAATCGTGCAAACCCGTGTATTTGCCGGTGATTCCGACGCGCACGGTTTTCTTGGGATGCCTTATGCGGTTGACGAACGAATTCCATCCGTCACGAGGCGCCTTGCCCTTGAGGCTCAGGATGTCCATCACCGCGTCGTCCAGCTTGGAGTCCTTGAACAGCTGCGGAACCGCGTAAATCGTGTCCACGTCCTGGAAGGATACCACTCTTTCCAGCGGCACGTTCGAAGCGATGCTCACTTTCTCGCGCACCTTTTCGGAAACCGGCTCCGAAGCGCGGCATGCGATTATGTGCGGCTGGATTCCCTGCGACATCAGCGCGCGTATGCCGAACTGCGCCGCCTTGCTTTTCTGTTCGCCGAGCGTGCCCGGTTTGAGTATGTAGGTGACGTTGACGTAACAGCCGTTTCCCGCGCCCTCCTCGTAGGAAAGTTCGCGCATCGCCTCTATGAAATAGCTGTTTTCGATGTCGCCGACGGTGCCTCCCACCTCGACAAGCACCACGTCCGCTTTGGTTTTCACGCCGAGCGTGCGGACGAAATCCTTGATGAACCCCGTGACATGGGGCACAAACATCACGTCGCGTCCGAGATACTTGCCCTCGCGTTCGCTTTTCAGGATGTGCGAGAACAGCTTGCCCGCGGTTATGTAGTTGTCCTTGCTCAGCGCGGCATCGAGGAAGCGTTCGTAAGTCCCGAGATCCATGTCGCACTCGGTTCCGTCGTCCAGAACGAACACCTCGCCGTGGCGGTAGGGGTTCAGCGTTCCCGCGTCGACGTTGAGGTAGCCGTCGAACTTCATCGGCGAGACTTTCAAACCGCGATCCTGCAGAAGCTTCGCGAGCACAGCCGAGAACACGCCCTTGCCCAAACCCGAGATGACGCTGCCGGTGATGACTATGTATTTGGTTTTGCCGGGCTTGTAGCCCTTCAGCGTGGATGCGTAAAATTCGTGCTCAGTCGTCTTCTTTCCGACCGCAGCAAGCTGTTTTTTTCCCACCGCAACCGCCTCCGCCGAGATTCCCGAAAACAAAGAAAGGTTTTCCGCGAACCTCATTAATAAGCCTTGTTGTTTTTAAACACCCGCGCCCTAAATAAGGCATGGAAAAATTCGAAAAGGCTTCCGAACAGGATCTCGAGCGCCTGTTCGACGAGGCGTGCAAGAAAGGCGCGGTTCTCGCTTTGTACCACTTCGACGCCCACGGCTCCTCGAAAGATGAGGTGAGCGGGGTGATGGTGGATTTCGTAGGAAGGATGACGAACGAGCGCGGAATCCTCTATTGCAAGGGAGAAATCGAGCCTCCGCTGGAAAAGGAGGGCAAGTGGAGCACCATCGCGGAAGTGAAGGTGCTTGGAAACAACCTCAGCTCGCTGCTGAATCTCGCTTTCAAGTACAGCCCGATTGCGGTCGAAATCGTCAAGCCGCGCGAAATCATGCTGAAAATGGACGAGGCTCAGTCCCTGATTCTCGACGCCTCGGCAACCGCGCAGGAATACGCGCAATACGTCCTCGAGAAGACGATGACTGGCGACGAACTCAGGCGCTTCCAGGAACGCATGAAGTGGCGCGCCGAGCGCGGCAAGGAAATCCTCAAGAAGGCGCAGGAAGAATGACGGAGTGCAGGAAAAAGGAAAACGAGAAAACCTGTCCGTGCGCCCACGTTGAATGCGAACGCCACGGAATCTGCTGCGAGTGCGTGCGTTTCCATAAAGAGCGTAAGGAAAAACCCGCTTGCCTCAGATAATCAGCGCTTCTTTTTCTTCTTGGCGACTACGCGTTTCTTCGTTATTTTCTTCACGACGCGTTTCTTCTTTCCACGCGGCAGCGGCGGCTCGCGTATGGCGAGCTCGTCCGCCTCGAATTCGGGCGCCTCCTCGGCTTCGTATTCGGGAAGGACGTGCTGCCCCTTCGGCTCCTCCTCGAACGGTTGCGAGGGTTGTTCCTCGGCGAACTTCGCCTCTCCGCCCGCAGCCTCGGCGCGCGCCAACTCTTCTTTCTGTTCTTTGCGCGCGTAGAACGCCAAACCGAACAGAAGTATCACGAGCGCGACAACGGCGTAAACCAGCCACGGCACTCCGCCCGCCTGCGCAATCACCGTCTTCTTCGTCGGCAGGTTCACGGCGTTCGACTGCGTGCCGTCCGCGGACTGAACAGCCAGCGGGATGTAAGGCGCGCGCGTCGAATCAACGCCGCTAACCGTTACAATCATCGTCTTCGACTCGCCCGGCTTCAGGTCAACCGCCTGCGGGTTCGACGCGAACTGCAATCCCGAAAGCGCGGGGCGGACGCTGCTAAGCGCGGTTCCGCCGGTGTTGCGCACGGTTACGGAAACCACGATCTGCTTCGCCTCGTCCGAGCCGTAGTAACCGGCGTCGGAAACCGCCATCGCCATGGACGGGGGCTGCGCTTCCAACGAGAATAACGTGGCGACTTTGACGGACTCGCCGCCCAGCGCCGCCGCGGTTATGTTCACCGCGTACTTTCCGGGTTTCGCTTCTGCCGGAGGCGCGAAAACGATTCCGTAGGAAACGGTCTTCTTCGGGTCGATGTTCTGCGGGTTCGGCGAAACCGAATACCACGCAGATGGAATGCCCTCAATCGTCAGCGCCGTCTCGAACAGGGTCATGTTCTTCGTATTCGCGACGGATATGGTGTCGGACGATTGCACGCCCGGCGCCGCCGAGAGTGGTTTCGGAATAATCGAAAGATATGACTCGCCCGTACGGTTGCTCGAAACAAGCGTTATCGGAATGTCGAACGCCTTCGCGATGCGCGACGTGCGTATCACTATCGGGATATGGTTCGGTCCGAGCGGCGTCTTGTAAAGCGACGTCGTTATGACGAGGGCGACGTCCTTCGACTCTCCCGGGCCGAGGGAGAACGAACGCGGCGTGGGCACTACGAGCATGCCGTAAGGCGGCGATACTTCGATTTCATATCCTTCCGCGATGGAACCGGTGTTGCGCACCTTCAGCGGAATGCTCTGCATCACGCAGCGCGCCACCGTGTAGGAGTTGTCCTTTTCGACTTCGAAATCCACCTTTGCCTGCACTTCGAAGCAGTAGGGCTTGAGGAAAACCGTCCAGTCGAGGTACTTCACCTTGAGCGAATAATAGTAAGTGTCGAGAATCGCGGTTGTCGGAGCGTTTATGGTAAGCGTCACGGGCTGGCGGTCGCCCTTCGCGACCTCTAGAAGAGTCGGGGAAACGGAAACCATGTCGGAGTGGCCGTCAACCTCGATATTGAACGGACCCTCGATGTCGCCGTCGTTGCGCACCATCAGTTCCCACGTCGTGGAGTTGCCGTGCTGGACCGGGATGCAGTAAATCGGCTCATTCTGCAAAACAAGCTGCAGCGGCGGGCCGAACACGCACACCTGAAGCGGGAATTCGTACTGCTTCTCGCAGCACTCGGGGCCGAGCGCCTTCACGAGAACCGCGTTCTGATATACGCTGCCCGGAGTCCCGGGAGGGATGAGCAACGTTACCCTTACTTCTTTCGTCTGTTTCGGCTGCAACGTTATGGTGGAGGCGGCGAAGCGCGTGGTTTCCGAGAACGGGCCCACGAGTTCCAACGAAGCATAGGCGACGCCGTCGCGGTTGTTGGAAATCGTGACGCTGAATTCAACTTCCTGTCCGGGCAAACCTGTGACGTTCGCGTTCGATGAAATGGAGACGTTGAACGGGGGAACCTCGGATTCTGTTACGGGCTTCACCGCAAGCTGCATCTCGCGGTGGTCGCATGCGAGCGTCGAAGCGCCCATCGTTATGTCTATCGGAACCGCGTAGTTTCCAGGAGTTGCGCCAGCGGTGTCGACGAGAAGCGTGAACGTCTTGGACTGCGTCGGATAGAGCGTAGCCCAGGCAGGCGAAGGCTGCAGCGTGCACACGAGCCCCGCGGGGCAGTCGCCGGAAAGCTTCGCCAGCATGTCGTTCAAACCCGTGTTGGTAAGCGTAATCGGGTAAACCGCCACCGCGCCCTGCGTCACCTCGGCGGAATCGAGCAGGGAAACGTCGAGAAAGTCGCACGCGCAAAGAGGCAGAGCTAGCAAAAGCAAGGCGAAGATAGACGCCTTTTTCATAATGGGATTTGGGCAACCCTTTTTAATAAGCCTTTTTGTTGCTTACTTGTATGCTTTGGGACGTCTCTCAGTGGATTGACCAGTACTATTACGTGCTGTTGGCCTGTTTTACCATAGCGGGGCTTTTCTGGTTCAGGCACAAGAAGGTTTTCATCATCGCGCTCCTTCTCACCGCGCTGATCGCGCCGACGGCGAAGCAGGTGTTCGCGGAAGACCGTCCGTGCGTCGGGCTTGGCACGTGCCCCGTCTCGGAGGGATTCCCGTCCGTGCACGCCGCCAGCGCGATGGTGTTCGCGTTCGCCGCAATAGGCAGCACGGCGTTCCCCTTCTTCATGATAGTCGCGCTCGTCATAGGCGGCTCGCGCGTCGCGTTCGGCGTGCATACTGTGCCCCAGGTTATCGCGGGATTCGCGCTCGGCGCGCTGATTTACTGCGTCGTCTGGTCGATGGCTTACAAGCTGAAGGATGAGGAAGTCGCGGTACGCCACGGGTTGATGGACTGATGAGCGCATTCGAAACCAAAAGGCAGGCGGCGCACATGGCGTTCGGCGCCCTGCTCGTAGGCATCGGCGTCCTCTTCGGAGAAAACGCGCTCGTCGCGTTTCTTTTCGCCTGCCTCGTCGGGGGGCTCGCGCTCCTGAACTGGCACCGCCTCGGGGGGAGAAACAAGCTCGTTAACGGCATCCTCGACTCCTTCGAACGGAGGTTCATCGAATTCCCTGGCAAAGGCGCGCTGATGTACGTCGTCGGCGCGCTGTTCCTGGTCACGTTTTCGCAGAACCTGCAGTTCGCGCTCGCGATGATATGCGCGCTCGCTTTCGGCGACGGGTTCGCCACGATAATCGGCGTGCGCGGAATGCATCCTCTCGCGTGGAACAAAAGCAAGAGCGCCGAGGGGCTTGCCGCGTTCATCGTCGCGTCGGTCGCGTCCGCCTCGCTGTTCGTCCCGTTCAACACCGCGCTTTTCTTTTCGGTGATTCTCGCGGTTGTCGAGGCGATAGACTTTCCCGTCGATGACAACCTGCTCATTCCCGCGGTTGCCGTTCTCCTGAAACTCGGCGTAGGGGTGCCTGCGTGAGCTTCGTCGTATTCGAAGGCGGCGACGCGTCCGGAAAGAGGACGCAGGCGCTTATGCTCGCGAAGAAAACGCGCGCGAAGTACATGCGCTTCCCCGCCTACGAAACGAAATACGGCAAGCTCGTGAAACAGTACCTGAAATACGGCGCGTCGATAGAGGAAGCCGTCCTGCTGTACTCGCTGGACAGGTACCAATTCAAGGAAACGATGGAATCGCTTCTCAAACGCGGAAAAAACATCGTTTGTGACCGCTACACGTATTCCAACCTCGCGTTCCAGCTGTCCAGGGCGCCTAAAACGCAGCGCACCACATTGAAAAGATGGATGGAAGCCGTTGACGAACGCATGCCGAAAGCCGATGCGGTCATCCTTCTCGATGTGCCGCAGGAATTCGCGGAAAAACTGCTCGAGAAGCGCGGACGCAAAAAAGACATCCACGAGAAGAACCGCAGCTATCAGAGGCGCGTGCGCGAGGAATACCGCAGGCTGGCGAAGGAAAAGAAGTGGATAGTCATCAAGTGCGTAGGAAGTAATGGGCGACTGCGAACCCGCGAAGACATCGCTGCCGAAATATCCCGCCGCCTTTGATTTTCGCATCCCCTGCGGCTTATAACTTCAGCTGCCCGTCCTCGATTTTCGCGAACAGTATTTCGGGCTTGTTTATCTTCGAGCCCGCGGCAATCGAGCCGCCCCATTTCGCGGGGGTGCCGAAACACTCGAATACTTTCGCCGTAGAGAACGGGATGATGGGGCTGAGGGCGACGGAAAGCGCGTAAACCGCGCGCGCGGACATCAGCAACACCGTAGGCGCGTGCTCCTTCTTCTTCCACGGCGCGCCGTCGTTGAAGTACTTGTTCGCGCGTCCGCTGAACGCGAGCGCCTTCTCCAGCGCCTCCTTGAACTCCATATTCTCGTAGCTTTTGGCGACTTCCTCGAGCATCAGGTAGGTTTCCTCCTCGAACGCCTTGTCATCGGCGTTGAAGTCGTTGGTTATCGGTATCACCGCGTCCTGCTTGTTGTAAATGAACGTTAGCACGCGGTTGACGAGGTTGCCGTAGGAATCGATGAGCTCGTTGTTGACGCGCTGCCCGAACTCGTGCCACGAAAAGTTGCCGTCGCTCGTGTTGTTCGGCGTTACCGCGGTCAGATAATAGCGCAGGTAGTCCGGCCTGAACTTGCGCGTGAAGTCCGAGAGAAGTATGAACGTGCCGCGGCTCTTGCTCATTTTCTCGCCTTCGACGTTAAGATAGCCGCGCGCGGGGATGCGCTTAGGCAAAGCCCACTTCGCGCCCTTCAGCATCGCGGGCCAGAAAAGATAGTGGTGGTATATGATGTCCTTTCCGATAAAATGCACGATTTCCGTGTCCTCGTTCCACCATTTCTTCACGTCTTCGCCCTGGGAATCGCACCACGCCTTCGCCGAGGCGATGTAGCCGATGGGCGCGTCGAACCACACGTAAAAGTACTGGTCCTTGGCGCCGGGAATCGGGATTCCGAAGTACGGGCCGTCCCGAGTTATGTCCCAGTCCTGCAGGTCCGTCAGCCAGTTGCGCAGGTAGTGCACGACGTCGGGCTGCAGCTCCTTGTTTTCGGAAAACCACTGCTCGAAAAAGGGCTTGAACGCGCTGAGCTTGAAGAAGTAATGCTCGACTTCCTGTTTTTGCGGCACTGCTTTGCATATGGCGCAGTACGGCGTAACGAGGTCGTCCGTGGTGTACGTCTTGCCGCATTTCTCGCAGTAGTCGCCGTACTGGTCGTGCGTCCCGCAGTTCGGGCACACGCCCTTCACGTACCTGTCGGGAAGCACCCTCGCACAGTTCGGGCAGTACGTCTGCATCACCTTCTTCTTGAAGATGTGGCCGCCAGCCTTCAGCGCCTCGAAAAACTCCTGGGAAAGCTGCTTGTCCTCCTCGGAATGCGTGTAATGGAAGGAATCGAATACAACGCCCGCATCGGTGAAGTCCTTGCGGTGCTTGGGCCGGAATTTCTTGACGAATTCCTCCGCGGGAACGCCCGCGCGCGCCGCGTTTATCTCGATCGGCGCGCCGTGCTCGTCGGTGGCGCATACAAAGAGGGTTTCATAGCCGCGAAGCTTGCAGTAGCGCGAGAACACGTCGGCAGGCAGGTACGTGCTCCTCAAGCCGCCGATGTGCAACTCGCCGTTCGCATAGGGAAGCGCTGCGGTGATAAGAAAGCGTTTGTTGAAATCCACCAACTCCGAGTCCCGCCGGCCAGATTTGAACTGGCAACATTCTGATATCCGCTCTACGCGCAACAAACTACAGTCAGACGCTCTGCCAGGTTGAGCTACAGCGGGGGTAAATCATATTTATAAACGCCGATTATTAATAAGCTTATGCGAAATGCGACAACGTTACTGATTCTGCTCTGCGTTTCCGCGGCGGCATGGGCGCTGAACGCGAGCGACGAGGCGCAGTTCTACGCCGAAAACGGAGAAACCGCTTCCATAGTGCAGCTCCCGAGCCCCGACGAGAACGTCTACATGGTGCTCACGAACGGAGCGGAAACGGTTTTCCTCGAGCAGAAGGCGGGGCAGGCGGTTCCGATAACCGAGGAGGGACGCATTACCGAGCTTATCAGGCGCTATCTCGTCGCGCGCTTCGACGCCTACAACTTCAGCGGCAAGCGCGACCGCATAGCCACCGACTTCATCGTCATCAACGCCACCGCAGGCGGGTGCGCGGAGGGCGTGAAGGAATTCATACCAAAGACTATCTACTCCATGCCCTACCTGCTCATACGCGCAGCACGCGGGCAGTACCACAACGAATACGACGCGATGATCAAGCTGAACGACACGTATCCCTCGATTTACAATTCCGACAAGGACATGCAGGCCAGTATCGTGGACCTGGACGCCGCGATTCCAGCAAGGGATTTCGACCGCATAACCAAGGAGATGGGCGACATACGCTACGACGCGACCGTGATCCAGACGAACTATTCGCTGCTGACCGAGCCGCACGACCTGATAGTCGCCACGTTCTATTACGCGTTCTACGTAAGGGGCGAGCCGCGCTCGTGCGGTGAGAACGCCAACCTTACGGTAGCGCTCAACGACCTGCTCGACGCCGTTGCGGAGACGTCGGTGCCGAACGCCTCGCGGCTTTTCTTCCAGATAAACGCATCCACCGCGAGCAGGAAGGCGCGCGCCGCAATCAGGCACACCATCGCGGCGCAGACGGAAACCATGAACAAGACCGCCTACGCGGTGAACGCGACGGTGATGAAGTACCGCACGGTAAACAAGATAGAGGTGACGTACCTCACTTCCAAGCTGGCGGAACTGCAGGACCTGCACGCACAGCTGATAAACTCGCTGACGTCGGGTTCGAACGCGTCATCGAAGGCGATAACTGACAATTTCACGAAAGCCCAGACCGACTTGGAAACCGCCCTCAAGGCGTACGACGACATGTACGTGCCCTACTCGCAGAGCGTAGCCGCGGTTTCCAACGCGAGCGCGCGCATAGACGACCTGACGCGCAGGCTCGGAAGCACCGAGGAGCGCGTCGTGGACATGCAGACGGAACTGCAGGCGCTGAAAATTTCCCTGCGCTCCAACGAGGCGTTCATGAAGCAGGGCAAGGCGAACGCGACGCTTTTCGTCGCGATAGCGGCGAACGGGACCGCGCTTGCGACGCGGGCGGCATCAACTCTGCCCAAGGAGAACGAGATAGACTTCGTGACTATCGGCGGGGGAATCATACTTCTGCTGACGCTCGCCGGCGGATTCTACTACCTGAAGAAGATGAAGGCAGAGGAGAAGGCGCTTTCCGGCGAGCCGGTGGACATCCGCAAGCTCCAGCAGCCCGAGCAGCCGAAGCCTCCGCAACTGCAGCAGCCGCAGGCGCCGCAATACCAGCCCAGCCAACAGCAGCAGTACGGCGGACAGCCCTCGTCGCCGCAGATGACGCAGGGGCGCTTCACGCGGCTGATGAAGTTCCTCCGCGGGGACGACTGAACTCTTTTTATGCGGGCGAGCCAAAACCATTAGCGGGGGGATGGGGTAGCCTGGCATCCTGCCAGCTTTGGGAGCTGGCGACCTGAGTTCGAATCTCAGTCCCCCCACTTTTCACTGGCAGCCACGCGTCGGCTTTTCTTTAAAAGCGGGCGCTCGGTGCGGAATACGCTGAACGAATTTGACCAAGGCGGCGGCCGCGACGGAGGCTTTTTGCCCGGCGGCCGTCTGCCTTCCGGTCGGACTTTTGGGTGCGTGAAAATGGGTGAAAGACCGCTGGACGCTATGCAAATCCGCCTGCCCTACAAGGAAGCGCGCATCGATTTGAGCGTCTGGGAAGGGAAGGAGCGCGAAGGAAAGGCGATGCCTTCGAACATCGCGTTGCGCTTGAAGGAAGAACGCGTTTATCTCGGCGCAAAGGACGCGCTCGCCTTGGCGAGCGTGCTGCAATCTTACGCTTTCCGAGTGCTGGAGTTGGACGCGGCGCGCAGGCTCGAGGCATGGAAGAACAGGCAGGAGTAGTCGTCAGTGCGCCGTCTTGGCGACCTTTATCGCAGGCAGTACCTTCTTGGCTTTTTCCATGGTGTCCTCGTATATTTCCATATGGTTAGCCTGCTCCACGGAAGGTTTCTTCAACGCCAAAAGGTCGAGGTACACCTTTAACGCGAGAACCGATGTCAGTCGTATTTTATTCTTAAGCGCGAGCGCGTCTTCATGCGGCATGGGCTTGCCGCCGAGGGCTTTATTCTTCTCTTCGGCTTCCGATACCGCGTCGCGGAAATGCATTATATTGCGCATACACTCACCTCACGGATACGCCCTGTTTATCACGCGCGGGAATGCGATCGCGTCGCGGATGTGCTCCAGGTTGAGCATCCACTTCACTAGCCGCTCGATTCCGAGTCCGAAACCGCTGTGCGGCACGCTGCCGTAGCGGCGCAAATCGAGATACCACTCGTAATCCTTCATGTCGAGCCCTTCCTTCTTCATCCTAGCGACGAGTTTGTCGTATTCCCATTCGCGCTGCGAGCCGCCGATGATTTCGCCGTGCCCGCCGGGAGCGAGCAAATCCGAATTGAGCGCGTGCTTCCCGTCCGGCGCAATCGCCATGTAGAACGGCTTTATTTCCTTCGGGAAGTTCTTGACGAAAACAGGCTTGTCCAGTCCTTCGGTAAGCGTAGCTTCGTCCGGCGCGCCGAAGTCGTCCCCGTATTTCAAGCCGCACTTCTTTATCGCGTCCTCGTACGTCATGCGCTCGAACGGAGGCTCCACCACGAGCAGCTCCTCGGGCTTGCGCTTGAAATGAACGAGCAAATCGGCGTTGTTCTTGGCGAAATTCTGCGCGACGTAAGAAATCATCTCCTCCTGAAGCCGCATGTTGTCGTCGTTGTCGAAATACGCGGCTTCCTCCTCGAGATGCCAATACTCGGTCAAATGCTTCACCGTGCGGCTTTTCTCCGCGCGGAACGACGGCGCGAGTATGAACACCTTTTCGAGCGCGGTGATGAACGCCTCGTTGTACAGCTGCCCGCTTTGCGAGAGATACGCCTTCTCTCCGAAATAATCGAGAGAGAACAGCGTGCTTCCGCCTTCGCAGCCGCTTTTCGTTATGATGGGCGGCGCGATTTCCCAGAATCCCTCCTGGTCGAAATAGTCGCGGAGGTACTTCACGATGAAATGCCGCGCCTTCAGCATGTTCGTCAAATGCTGCGAGCGAAGCCAGAGATGGCGGACATCGAGCAGGAACTCGGTGCTCTGGTCCTTGGATATCGGGAATACCCCGCCGAAATGCGTGACGCCGAAGGAGGAAACCTGCAGTTCGTACCCGCCAGGGGCGCGGCTGTCTTTTTTGACTGTGCCGGTAACTGTTACGGACGACTCGATAAGCGCCTTCACCGAATCCTCGAACCCTTTCGATGCGCCCTTCTTGACGGCGCACTGGATTACGCCTGAACCGTCGCGCACCACCACGAAGGCGACTCCGCCCGAAGAGCGCGTGCGGTATATCCAGCCCCTAATAGTGACGGATTCGCCCTCCTCGACGCGCCCCGTGAGAATCTCGTTTATCGGCGTGTGCTGCATGGAAAGATATTGTGGGCGCGTAGTTTAAAACTTACCCTATGCGCACGGCGCGTCCCGCATGCCTCTCCTTTTTAGGAACGCGCACCTCAAGGATGCCGTTCCTGAAGCTCGCCTTTGCGGCGGACGCGTCGACGGCGCAGGGAAACGAAACATAGCGCGTGAAGCCGCTGAAGCGCGACGAAGATTCGTGCGTTTCCCCGCGGTGCTTTTCCGAGTGTTCGCGCCTGACAACGCCGAGCTCCATCCCGCGTTCCGAAACGTTGAGCCGCAAATCCTCCTTTCGCACGCCCGGAAGCTCGGCGGTTACCACCACCTCGGAAGCGGTTTCGAACGATTCGAGCACGGGGCGCGGGAATTCGAACTCCGCCGAGGGAAAGAAGTGTTTGAATTCCTTTGCGAACGCCTTGTCGGCGTCCCATTCCTGCTTTTTCATGACGGAACAACGGGAGTCCGGAATAAAAACGCGCGGGTTAAAAAGCACGGCTGCGAAATGCGTTCATGACTTTGAAGCAGGTAATCGTCCTCCGCACGGACTTGAAGATGGGCAAGGGCAAGCTCGTGGCTCAGGGAAGCCACGCGTCCATCGACGCGTTCATGAAAACGCCGGATTCGGCGCGCCGCGCGTGGGAAGCGTCCGGCATGGAAAAAGTTGCGTTGAAAGTTTCCTCCGAAAAAGAGCTGGTGACTATTTTTGAAAAAGCCAAGCGCGCGAGGCTTCCTTCGTCGCTGATACGCGACGCGGGGCACACGCAGATAGAAGCGGGCACGATAACCGCGTGCGCCATCGGCCCGGCTGACGAGAAGGACATAGACGAAATAACGGGCAAGCTCAAATTGCTGTGACTTTTCCCGAAGGCGCCAGTCTTGAACGCCCGAACGACGGCTTCTTCAGCAGTTCCCTTCCTTCAAAAACAGGTCCGTCCCTGCAGACTAACAAGCCGTCCAAATCGCACTGCCCGCAGATTCCGAGCCCGCACTTCATCATACGTTCCATGGAAATCTGGCACGGAACGTTCTTCTTCGCGCATATTTCCGCAACCAGCCGCAGCATCTTTTCGGGTCCGCATGCGTATACGCAATCGTACTTCTTCAGAAGAAGCGCGTCCTGAAGCGCGTTCGTCACGAAACCCTTTCTTCCCGCAGAGCCGTCGTCGGTGCAGCAGGATACGGAGCCGCATGAAGCGAGGGGAGAACGAAGGGAAAGCGATTTCGCGGTTTTTGCTCCCGCTATGGAGGTTACGGAGATTCCTTTTTCCTTGGCTTCCTTCGCCAGAAAAGCGAGCGGAACGATTCCGCATCCGCCGCCTATCAGGAGAATCCGCCTGCCCTTGATAACGAACCCTTTCCCGTAAGGACCGCGCACGCCGACGGAATCGCCTTTTTTCAGCGAAGCGAGCGCGTTGCTGAACTCGCCTACCGGCGCTATTCCGAATTCATTCTCCGACAAAAACGAGTACGGTTTTTCTCCCTTTCCCGGAAGCCAGAGCATCGCGAACTGTCCCGGTTGCGCAGGGAAGCGTTCCGCGAGCGAGAGAACGGCTATTCCTCCGTCTTTCTTGGTGCCCGCCACCTTCACCATGCGCGGAAAGTCAATCATGAGCCGCACCTATCAATGACTTGGCTGAAGCGACCCCGTTCGCGTGCATCCAGCAGCGCATCTCCTCCGCCACCAAACCGAACACGTTCGGCCCGCGGTAATAGACGCCGGAACCGATTCCGACCGCGGTTGCACCCGCCTGCATCATTTCTATGGCGTCTCGCCCGGTCGTAACACCGCCGACGCCCAGTATCGGAATCTTGACCGCTTCGTAAATGTCGTAAACGCACCTTATCGCAATCGGCTTTATCGCGGGCCCCGAATATCCGCCTTTCTTGAAGGACAGCACGGGTTTGCGCGCCTCGATGTTTATCGCCATTCCCGCCACGGTGTTTATCGCGCATATCGCGTCGGCGCCCGCTTCCTCGCACGCCCTCGCAACCGCGACGATTTTGTACGTGTTCGGGGTGAGTTTGACCGATACGGGCACGCGGCCCGAAACCTCCTTCACCGTTTCGACTACGGACGCCGCAACCGACGGCTCGAAACCGAAAACCTGCCCGTGCTCCGCTGTGTTCGGACATGAGACGTTGAGCTCGATAAGCGCGGGCTTCTTTTCCGCGACGTAAGCGGCAACGCGGCGGAAATCCTCGACGCTTGCGCCGTAAATGCTGGCGAAAACCGGCACCTTCATTTTCTTCAGCTGCCGCCATTCGTCGTCCATCGCCTCGTATCCAGGCGATGGCAAACCCATTGCGTTGAGCATTCCATGCTGGAGAGCGACGCACGTCGGGTTCCTGTTTCCGACGCGTTCCTCGGGACCGATGGACTTCGTGGTTACCGCGCCAGCGCCGCCGTCCTCGGCGCGTTTAAGTTGGTTGAAGGTGATGCCGAGGATTCCGGAAGCGAGAACAGTTGGATTGCGCAGGCGGCTGCCGCAGAAGGAAACGCCGAGCGGGTTCATCGGAATCATTACGAATCGCATATTAAAAAGCACGCCCTTTGTTTTCCGTGCTGTTCGAGGCAAACGCCGTCGCATACTCGGCTATCGCATCGTGGCACGATTTGACGGAAAAGCGCGTCCCGAACAAGCTGAACGTGCTTTATTTTTTTCCGACGGGGGCGGCGGGGATGATAATGGCGGAAGACACTGTCGGCTACGCCACGTTCGTCATTACTTCGTTCGCATTCGCTTACGGACTTTTTCTTTTCCACATCTGGGCAGGAGGCGACGCGAAATGCTTCATCGCGCTTTCCGCGGGAATGCCGCTTATTTCGGGAGGAACGGAAGCGATGATGCTGCCGTTCTCGTTCGTCGCCGCGGCATTGCTCCTCGCCGCCTGGCGCCTTCTGCACGGAAAGGCGCTTCGCGGCTCAACCGGTTTCGTCCCCTTCCTCTGCGCGGGAACGCTCGCAACAGCAGCATTATTTAAGTCCGGAATTGTTTGAGGATTATGCGTAAAGCGCAGCTCGGCGTCGAGTTCTTCCTCGTAACCGCGGTTATCATCGCGTTCATGCTCCTACTGTACACAGTAGCGACAGGGGAGACGGCAAGGACCAGGACGCTGGACGCCGCCCTTCTTTCAAAGACGCTGGTGGACGACGTTTCCTTCGCCGCCAACTACGTGACGCTGTCCGGAAACGGCAGCGTCCTCCATCGTGACGTCTTCGCGGGAGCGGAAACGAACTGCTTCTTCTACGATTCAACGGAAAAAGCGATATACTGCACGCTCGAGGAAGAGAAGATGCGCGAATTCGGCGTAAGCGGAAGGCGGGTTTTCGGCAGGAGGCTTTTCGCGGAACCGTTGATGCAGTGCGCGACGCCTTTGGCGCCTGGCTGGTACCGCGTAACGACGGAGCAATACAACGGCGCGACGGTGATAAGCTGCGCGAAGCTGGGATGACGCGAAACCCCGGGAGCCGCGTTCTCGAAAAGGGTAACACCTCCGGAGGCTCACAATGCGGCTCTTGGGGCGCGAATGTAACTGCTTGTTGTAACTTTTTATAGTAACAAATAATAACACTTAAATACCGCCGTTGCGAGTAGTATTAAGGTGATTTGATGAAATTCGCGGCTGTGCTTTTCACGTTTGCTCTCATAACAGTAGGGGTTGCCGCGACGAATTGTTGGGAAATTCATCAGGACCCTGGCGGATGGGGAACACAATATTACTGGGTCTGCAATTCGTCTCAGGTTGTCGGGTACTTTTACAACGGGCAGACCGGTGCATCGGGTCCGTTTTCGATGATGCTGCACGGACAAATTGAAACTACCGCGCCGACGGGATACCTGTACGGCTCCGGAACCTATCGCGCCTATCTTCAGGGCTTCAGCTACGGTTCGCCTTATCCCGCGACGCTGAAATGCTACAAACGCATGGGCGTTCCGGGAAATTACTGGTGGATGTACACGGGGCTGCAGGTAATCTTGAATTCGGGGCAGGGAACGGGGTCCAGTTCCACATGGGTTTTGGCAGGTTGTCCGCCCATAATGAATAGCGCACAACAGGGCACAAGCCCGCCGCAGGTGCGAATAACGCTTTCTTGGAGCGGAGTAGGCGGAGGACGCGCACGGAAATAGTGGGTGATTGAATGAAACTGGTTACGTTTTTTCTGTCGTCGTTTATTCTTATCAGTTCATTCGTAATAGCTCAGGAATGTTGGGAAATGCATACGGACCCTGGTGATTGGGGAACGCACTATTACTGGCTTTGTGTTTCGGGAAGCAACCACGGCGGGATTTACTCCGTCAGCCCGCCCAGCTATCAGTATGGCGGCGGCAGGATGTTCAAGGTCGAGCTCACGTCTTTCACTTACTCTTCACCTTACCCCGCGGTGCTTACCTGCTACGAGCAGTTCACGGATGTAAACGGAATAAAGGGCGGTTCGGGAGTGCAGACGCTCGGGAGCAGAATCGGAAAGGGCGGAACCGTGAACTCGGTTCCGCAGGGGCCGCTTTACTCGTGGCATTACGTGGCGCAGGTGACGCTGAATTCTGGACAGGGCACGGGACCAAGCTCTTCGTGGGTTTTGGAGGGTTGTCCGCCCATAATGAATAGCGCACAACAGGGCACAAGCCCGCCGCAGGTGCGAATAACGCTTTCTTGGAGCGGAGTAGGCGGAGGACGCAATGCAGCTATTAGTGCGCGGGATTATACCTCGGTCGGCATCCCGTTCGTCAGCGCTCTTGACGGTGCAATCGATTTGCTGACTGGGCGGACGGCTTCGCTGCTAAAGACAAAAAGGACTAGGCGCTGAGTTCCTTTCATTTTCGCTATCTTTTTATATCGCAGGTCAGTAGTCCCTCCAAGAGCCGTAGGAGGGAAACGCCATGATGAGGAATATCGCTAGATTGTTGCTTTATTTGGTCGCCAGCGCGGCGTTCGTCAGTGCCGCAGTAGTTGCGGAACAGCTGCCGAAAGGCGTCACCGTGAATGCCGGACAAACGCTGGACCTCAACGGCAGGACAATCCAGACGCCCTCCGTAACCGTCAACGGTGGAACCCTCATCCTCAACGGAACGACGCTCCTGATGGACGGCACGACCGACGGCGGCGCAAACATCTGGGTGAAGAGCGGCGGCGCGATGAAGATTTACGGTTCCTCCAACATCACGTCAGCCAACGCCTACAACTACACGTTCTGGGTTGACGCGGGTGCGACGTTCGAGATGCGCGACAGCGCAATAAGCAGATGCGGCACGGAAGGACCTACGGAAAAAAATCGAGGACCTTACATTCAGGCTGACAATGTAGTAATCGAAAACAACATTTTCGGAGAGAATTATTATTGTTTGTTTTTAACTAATACAAAGAGTGCATCTGTTTCCAAAAATAGCTTTAGTGGGTGTGACATCAAAGCGCTAGTCATCAGGTATTCCAATTCTCCCGCGATTTTGTTTAATAGTTTCACCTCTGGGGAAATCGGCCAGTACTCGGCAGAACTTGATGGTTCGTTAAATGCGATTATTTCGAATAATACGTTCGATAAGCCACTGGCCTTGCTCTTGGATAAGACTAATTCCAGTAACATCGAAGGAAACTTATTCAATTATGGAAAAATAGACAGCGATGCGATAACCTTAGGCTACGGTACCGATACATCGGATAATGCCTTCCAAAACAACGAAGTGAACGGTAAGGTCAATGTTTACGGAACGTTCAATTCATTCACGGACGGTTCAATAAAGGGCGAACTCAACCTGAACGGCAATGCAAATTCTAACACCTTCGACGGCGTGAAGTTCACGAACGCGCAGGTAATTCTCAACTCCGGCAGCGTCACGGGCACCACGTTCGACAACAACGTCTTCGACGGGACCACGTTCACCGAGGACAACGCCGTCCTTCGGCTTGGGAACGGCAACTCCGTCAAGGGAGTGCACTTCGGGGTGGGCGTCACGATTTCAATCGAGGGCTCTGGAAACACGGTCGAAGGACTGACGATTCCCGACTCAGCCGGCATGACAATAGCCGCGGGTAACCTCGCAGTCGGCGGCGGCAATATCGTGAAGATGAACACCATCGCATTCAAGCCCGGAAAGGGCGTTACGTGCAACGGAGCTTGCGTGCTTGAGAACAACACGTTCTCCTACGCGCCGACCGGGGTAAGCGGGGCGGGAGCGAGCAGGGCGAGCCTGCTGGTGCTGTGCGAACCGCAGAACGTGTGCTCATACGGAGAACCGGAATTCCCGCTTTGCGGCGGAACGTGGCAATCCACTACAGGAGCGTGCATGCCCGAATACAGCGGCTTGACGTGCTGGACGTGCACCGGCGAGGGAAGCCCAGTACCGACGAGCGAGCAGCCGACTGCGACTGCACTGCCTTCCGAGCAGCCTAGCGCCACGACGATGCCGCCTGTTGCAGCGCTGGTTGAAC
>CABMDO010000020.1 GCA_902384935.1 Candidatus Norongarragalina meridionalis
CGGGTTACTCTCCCGCCGCTCAGACCGACGGGACGTGGGAAAACTCCATCAACGTCAAGTGCGGCGCGGACGGAACCGCAAGCGGCTCGTTCGTGATGGAAGCGAGGAGGCTCGCCGCCGACGCGGAACTGGATTTGGACGTGCTTGGCCAGAAGGCGACGGAGCCTTCGTTCGCAAAGCAGCTGTTCCTGCGCGTGGTGAGCGAAACCGCGCCCTCGTTGACGGTTACGTTCGTTCCGAAATCAATAGTCGCTCTCGCGTCAACGCAGATGAAATTCACAGTCAAGGACCAGTTCGGCGCCGGCGTATCGGCGGCGCACATAACAGTGGGAAACGAGAACGCGGATTTGATCGCAGGCAACGCGCTCGAGGCGACCGAGACGGAAGTTCCCGGCGAATACGTCGTGGACGGCGTCCAGCCGCAGGGAATCGGAACCATCGATTACCTCGTGGAAGCCGAAGGGTTCAAGAAGGCGAAGGGGACGTTCGCAGTTCTTCCGCCTGCGAAGATTCTCGAAGTGACTCCCGCGAAACTGCAGGCAAGCGTCGATTCCGAAAGCATTGCGGCTATTTCATTCACTGTTGCGAACAAGGTTTCCAACGCGGTGACTGTGCGCGTTACAGCGCTTGCGCGCGGAAGCCCGCCGCAATTCACCGACATGTATCCTTCGCCCGCCACGTTTACGATCGGTGGCGAAGAGACGCGCGACGCCGAACTCGTCGCAGGGCTTAACAACCTCGTGCTCCGCGTCTCGAACAAGCCCCAGACGCTCAACGAGAACGTCGAGGGCGTGCTGCGCGTAACCGCGCGCATCGGACGCGTTTCGCAGAACATAGACGTGCCGCTCTCCGTCAAGACGTCGTTCAAGCAGCAGTCTCTCGACGATGTTTGGGACGCGAGCGCCACGGAACTTTCTTTTGACTTGAACACCGAAACCGGCAATTCACAGGTGCAGACGCTCACCGTCTCGAACAACGGGCCGTATCCGCTGCTCATCAATCAGGAGAACACGATGAAGGGCGCGTTCGCGATGCCCCTGTCCGCGATTATAGCTTCCGGCGAGAGCGCGGACTTCGCGGTCATATCTTCGATTGCGCAGGACGTTTCGCGCTCCTGCTTCATAGAGGACGGCACGAACGAAGGAGTCCTCTCCCTATACGCCTCGTTCCAGGGAATCACTTCCAAGAAAACAGTCGGGCTTTCATCCAAGATAACGAGCACGGCGACGTGCGCACCCGACGGCGGTTTCTCGCTCGGATTGCCCGCGGACGTGCGCCTTACGCTGCCTTCGGGCGCGAAACAGAAACAGAACGCCGACGGCTCGACAACGGTGAAGCTGCCTGCCGACGATTCCCTCATGCTTTTCGCCGCAGGCGCGTCTTTAACCGCCGCGGAAGCGCAGGTTCCGATGAACATACCGATGGTCGTTCCGCCGCAGTGGGTTTCGTCGCTCGGCAACGGCGCGTGGCGCCTTGTTTTGCCAGTGCAGGCGCAGATTGCGATTCCCGCGGACACGACGCCGCAGTCGCAGCCCGACAGCACCGTGCTCCTGATACTCGGCGGCGCGCAGCTCGTGCTTCCCGCAGGCACGCCGATTTCGCTGAATCCGTCCGGCGAACGCGTTGCAATGGTGGCGCCGGGAATGCCGATTATTTTCCAAACACTTCCGTTCACGTCTTTGCTTGAAATGCTTGCGCCGAACAGCGTCGAGGTTTCGCTTCCGATTGAAACAACGCTAATCATGCCGCCCGGAACCATCGAGGTTAAACAGCCGGACAGCGTTTCGCCGATTGCGGTGCCTCAGGGCTCGAACGCTTTCTACGGCACGAACCAGCAACTCTCCTCGTTCGGCTACAACCCGAAAGTCGTTAAGCTGCCCGACGGAAACGTGCTCGCGTTCACGCAGGAGGCGACTTCGAAAACCGACGCTTCGGGATTGCTGCAGGTTACGATTCCAGCTGATGCACAGTTCCTAGTGCCCGGAGGATTCGTCGCTTTCAGCCAGGCTCCGACAACGGTTCTGGATGCGGCAACTACTCTCGATTTCGCCGACAAGGAGGGAGCTTTTGTTCTTCTGCTTCCGATGCCCGCGGTGTTTTCATACGGCGCGGACGAGGCGACGCTGACGCGCGATTCCGTGAACAGAAAATACACAATAATGGTGGGCAGGAACGCGGCGATGCAGTTCATCGTCGAGCCCACGCCCACTACGCAAACGGGTTCGAGCAGGAAGGCGCTTGGAATACCCGCGATGTCGCCGATTACCGTGCTTTACGGAGGAGCGGCTGCCGAGCTTGAAAACCCGACGGATGTTTCCGCCTGCCCCGAGACTTTCAAAAGCGAACAGGCGACGCTCATGGACTTCCCAACCGGAACGCATGCGTCTACCGACGGTGCCAACCTCGTTCTTACGCCCGCCGAGTGCAACGACGCGGCGAAGATAACCGTAGTGACTAAGGACGGACAGGAACTCTACACCTCGCCCGCTGCGTTCAAGGTAATAGTCGCGGGAGGGAAGATTTCCAAGGGAGCTCCTGAAGATGAATCCGCGAAAACCGTGAACGTTCCCGCGAAGGCGCTTATTACTTTTAAAATATGCTCGAAGGGCGACGATGAACTGAAAAAGGCGACGCTCTCCGTGCCCGGACAGGCGGACATAACCCTTCCCGCAACCGCGACGTGGAAAGGAGATACGGACGTGTCGCTCGGCGGAGTGAAGAAGGTTTCAATCAGCGTGGGCACGCGCCAGCTCGACATATCCAAGACCGATAAACTTTCCTTCGAAACGTCCCTGCCCGGCACGCCGCTGCTGAAGGACCCGAAACGCACGGACAAAGTCGTGCTTCCGCCGTGGTCCAAGATTTCCTACGTGCCGTACTGCGACAAGGCGAGCACGGGCAAGCTGTCCGTTAAAGTCGAACGCAACGTGCTCGATGCGTCGGACACGAGCACGGAGCACCAGCCGCTCGCGTACGATTGGGCCGAGGTTTCCGCCAACGGAAAACAGCCGATAGACATCGAAATTTACGACGACAAGGCTACTGTAAAAGTAAACGGCAAAGCCGAGGACTACGCCATTTCGTCCGAGATGCAGGCGCGCGACGTCGCCGCGCTCGCGCAGATATGCGTCGAGAACAAGGGCGTCACCACCATCAGCTTCCTGCAGCCTACGCTGGAGGGCACGAAGGGAAACGGAGATTTGCTTAGGGAGGCGCTTCCGAACGACGTCGACCACATGCACTTCCTGCAGCAGGAGGAGGCGGGCAAGCAGCTGCTAAGCATCGCGCCGAAACCCGGATTCCCGTGCCACACCTTCCAGCTCGAGATGGTGATTCCAGACGCGGCGAAGGACGCGGACCTGTGCATAAAGGAGGACTACAAATCCGAGGGATACCTCGTGCTGAAGGGCACTGGAGAAAAAGGAGTCGCGCTTGAGCGCAAGATTCCGATAAGGCTGACGCTGAAGGCGGGCAACTGCGGCAACAAGAACAAGGACAAGGCAATCAAGGACTTCGACGGAGTTGTCGCGTCCTACTCCAAGGACGAGCTCAGCATAGACGACGAGGCGTACAAGCAGATGTCCTTCAAGCAAGCGGGGCACTGGCGCTATCTCTCGTTATTGAACAACCGCGACGAGGCGGTTACGCTCACTGTGCGCGGACAGGGAACAACAATGGATTGCACGTGGAAGCGCTCGAAACCCGATGAGGCGCTCGAACCCCTCCAAACAGGAGTGAAGATGGAAGCCGGAGAAGCGCGCGTCTACAAGTGCGTAGGAAAGGCGAGCGGCGACTACGTGATAACCTTCACGGGAGACCAGAGCGGAAAAACAGTCGACAAGAACGGGAAGCAGGTTGTTTTCGTGAAGAACATCATCGTGAAGGTGTGGGACGCTTCCGCCTACGCGAGCATATACACGGACACGCCGCTGGGCAGCGTTTTCGTGAGCGAGAAATACATGGTTGCGGAGTATCCCGACGCAACTAAGGGCGAAACCGCTCCTGCGGAAACGAAGCCCGTTACGCCTGCGGCGCCTGCGAAGAGCTCGCATTCTGGCGAAGCAACCGTGTCGCTCGCCGACGCCGCCAAGGACGCGCCGAAGGAACTCGGGCAGGTGGACGGCTACGACAGGGCGATGTACGACATATGCCGCAATTACTTCTGCACTTATTCGGAAACCGAAGCCGCGTTCCGTTCCTTCCTGCAGCTGTCGCTGATGTCGCTCGACGACAAGACAAAGGACGAGGCGTCGCTCAACCGCCTGTGCTCGCATCTTCCCGAAGGAAAACAGGCGTTCCAGCGCTCCGCGGTTATACAGATGACTAACACGCTCACCGAGTTCGGCGGAACCAAGCGCGACTTCATGAAAATCGTGAACGACGGAATCGGGAAAGCCGGGACGGTCGCAACCGGAGCGGGATTCGACGGCGTAAAGCTCGACACGCAGACAAGCGGGAACGAACTGCGCGGTTGCGGCGTATACGTCGTAACCTCGACAGCCGACTTGAAATGCGCCAGCAAGGGCAGCACCGTCGCATCGTGGAGAAACAAGATTGCGTTGCAGGTTTCCGTGCGCAAAATCGCGGACTGCCCCGTCAACGTCGCGAACGCGGCGTTGCTTACGGCGGAAGAACCCGAACAGTTCGTCGGAAAGCAGAGGATAGGGCTCGGCTCCGTCGACTTCAGCGCGCTCGGAAGCATCACCAACCCCGGCAAGCTCGTAACCGATTTGCTGAGCAAAGGATTGGTGCAGTTCAGCCCGTACTCGGACGACAACGACGCCAACGACGCGCTCACCGCCGACGCGCTGCGCGGCGCGCTGTTCGGAAAGGACTTCAAGAAGGAATGGGTGCGCGACGGAACCGTCGTGCGCTACAACGACGCGCCGTTCTGCCTGAAGGAAGCTGGGCTGCGCGGCGTGGAGCTCGGCGCGGTTTCAGGCACTATCATAGGCACGTCGCTCGCGATACACGCTGCCGAAGCCGGCGCAACAATGGGCGTCAGTTCGCTCTCGACAGGCAAGGCGCTGATAGAGGCGGGCTCCAAGATAGCGCTCACGTGCGGCATCGGCGCGGTTACCATCGAAGGCATATCGTCCTCGCTGCAGAAGACGAAATTCAGGGAATGCAACGCGCTCAACGACTGCGGCTACGGAGTGATGGCGGCGAGCTTCGATGTCGCGTTCAACAGCATACCGATGGGCACCGTCACCGCGGATGTGCTCGCCAACCGCATACTCACCGACGCCGCGTTCATCACGCTCGGCTCGGTCGGAGCGGGCGTTCTCGAAGGCACGACGGGCACGGAAGTTTCGATGCCCGTCGCCTATGCGGGAGGGCGCGTTGCCCGCAATTTGGTGATGATGCCGATTGCCCCGACCAGCAGGCTCTACAACTGGAAGATGGGAGCGATGTACGGCATGACGTCGACTGAAGCGGCGATGGCGGCAACCGCGGCGGCATATTTCGGCGGTCCTGCAAGAATGGGCACGCTGCAACAGTTCATACTGAGCAAGGAAACGGCGAACTTGGATAAGCTGGGATTAAGCGCCGAGACGAAAATCGACCCCACTAACTTCAAGCCCTACTTGTACAAAAACCTCGGCTACGACCCCGCCAAATTCTCGGCGCTTGCAACCACGGGATTGCAAAGCAACGACGAGATGTTCAACTTCCTGAACTCACTTACCGATAAGGAACGCGCCGCGTTGGCGGACAAGGCAGCGGAGATAAAGAAATTCGCAGAAGTGGAAAAAATCGACGACTTTACGTCGCGCCTGAGCAAGGTCGGCGGCGTAGACGCCGAATTCGTCAACTCATACAGAGGCTCCCTTAACTCGCTGTTGAAGCAGCCTGGAAACTACGAGCAATTCGTCGAGCGCGGCCTGCTTTCCTCGACCATGGTTGGCGAGATGGGCACCGCCTTCGGCAGGGCGCCGACGTTCGGCGAGTTCACGTCGCTCAGGGGCAAGATAGCCGCGGGAAGGATTACATCCGCACGCGGACTCGGTTCGCTCGATGAAGCGCTTACATTAGGCGCCGACACCGCCAAGAAGCCCGGCGTAATAAGCAGGGCGGGAAGCTTCCTGAAGAAAGTCGGAATGGGCGCGATACCGATACTCGCGGCGGCGCTGTTCCACGTGGAATTCCGCCCGTACAGGGCGGAGCTCAACGACCAGGTGATAAGCCACTACGTCGTCACGACGACTCGCGGCTCCGCGTTCGCGGATTTGCCGACGATTTACTCCTACTGCCAGAAGGGCACGAGCGACCAGAAATGCCTCGACGCTCCCAGCGCGGAGATTTCACAGGTGTGCGCCGCGGACGACGCGGGATGCGTCAAGATAGCCGAGGCGAACAACCTCGCCGGAGTCAAGGGCTATACTCTCTTCGTCACGATAAACGACGACAAGCTGAAGCCGAAGCGCAAGGAACTGCTGAGTTCGCTGTTCGAACCGAACGAGCCGCCGCTGAACCCCGAGGGCGACGCGGCGAAGGCATTCAGCGGATTCAAGGTGGAAGTGGTGAACAAATGAAGGCGTTCTGGTGGTTCCTCATAGCAGCGCTCCTGCTCGGCGGATGGTATTACTGGTACGGCGGCGCTTCGCAACTCGACAAGTACGCCGCCGAGAGCGACGAGATGAAGCAGACGGCGATGGTGGCGGCTTACGAAGCCCAGAAGCCCGTTGATTTCGTCTCGTTCACGGACCCGTATTACGGGTTCACGGTCAAATATCCCGTCGGGTTCGTGGCGGACTTCGGATACGTCGGCAACCCGCGATTCAGCGCGAAAGCCGCCATGGGCGAGAACGCCGAGGTGATACAGGCGGACGCGGTGGAGCTTCCGCTCAGCTCGTTCTCGTTGAACCCGGATTTGGGGATTACCATCTCGAACAAGCAAACTACGAAGATAGCGGGAAAAACCGCGACTGTTTACGACGCCATGATTGACGACAGCCTGTTCGGAAGGACGCTTTACGGCAGGTGGGCGGCTATTGACTGCGCCCTGGCGAACGGCACGAAATACACGCTCGTGATAACCGGCGCCGTTTCCCCGTCGCTGACAAGCGATTTAAGGATGCTCGACTACGTGATATATTCGGCAACGTGCTAAACATGGCAAAACGCGGATACCTGGCGCGCTCTCATTCGCTTACCGGATACGAGGGCAGGATGATAGAGACGCCTGTTTTCGCGCCGCTCGACAACCTTCTCGGAAAGAACGCCAAAAAGCTCACGTGGCGCTCGATTTTCAGGCGCAAGGCGCTGAAAGAGCGGATTGCGGAGGACGGCGAAAAGCTTTCGCGCCTAAGAATCGAGGAGAAGCGCGAACTGCTGGAGCACATGCTTAGGACATCCGGAAAAGTCATGAGCGAGGCGGACGTGAAGCGCATCGCCAACGAAATCGCGGGCAGCCCGCAGAGGTTCAGGGACGTTTTCACGAGCAAGGAATTCGTTGATGCGATTTACAAAAAGGCGGCTTTCGGGCCGCTCAAGCTCCGCGGCGGGTACGTCCCGACTACGGAGCGCATACTCAAGATAGACCCGCACGACGTCGTCGGCGCGCTCTGGGCGCGCATGATGCCGGCGTCGAGAATCAGGACGACTCAGCAGGACGAGCCTCGGCTGTTTCCTGAGGAAGGCGGCGGGCAGGCTGAAGGCGCGGAAGGAAAACCTACTGCGATGGGCGGTGGCGGAGGGTTCGCTGGCGGGAACGTCACAACCAAGGGAAGATACAACTTCGTCGGCGCGAACATAGAAGGCGGCGTAAGGATATTCGAAGGGATAAAGCCTTCGGACCTCCAGACGATTTTTGCCGCATTCGCGCACTCGCAACAGGTTGCCGCAGGCGCGGCGACGGTGCAGCAGACGCAGACGGAAGCATCACGCTTGATCAGAAAGGGAAAAGCGCCGAAAACGAAACTCCCGCCCGGCTATCTCGAGTACAGGGCGAGCGTCATTCGGCAGCAACGGAAGGCGCAGCCAACCGTGGCAGGCACCAGCCTCGTGCCGGTTGCGCAGGCGCCCAAGCCTAAATATCCGGATTTGCTGCGTTTCCTCGGCATGAAGGCGCCGACGTCGGCGGTATACCCCGAATACGCTCAGATGGTTTCGGAACTGCGCGAATTGTACGGATACAAACCGGGAGACATCGTCCCGCTTCCGGATGCCGTCAGGGCGTCGATGGGCTTGCCGCCGCTCGGAACCGGAACAAAGGGAATTCCGATGACTACGGCGGATGAAATCAGGCGCGCGATGCGCTTCGACGACGTCAGGCGCAAGAAGGCGATGAACCGCGACACGATTTTCGGAATGCTGCCGATGTTTGGAAGGGCGCCCGGCGGCTCGTTCATGAGCGGCGCCGTTCGAGAGGATCGCGGCAGGCCGACAACTGCTGAAAACGCCGAGGCTGCGGAATACGCCGAAAAGCTGGCCGCGAGGCTGGGCAAGAAGCCGCCGGTTGAAGGCGGAGTGCTTGAACTCGACAGGGCGCGGAAAGCGTCGGGCCGCGGTTTGCAGATGGAGGACCTCGTCACGCTCGGCAGCGCGACGGGCGACCCGAGAAAGCTCAGGGCGATAATCGGCTCGGAAACGTCGACGCCCGAAATGAAGGGCGCGGCGGAAAGGGCGCTAGCCTCCCTGGAAAAACAGAGAATAAGGGAGGAAACGACTAGGCGGATAACCGACGACATTGCGATCAGGGAAATCGACGCTATTCTCGGCTCGGAACGGCCGATTACGGATGCCGACATAAAGAGGATCAGCGAAATGGGCAACAATCCTGCGCTGACTGATAGGATGAGGGCGCACGCGCTAGAAATCGCCATGAAACTCGCCCGCAGGCGGGTCATTAACGCCAGGATGAAGGAAACCTACGGCTAAGCGGAACTTAAAATAAAAGAAAAAGAAAGGCACGCTTCTGCACGCCGCATCCCGCGGATGCGGCAAACAGGGCGCGCCTTCTGTTTGCTTAACTTAAGATGCTTTCACGAAACCGGTCTCGTTGTGATCGGTTCCGCCCGTGACCGAGTACGTCAGGTATACGTCAACCTGCGTACCGGCTGTTCCTCCGACCGGCCACGTACACGTGAACGAGTCGGTTACGCCGATGCTCGTAGCGGTGCACGTCGTCGGATACGATATCGTAAGCGGGCGTCCCGCGGAGTTGCCCAGCGTTATCGACGTCGTAGTGGCCGTCGTGTTGTAGTCAATGCACTGGAAGTTCGCGAAACCTCCGCACTGTTTGCTGGACGACCACTTGTTCGGGTTGAATATCCCGAAATACCACAATACCGCTGCGATGATGACTATGGCAAGGATTGCCCAGCCGTACGTCACCAGATACTCCAACGCACTTTGTCCTCTCTTCATCCGATCGACCTCTTTTGGTTTTTGCAAAAACCTTTGTTTTACCTCTTTAGCGATAATCCTCGGCGCCTTTAAAAACATGCTGTTTAAAGGGGCGCTAGCCCATCATGCCGCCGAGCGCGGCTTTCAGTACCGAGAACGCGGCGAAAAACATGGCTAACGCTCCCAAAACGAACAGCGGTGCGTACTTCAGCCCCATCGTCGCCTTTCCGAAGCGGATTACGCCGAGAATCAGGGCGGCGAAGAACGTCGTGACGACTATGCACGACACCGAGAACCAGTAGACGTCGCGCGCGCTGATGCCCGACGCCTGCGCGCCCGCCGCGGACATCCCCGGAAGCCCGGAAACCCCGGCGCGCTGGGTGGCGGCGCTGGTAAGCCCGCCGGACGACGTGTCGGATATGCGCTTGTTGAGCACGTTCTCGTTCATTTCCGCATAATACGACGAAACGCTGAAAAGCAGCGGCGCGGCGAACACCGCGGCGAATACTATGAATATCGTATACATGAGCGTGGAAGTCCCGATTTCCTTGTGCAGCGTGTACTGCGCGCGGATGTCTTCGGCGACTTCGTCGAGCAGGCGGGACATCTCGCCTCCGAGGGATATGCCCTCCACTATCAGCTTGACCGCGCGCTCGAGAATGACGGAGCGCACGCGCCGCGACATGCGCAGGAGGGTGTCCTGGATCGGCGTGCCGCCGAACGTGTCGGCGGAAACGCGCTTGATTTCGTCCTGCAGCGGCCCGAACTCGGGGCGCGCCGCGCTCCATATCGCGTTTTCTATGGTCATGCCCGCGCGTATGTTCGCGGAGATGATCTGCAGCGCGTCGGGGAGAATCTGCTCGATTTTCCGCGCGCGCGAATCCGCGGTCATGAGCAGGAACAGGTAGAACGCCACGCCCGACGCGCAAAACGCGAAGAACGGCACGAACAGGTGCAGGAACTGGCTATCCGTCAGGAACGGCGTGAGGAAGAAGAACAGGAGGAAGACGCAGAACGAGAAGAACATCGCGAACCCTATGTAAACGCGGGGCGACAGCTCCTCGAACCCTCCCTGAATCATTATCTGGCTGACTTCGTGCGCCACCCGCGCGGGGAAGACGGAGGAAATCTGCTGGTAGAAGCGCTTGAACATCTAGACCATCGGCCTCCTGCTGGCTACGAAGTTCATGAAGAACAGCTGGAATCCCACCAGGAACACCACGATGACGGGCAGTACGATGGACGGAATCGCGACGCTCATGAAGGACGCGATGACGATGAGCATGGTGACGCCGAGGCTCGGAAGGATGACCGCCGCCATCATGTAAATCATGGTCCACGGCGAAAGCTCCTGCCCGTACTTGCGTATCTGGTCTATGCGTTCGCGCGTGAGGTCCGCGAGCATCTGTTCGATGACGCTTGCCACGTCCGAGCCCACTTTCAGCGCGTTGGAAATCTGCCAGAGGATTTTGCGGAACTGCGGCGAGGGATTCGCCACCGTGGCTTCGGAAAGCGCGTCGAGTTCGGGCACTCCGCTGTTCATCTTTTTGACGATTTTTCGGAACTCTTTCGATACTTCGCCGTAATCAACGGAAACGCTCGCCATCGCCTGGAACAGGGAGACTCCCGACTTGAGTTCGATGAGCAGCTGCCGCGTGGCGGGGATCATCTGGTTCTCGAGCGCGCGCATGCGCCGCGTGACGATGATTTGCGGATAGTAGATGATGGTCACGAACGACGCAACGGCGACGAGCAGGCCGGACAGCACCGCGGCGACGACCAGGTTGATGTCGAACATGAACCCGAGCAGGAGCATGAAGAACGCCGCGCCGAGCATGTTGAACGCCGCGACTACGAACGCGATGGCGGCGTACTCGCGGGGCTGCAGGGTTATCTCCGCCTGGAGCAGCGTCTCGCGCATGCCCGGGAAGAAAGTGGAAAGGAAGTCGCCGATGTTCTTCAGGGTTTTCGAGAACGTCACGACGACTTTCGGCGGAAGGATGCTGAAAGGTATTACTAGCATCTGGTCGTCACTCCAGCATCTCGTCCAGGGGCTTCTTCTTGCGAACCGTAGTGAGAACGCGCTCCGGGTCGCGGTAGTACCAGCCTATAATCTTCCCCACCTCGTTGACGTTGTTGAGCCCCTTGGCGCGCACGTATTCGAGCACGGCACGCTTGTCCGCCATGTCGTCGGTGATTTCCTTTGACGTCATGCCGGTGTGCAGCGACAAATCCTCGATGAGGCGGTGCGGCTTTTCCACGGGGTGTATCTTGTCCGAGCGCGGATCCCACTTGTATATGACGTTCATGGAAACCGCCGCTTCCTTAGGCACTACTTCCGCGACCTCGTAGGTGCGGCGCATTCCCGTGCGGCGCTGGCGGTATTGCACCACTATCATGTGGAGCGCGCCGAGCATGCTTTCGGGAAGCTCTATCGGGGGGCTGATGAGGCGCTGGCGCACCTGCGCCGCGGTGTCCGCGTGCAGCGTCGCGTATACGGCGTGCCCCGTGTGCATGGCTTCGAACAGTACCTCGGCTTCCCGCTGCCTGCGCACCTCTCCCATGACTATCCTGTCGGGGCGCATACGCAGGGAGTTGACGATTAAGTCGAGCATCGTCACTTCGCCCTTTCCTTCGGGGTTCGCCTGGCGCGTCACCATGGGCGTCCAGTGCAGGAAGTCGGGCAGCTGCAACTCGCGCGTATCCTCGATGCTGATGAGGCGCTGGTTCGGCGGCGTGAAAGCGAGAATCGAATTCAGGAACGACGTCTTTCCGGAAGCGGTTCCTCCCGCGACGAGAATGTTCATCTCATACTGCACGCCGAGCCACACCATGGCCGCCAGCTCGGAGTTTATCGTGTTGTTCTCCATGAGGCGTATGATGGTCCACGGGTCCTTCGCGAACTTCCTGATGGTGATGTTGTTCCCCTTGGTGGAAATCGGGAACAGTATCGAATTCACCCGGTGCCCGGAAAGCAGGTGCGCGTCCATCAGCGGGTTCAGGTTCGTCACCTGCTTGCCGATGCGCCTGCCGATTATCGACGCGTAATTGTGAATCTGCTCTTCCGTCGGTATCACTATGTTCGTCTTCAGCCATCCGTATTTCTTGTGGTACACCCAGACGGGCTCCCTCGAACAGTTTATGACTATTTCCTCGAGATTCTCGTCGGAAAGCAGGAATTCTATTTCGCCGAGCCCGACCATGTCCTGCACGAGCCTTCCCACGATGACGTTCTCCTCCTCCTTGCTCAACCCGCTGAGCTCCTGCTGCACGAGCGCGTGGGCGCGCGCTATCAGCCGCTGTTTGATGTTCTCGGCTTCGCGGGGGTCGAGGATTTCCGAAATCTTGATCTGGATGCTCTCGATGATTTTTTCCTTGAGATAATTCAGCGCGACGCTCGTCGCGTCCTTGATTTTAGTGTGGCGCAGTTCGTAATGGTTGACGTAATCCTTGTCCTCCTCGATGATGGCTATCTCTGCGGGTACGCTTTCGTTCACGACCGTGTAGGATTCGAGCGTCTTCATGATTTCATCTGCGCTTCTTCTTCGGCGCCGCGTGCCTGTGTTCCTGCTGCTTCGGTTCGGGCTTCACCGCCTTTTTCAGCACGAGCACCTGCTCCTTCGTCGCCTGTTCCTTCGTTCCGAACAGCGCGTCGAAGAACGACGGCTTCTTCTGCTCCATGATTATGAATCCCTTTTTCTCGGGCTTCGTCATCGCCATGTCGGGCACCTCCTTCTTTCCACGTGAAAGCAAAAGCGGCTGCGCCGCGGCGGGCTGCTGTTTCGCCGCGCCCAGGGAAAGCGTGAACGTTTGCGGCTTCGGCGACTGCTGTTTTTGGGATTGCGCCGCGGGCTGCTTCGCCTGCGGCATCGGCTGCTCGGCGGGCGACTCCGGCTTGCCGGAGATTATGTCCATCGCCTGCGGCGAGAAAAGGCGGTTCAGGAACGAGATCGCGCGCTTGAACGCGTCGGCGCGTCCCGCCGACGGCGCCACCACTTCCTCGGCGCGGGTCGCGTGCAGCTTCTCGAGCCTGCGCCTGAACTCGTCCACCTGCGTTCGCAACCCCGTCTCCCTGCTTTCGAGCCGCTGTATTTCCGCGCCGAAAGCGTCCAGCTGGCGGATAACCAGGTCGATTTCGTTGCGGACGAAATTCAGCTCGCTCGCGGAATACGAATCGGTTTTCTCTATGTCCTGGAGCATCATCTCCGCCGCCTTCATGCGGCGCATGATGTCCTTCTCTATGAATTCGAGCAGGTTCTCGGACGTCATCACCTCGCGCTCCATCGCGCGGGTTTCCTCGAAAATCTTGTTCGCGCGCTGCTTGACGCCGGTCATCTTCTCCTTCGCTTCCTTCTCGGTAAGGAACGCCTTTTCGACGAGCGTGACGCCCGACAGCGTGTAGCGGACCTCCATCAGGTTGCTGTCCTCGAGAAGAAGCGCCAGCTTTTCCACCTGCAGGGGATTGAGCGCGAGCGCCTTCGCCGTCTCGTTCAAGCCGACGGAGCCCTTGGTGCGAACGTAGTCGTAAAGCCTGTCGATGACTGTTTCCAAGTCTTCCTTCAAGTAGTATCCCCCGCGAAACTAGAACTGCACGCTCTTTAAAAAGATTGATTATTTACAGAGTATTGTGAAAACAAAGGTCGCGCTGCTGATGCTGGCGGTTATCTGCGCCTATTGCTTCGCCGCGATGGACAATTGCCCGGGCGTTTACAATCCCGACCAGAGGGATTCGGACGGCGACGGACTCGGCGATGCGTGCGACAACTGCCCGTACGTCGCGAACGCGGATCAGCTTGATTTGAATCACAACGGCATAGGCGACGTGTGCGAGCTCGCGGGACCGACGCCGAATCCGAGCGGCACGCCCACACCGAGCGGAACTCCTTCGGAAAATCCGTCGGCGTCGCCGGGCGCTCCGAACCCAAGCGAAAACCCTTCCGCGAATCCTTCTGAAAATCCGAACGCGAATCCGTCATTGGGCGCTTCTCCCGCGGCTTCGGGAAATCCCGCAGCCTCGGCAACCGCGGAGCCGGACAACCTCGTCGGGGGCAAGGGTCCCGGGAATGACGATGGAAATGGAACCGCGGGGAACGGAACCGCCGCCGCGGACGCCACTTCCAACAGCAAAGGAAAGGAATATTGGGGCGGCGACACGAACGTGGCGGGCGCGCACGTGCAACTCCCTCGGCTCAGCAAGGATTCGTGGCTCGCGCTTATCGCCCTGTTAATCGCCGCGGCGGCAATCCTGTTTTTCCTGCGCCGCGTTCAGAAATCAACCGACGAGTCCGACTCCGAACTCTGACGCGCTCACGTTGTCCAGAATCAGCAGCGGATAGGCCGAGCCCTCCACGCGCCAACCCGCCGGCGTAGTCGCGTTGAAATACAGGTAATCCACGACGGTTGAATTTTCCTCTATGTCCACGCCCTGCGCGAGCAATTGCGACAAATCGACGAGCGATTCCATGCCCGCGACGCGCGCAGTCATCGACGCGTAGCGCGTTGAAAGCAGGGGGTTGCCCTCGAGCCTGTCGAGGAACGACGCGCCTTGGGAGGACGGAAGGTATTCGCGCTGGTTGAAGAAGTCGTCCAGCGCGTCCACGCCGTACACGCCGGTGGAATTCTCGGCGATGACGCGGTCGACGAGCCCGTTGGTGTTGAGCGGATAGAGCGGATCCTCTATTCCGTCGAAACCCACGAGCGCCTCGGCGGAAAGCGAGCGCGTGAGGTTCATCTGGTACGCGTCGGAGCGCGCCTTGAGCGACATGTTCGCCGAAAACAGCAGGTGGAAGGAATCGTACGGGAATACGGTGACGTTCGTGACGGTCGCCGTGACGTTCAACCCGTAGGCGCCGCCCTTGGACTCCAGGCGCGACGTCCATTCGGACAGGGAATTGTTGGACATGAGCGCCGACGGGATTTCGTAATACGTCCCGTTCCACGCGAGTTCGCGCACGCGCAGTTGCGCGTCATCCGCCGCGATTCCCGAGGAAACTATGTGATTCACCGCCGCGGTGAGCGACGTCCTTCCCGCTATGGAAAGCGCGCGGGGGAAATCGAGCTCGATGGATTCCGCGAAGTTGGACGTCTCGCGTCCCACCACCTCCGTCACGGCGCTTGCGCCCGATTCCTGCGCGTGCATAGCGGAATAAAGCGCGAACGCGGATATCGGAAGAAGGAGCGCGAGCGCCATCAGCGAATAAAAAATGCCGCGTCTGCGCATTACGTCCATACCATTACCTCAACCTCGCTCGGCCCCCACAAGAAGGGGATGCCCTGTCCCGTGACCGCGCTGGAACCCACCTCGGAATCGAGCTGCACGTCGACGGGATTGTCTATTGAACCCGCCGGACCGTGGTCCGTAGGCTCCGTATAGATGTTCAGCTGCGTGAGCAGCCGCTGGAGCGCGTCGTCAACCGCGTTGTTCGACGTGTCGAGCTGGTCAACGGTTACGTAGTCCGCGCCTGCGGAAGGCAAATCCGCGCCTATTGTCACGTTCACGTACCCGTCCGGCGCGCTGTCGTAATCCAGGTCGTAGTAAATGGTGGCGTTCCGCGCCCTGCATTCGATGAAAACTCCGGAATAATTCACCGCCGCCCTTATCCTGCCCTCATATATGGCACGGTTCTTCTGCGAACACGTCGCGCTCTGGTTTCCCGGCGAACTCTGCAGCCGCACGTCGAGATAGTTGTGCTCGCCGCTGCGCAGGAGCGAATGATTAAGTGAAACGAAGAACGGGTCGCCGGTGTCGATGAACGTGGAACCGTTGTAAACCGAGAGATTGAACACGTTCAGCCAGTCGTACGCGGAATTCTTCAGCGTCACGTTCGCCGTCCATTCCGCGGATGAGAACGACGTCACCCTCGCCGAATCTATCCGCATCTGCAAAGGCACGTAGAGATCGCCCTGGCACGAGGCGAAGTAGGGCGTCTCGCGCTGTATCTCGAGTTCCTGGTATTCGTATTCGGGCACCGACGGCACGTAATGGAATTCCAGATAGGAGTCGGGGAAAAGCGTGCTGTTTATCGAGCCGCTGAGCGTCATTATCTGCGACGCGTTGCTCGCCTGGACTATTGTCCGCGCGAGGCTGCGGTAGAAGTCGGCGAGTTCGCTCGCGTTCGAGGACGCGAAATACAAGCCCTGCCCGCATTGGGCGACGGCGTAGAGCGTGTTGTTGGCGAAATTGCAGGAAGCGACGGGCCCGAACCCGACGGCGTGCGCAGTGGCGTTCAAATCGTTCTTCGCCCTGCACGAACTGTAGTTGGAATTGCGCGACGGGCAGGACGTCGCCGTAGCGCAGGAGTCGCTGTCCGAGCACGACGAACCCGCCGAATAGTTGCCGTTGTCGCACTGGTACTGCCATTCCTCCGTCCAGGAAACTCCGTTCCACGAAAGAATCTCACCGCCGCTCGTCACCGCCTTTGCGAAGGAACCGTTGACGAACGAGACGCCGCGTATCGCCGACGTCGTCGGGCTCGCCTGCGCCACCCACGCGCCGCCGAGCCACCTGTAAATCCCGCCGGACGAGCCAACCGCGAAAGCGAGCGAGCCGTTCCAAACATCCACCGCATAGAAGGTGTTGCTTCCCGTGTCTGTTTGCTCGCTCCAGGAACCGCCGAGCCATCTGTAAATCTTTCCGCTGTCGCCGACTGCGAAGGCGAGCGTGCCGTTGTATGCCTTCACGGCGTAGAAGGTGTTGCTTCCCGTGTCTGTTTGCTCGCTCCAGGAACCGCCGAGCCAGCGCTCGATTTTTCCGGAATCGCCCACGGCGAAGGCGAGCGTGCCGTTGTAAACCGAAGTGCCGTACCACGTCGTGCTGCCGGTATCCGTCTGTTCGCTCCATGAGCCGCCGAGCCACCTGTTTATCTTGCCCGACGCGCCGACGGAGAATGCGAGAGTGCTGTTGTAAGTCGAAACCGCGTATATGGAGCTGCTGCCCATGTCGATATCCTGCAGCCACGAAGCGCCGAGCCACTCGTAAATCTTCCCGCTTTCGCCTACGGAAAACGCGTTTAACGGAAGACGTGCGGAAACGCCGTACAAATCGTAGGAGGTGGAGGGCGGCGCCATGTAGTTCCACGTGCCGTTCCATCCGTATATCATGCCGTTCACGCCAGTAGCGAAACCTAGCGTCTCGTTATACATCGAAACCGCGCGGAAATCCGCGCTGCACGTCGGCGTGCAGCGCACGTTCGGCACTCCGTCGCTCATGACGACGATGAAGCGCGTCCTGTTCGCGCCGCTCTGCGCCGCGAGTATGTCGTAAGCCTTGTTGATGGCGCAGCATATGCAGGTGGAGTCGGTGGGCTCATAGTCGTCTATGACGGATTTGAGGTAGTTGGAATTGTTGGTCAGTTCCGTGTAGTTGGTTATTCCAGTTGAGAAGGAAACGAGCGCGACTTTGTTGCCCACGCCCTCCATGACGGCGTCGACGAAGTCCCTGTCAACGCATCTCGCAACGCTCATGCGCTGGCTGTTGCCGCTCGTGTAAAGGGCGGTGTCGTTGCACGTGCGCGTCCGGTTTACTCCGAACGTGCTGTCCGAATCCATGCGCCAGTCCATGCTTCCGGAAACGTCGGTGATGAGCACCACGTCCGCGTTCCCGTATCCGCCGGTGACGTTTGCCACCACCTTCAGCCGCACGGGAACGTTTTTCTGGCTGAGTTCCGCGTAGTTCGGGAAAGCGGCGGAGAAGTTCGCGTTCGGTATGTCGACGGTTTGCGTCTCGTTCGTGCCGTTCCACGACATAAGCGTCTTGTTTCCCACGAACAGCAGCGTCGTGTAGTTGTTGAGGAAGCGCAGGTGCGCGGACGCGAGCGTGACAGTGCCCGGAACGTAGAACGACGAGTACGTGTTTATCAGCCCGTCGATTCCCGGAAGGTATTCCGTGAGAACGGTCTGCGGCGGGGGGGTCATTATGCTGGTGTTGTACGTCACCGCGACGAATCCGCCGCCCGCGTATTTCTGCCCGAGCACGCTGCCCGTGAAGTTGATGGAGAAGTTGTTGTCGCTGCCGTTCGCGATTGCCGCGAGGCAGACGGCGTCGTAAACGGTCCACGAATCTACCGAATAGTTTCCGGGAGTTTTCGTGAACGTGCCGCAAGGAGCGCCGTTGGCGTACAGCGAAAGGTTGTCGCCGGCGTTGATTTCGAGCACGACGTTTTCTACCTGCGCGTCCGCCGGCACGCCCCTCACAACTGCAGTAATGTTGCCCTCTCCAGTGAATCCGCCGAAGAACGCGTACGCCTTTTCGTGTTTGCCGCGTATGCGCTCGACGAACGCGCGCGCGACGCATCCCGTGCTCGGCAGTTCCGCTGCCACGCCCGAAACGAGCCGCCTGCTCACCGCGAGCGAGTGATTCACCGACGGTTCCGTCGTGTTGTAGATGATGTCATCCTCGATGCGCACCGCCCACTGCACGCCCTCGGGCATTATCGGCGACAGAACTGCGCGCGAAAGATTGCCCGCTGCGGAGAAGTTTCCGGAATTGTTCGCTGCCCAGAAGCCCCCGAGAACCTCGAGCACGCTCTTGTTCAAATCATCGGAAGAAAGCGCGCCATCCATGAACAGCGCGTCGACGCCGGGCTCGTGCCTCACGTCGTACACGCGCATCTTCGCGAGAACGCTCACCGCGTCCTGCGCAACCGCGTGCACGCCGACGTTCTCCACCATCGGCGAGACGAACGAGCCGCGCATCAGCGCGAACGCGCCGAGCGCTATCGTCAGTATAAGGAACGCCGCAAGCGCGTCGACGCTGAAGACAATTGCCCTACGCATTCGATCCCCACACCAGAATCTCGAAAAGCGCGGGCTGCCTGAAATCCCCTTCTATGAGGCACGGCCTGCGCGTGACGAAAACATTCGCGTCCCCTGACGGCTGGTTGCCGAACGCCAGCGGGAACCCTCTGAGATTCAGCGACTGCGAAGCCGGCACCCCTCCGAACGAGGCGTCCGCATCCGCCACGTAGTATATTACGCCGTTGCCGTACTCCCACGCGCCGATTAGCGCCACCGACGCGTTAACCGAATCCGACACGTGCACGCGCATCGGAGCCTCGCCCCGGCTTTCGTTGGAATAGAACCCCTCCCTGGCGGACGCGAATAAAACAGGAGCGCCCGTCGACGCGCCGTATATCAGAAAGCCGTTTTCCGCGAGCACGCCGATTCTATCAACTCCGTACGTTTGGTAACTCACGGAGAAGTTGTCGCCCAGCAAACCCGCGCATCGCCCCTCGCAAAGCAGCAGTCCGCCGTCGGAAACGAAGTCCTGAAGCGCGGAAATATTCACCGCGTCGTTCGAAAGCGCGGCGTCCTCCACTATTATCGAATAATACGCGTCCCTGTTTTCGAGAACTTCGTCGAACGACGCGCCGTCGTAATGCTGGCGCGAATCCAGCCATTCGGGAGGCACGGCGCCGTTCCAATAATAATCCCACGCCATGCCCTGCAAATACGGCGGGATGTCGACGTCGCCCGTTGAAAAGTACGCAATCGGTTCGCGCAGGATTCCCGAACGCAGCGTGGTGCCGTTGCGCGTTATGTTCAGCGACGCGTTGAGCCTGCCCACTCCCGCCAGCCAACTAACATCCTGCGATTGCACGTCGCGAAGCCTGATGAGTTTCGTAAGGTTCAGCACGAACGGCTCGTCCGCGAGCCCGAGCGATTCAACCGAAGCGTTAGTCCAGTCAACCGGCGTTCCGGGGGAGCGCAGAAGCGAATCCGCCGCAGCGGAGGATATCGCCGCCAGCGACGTGCGCATCGACGAGCCCTGCGCGTCGCGCTGCATGTCCGAAAGCATCGACGACGACAGCACGAACACGGAAAAGAAAACCGCCGCGCTTACGATGAGGTCCGCCGCGAACGCCTGTCCTCTGCTCGATGCACGCAGCGGCGTGCATCGTACAAACCGCTTACTCAAACGTGATGACGCCTCCCACGTTTTTTACGATGACGTCCGCGCCCGGCACGAGCGCGGATTCGCCTGCAAAGGACGACGGCAGCAGCACCGCGGAGCAGGCGCCGCCGTTCCACCGCACCACCAGGCTGCGCTCCTGCGAAAGATACGACTTGTCTATTTCGTAGACGAACGAGCCGAGGAGCATCTGGGGGAGCGAGAATCTGCGGGCGTAACCGTCGCCTATCGCGTTCGCCGCGTTTATCTCGCTGCGCAGCTGGTAGCACACGGATTCGCCCGAGTAACCGAGCTGCTCCCGCTCGACGTCGTTGCGCCGCTGCCACGACGCCATCGTAACGAGCAGCAGGAACAGCGCGAGCATTCCCGCGAGCGCGAAGAACTCCAGCGCCACCTGCGCTTTTTTGCCTATACTCCCCACCTCTGCCTCAGTCAGTCCGTGACGTTTACGAGCGTGCTTCCCGAAGCGCCCCGCTGCGCCTTGACGCGCACGAGATGCAGCCCGGGCGAATATACCATGCGTGATATGTCGCCCGTGAGATTCGCTATTGAAACCGAGAAAACGTCGGTCGTGCCGCGCGAACCCATCGAGATTTGCAGCACTATCTCGTTCGCGTAAAGCGACGCCGACGATATGCCGTCCGGCACGTTCACCTCGACTAGGAATTCAGCCGGCACGCCCTGGGCGTACGCCAAGTCGGCGGCGTCCCGAAGCTTGAAAACCGCCTGCCTCGCGCTGCCGACGCGCAGGTCCTGCTTCACCGAATCCGTGCTGGTGGAAACGAAGTACCAGAGCGGAAGCAGCGCCGCGAGGCTGATGGCGACTATGGAAAGGTACTCCACGGCGGCTTGGGCGCGCATGATTGGGTAACGCCGCCGCTATTAAAAAGCGTTAAGCAGGCAGGAGGGGAATCAGGAAAACCGTAAAACTGAAGGGGACGCGCCCTGCATGACGCATCCCGCGGGATGCGTCCAGCAAACGTTTCCCCTGCGGGTTCGAAAGCGTTATTTATATAACCCGCGCGCCGAAATATCCTCATGGATAGGCAGGCGGTTGTTTTCGTAATCGTACTCGCGGCGGTCGCATCCATAGTCTACGGCGTGTTCTTCATCGCGAAGCTTTCGCTGCCGCAGGCGCTCGTTCTTCTCGCGATAGCGCTCGCGTTCGTCGCGTTCATGCCCTACTACGAGGTGTTCCCCGAGTACGAGCGCGGAGTTGTTTTCAGGCTCGGGAAATTCTACAAGATAGTCGGCCCCGGCTGGATTATGCTTTTCTCGAACATCGACCGCGTCGTCCGCGCGGACCTCCGCACGCAGGTCGTCGACACGAAGCCGCAGGAGGTAATCACGCAGGACAACATCAAAATCAAGATAGACGCGGTTTCGTACATACGCGTCGTGGACCCCAAGAAAACGGTCATAGAAATCAGGGACTACCACGATGCGATCACGCACATGCTGCTCGCGCAGATACGCAGCGTCGTCGGGCGCCTTACGCTGGAGGAGGTTCTCGAACGCACCGAGGAAATCAACCGCGATTTGCACGACACGCTGAAGGAAGTCGAAGATGCGTGGGGCATTTCCACGCTCAAAGTCGAGATACAGAGCATCGAGCTTCCTCCCGACCTGCTCGACGCGATGCGCAAGCGCAAGGAAGCTGACGAGTACAAGGCTAAGGTGGAAACCGAGGCGCAGGCGCGCCGCGTTTCCCTCGAAATACTCGACCAGGCCGCCAGCAAGATGAGCGATACGACGATGACATACCTTTATCTGGACGCGCTCAAGAAGCTCGCCGAGGGCAAGAGCAACAAGATCATTTTCCCGCTGGAATTGTCGCACCTCGCGTCGAAGCTTTCGGGCACGATGAAGGGCGGGAACAAAACGGACTACGGCTCCGTCGTGGAAGGGCTCATCGACTCCTACCGCGAGAAGCAGAAGGAGGAGCTGGACGCAGAAGAAGAAGTCGACAAGGAGAAGAAGCCCGAGAAGAAAAAGAAAAAGTAAGCCGAACAGCGCATAGGAGGCATAAGTTTAATGGGCGAAGTCGAGATTAACGGTTTCGACGAAGCAGGAACTATTGGAAATCGGCTACATTTTATTAGAGTCGGAATCTGCGAACCGGAACAACTCCGCCCACTGATATATAACATTCTTCATTTCGGATCCTTTTCTCTTTCTAAAAACACACTAAGAAGTTTCGACTCTAGGGCTCAACGAGAATACCTCAAAACGATACTACGCGATAAAGAAATTAAAGTCAACTACTATTCGTTTTCTCCAGAAAACGAGGTAAGACTTCTTAAAAAATTTATAAAAGCAGAAGAGGCTATGCATTTCAATCAAAGAGGAAAACTGCTAGATGCTTTTTTGAGTGATGATAACGAGAAACTACGCGAAAGTGTTGATAAAACGCTCCAACATCTCAAACAATACGGAACTCCCGATCTAAGATCGGAATTTTTTATTAAATCGCATGCGTACCGCATAATAATAGAAGACTTGGCTAATACTTCCAGACTATTGTCTAGAAACGATGGAAACAGACACCGCGTTTATTCCTATATAGACGGCGGTAATCCGTTCACTTTTTGGAGAAAGCGTTTTATAGAAAATGATCAAACAGGCTATTTTAGCAGTGATACGCCGATATACGGCGTTACAAAAGGCGATGAATACTACCCCACAATAAACATGGCAGGAAACATTGCAACAATAACTTCACAGAATCCTAGTCTACTATATCCGCAAAACGTGAGGGATATCAAATTAATGGAAAATACGGAATTCGATGAATTCTATAGCGATTTTTATGATTGTATGCAAAAAACAGTGTTCATGAACAGAATACTATTCTTCGGAAATATCAATACAGACTTACAGTATCTGATTCCGTTTTCTCTTCATCTCCAAAACAACCACCAGGTATTTGAACCATTCAGGATTGGCTACGACGGCAGATCTGCCGAGAGCTCACTTGATAAATTCTATAGACGATTTTACAATCGAGCGAGCGCGGATACCGCCGTAATGGGTCCGATAAGAACACAAATAGATAGAGATATGAAAGCGGCTTTTGAACGCAGGGGGGTAACAGTAAAAGACTGCAGCCAGTATGTTACCCAGGTAACAAATTTAATAAACGACGTATGCGAAGAGGCAGAACGATCTGCGTTAGGCGCTAATGAATTAAATCGGATAAAAACCAAAGCTCAGAATACAATAACCAGAATAAGCACAAGATAAGTAGGAAGAGTGACGGAGACCGAAAAACGCTTCCGCGCTTTTCAGCCTTACCGTCTCTGTATAACCTTCTCGTATAATGGTTTATAAGCCTTCCCGAAGAGGTCGGAACCGCCTAGATAAATCCTATCAGTGGAAGTGCGGGGTCGGGCAAGCCTTTTATTCATCGAAACCGACGGTTGGCTCGGTGGGTTTGGGTTGGAAGAAGGTGTATCCGCATTCGAGGACTATTTCAGCGAGCAGATGCGCGACGAGCTGATGCAGCTCGCTCATTCTTATCCGAAACAGAAGAGCATAGAGGTTGATTGGGAGAAGTTCTCGCACTCGAACGAGGAGCAGGCAATCGCGCTGCTGGAAACGCCCGACGATGCGACGCGCTCCGCGGAGGAGGCGGTGAAGCGCATCTGCCAGAGCCTGCGCCCTTCGGAGGGGAAGTTCGAGCCTCACGTGCGCTTCTACAATCTCCCGCTTTCAAGCGAAGTCAGCGTGCAGTTCCTCGGCGCCGAGCACTTGAACAAGCTCTCGAAAGTCGACGGAGTGATTCGCTGGATAAACCAGATAAGCCCCCTCATGAAAACCGCGACGTGGGAATGCGTGCACTGTTCCACCACGATGAAGACGGAGAGCGACAAGGCGAACATCAAGCCGCCGACGCTCTGCAAGTGCGGGCACCGGGACTTCAAGCTTCTCGAAGAAAGCAGCGATTTCATAAACGTCCAGAAGGCGCAGTTGCAGGAATCGGTTGAAAAGCTGCGCGGAAACGCGCCCGCTGCCGACATCGAGCTCTGGATGGAGGACGACTTGGCGAACACGATCGTTCCCGGGGAAAAAGTCGTGGTATCGGGAATCCTGCGCCTCCGCCAGATGCGCGACAAAGCCGGGAAGCGTTCCGGAGTATACGCGAAGTTCCTCGACGTGGAGCACATACTCAAGCAGGAGCAGGAGTTCGAGGAGCTGCACATAACGAAGGACGAGGAGAAGGAAATCCTGCGGCTGTCGAAGGACCCGCGGCTTTTCGAGAAAATCGTCCAGAGCATCGCGCCCAACATTTCCGGCTACACGGAGATGAAGCAGGCTATCGCGCTCCAGCTTTTCGGCGGCACTCCCGGAAAAGTTCTTCCCGACGGACGCAAGCTGAGAAGCGACATCCATCTTTTGTTAATCGGTGATCCTGGAACGGCCAAAAGTGCGACGCTGGAATACGTCAGCGGCTTGGCGCCGAAAAGCGTCTACGTGAGCGGAGCGAGCTCGAGCGGAGTCGGCTTGACCGCGTCGGCGGAGAAGGAGAAGGACGGCGAGGGATGGATTCTGAAGGCGGGCGCCATGGTGCTGGCGAACGGAGGATTGGCGCTTATCGACGAATTCGACAAGATGGGCGACGAAGACCGCGGCGCATTGCACGAGGCGATGGAACAGCAGCGCATCAGCATCGCGAAAGCCGGAATCGTGACTCAGTTCCAGTCCAAGACGTCCGTTCTCGCTGCTGCGAACCCCAAGGCGGGATTCTTCGACCCCACGACGCCCATACCGATGCAGTTCAACATCCAGCCAGCTTTGCTTTCACGTTTCGATTTGATATTCGCAATCCGCGACGAGCTCGACGAGATAAAGGACAGGAGGATTGCAGGGCATATCCTCGCCGGGCACAAGCTCGCCGGAGAGAAAGCCGAACCGCCCAAGGACAGCCCGCTGAAACCGTCCATCGAAACCGACGTCCTGCGCAAATACATCGCGTACGCGCGCCGCAACCATTTCCCCGTGCTTTCCAACGACGCCATCGCCAAAATCGAGAACTTCTACGTGGAGATGAGGCGCACCGGAAAAGGGCAGGGAACGGTCGCCGTAACGCCGAGGCACGTCGAGGGATGCGTTCGCTTGTCGGAAGCGAGCGCGCGCATGCGGCTCGCAAACGTCGTGGAGTCCGAGGACGCGGACCGCGCAATCGGGCTGATGGACTTCTTCATACGCGCGGTTTACACCGACAAGGAAACCGGCGGGCTCGACTCGTACATGGTGAGCGTCGGCGACACGAAGAAGCACCAGACGCAGAAGATGGACCGCATCAAGACCGTGCTCAACCTCGTCTACGAACTCGAGCGCGACACCGACCTCGTAGAGAAGGCGGCTCTCGAAGCGCGCGCGAGAGAGCTGGGAATCGACTCCATCACCGCGGGTAAGATAATCGACGACTTGAAGCGCGGCGGGGACTTGTACGAGCCGAAGGCGGGATTCGTGAAGAGCGCGAGGCGCAAGGAACAGCTCTGATTCCGAATAAGGGAGGATGGGCCCGCGGAGAGTCGGACTCCGGATCTCCAGTGTGTGAGACTGGCGTCTTACCGTTCGACTACGAGCCCCTGCGCAATAAAATGAACGAGAGGATTAAAAAACATCGCCGCCTAAGGATTTTCGATAGGCAAATGGTAAAAACGTCGTTGTTCCTGCTTTTGGTCGCGTTCGCGTACGCAGCATTCGCCGCCGACGCCAAGGTCGTATTCTCGAAGGACGTGTCGCCGAACGGCGGCGCGGGATTCGATTCCGTTTACAGCACCGTAACCCTCTCGCTCGCCTCCGAAATCACCGCGGGCATGAAGAACGCAAACGTCGGACAGGCGAGCATACTCGTCAAGGGCGGGAAGTTCGACGACGGCTGCTTCGTCGTGCCGCCGCTCGAGGAGGTTAAGGACGCGTCGGGCAAGGTGATAGACAAGAAACTCGGCATAAAGTACCGCCTATGGTGCCAGAGGTGCGACTCGGACAACCGCATACAGGTGGCGCTCACCACGCAACTGGACAAGGTAATTGAGTTCGGGTTCAAAATCAACTGCGCAGCGGATACCGTTTTCGTCAGCAACGGCGAGCTTCCGACCAACGTGAAGCAGAGCATCGTGAACTACGGCGCCAAGATGAAGCCCGAGCGCATCAAGTACGTGAACGTGCAGAACGCGGGCGCGCTAGCGGACGGGGAAACCAAGCCGTTCGCCACCGCGATCGATTACTACTCCGGCGAGGCGATACGCGATTCGCGCATTTCCTACATCAAGCAGAAAATCATGGCGGATTCCAAGGGCAAGACGCTGATAATAATAGGCAACCCGACGCCGGGCAAGGCGCGCTTCGACAGGATGACGGCCACGGAGAAGGAGGGATACTTCCCGCAGATAAGGAAAAAGATTGCAACGTCACCGTCCGGCGACGTATCCGCATGGGAACTCGACGTGCCGATCGACAGGCTATACGACGCCGATTTCGGGGGTGCGCTTGATACCGGTTCGTTCGCAAGCGGCGACTACCTCGTCGTCTCACGCATACCCGGATACCCGAACGACGCCGCGCTTTCGAGCGCGGTAATTGAAAACTTCCTGAAGAACGTGAAGAACGGCGCCCCGACGGTTTCCGGAGAGCCGCTCGTGGTGGCGGATTCCTCCGGAGGGAATGGCGATTTCATAAGGGATGTGGCGGAAGCCGAGGCGCCGAGGATACTGCCGAACGGCGGCGTCTCCTCTTCGAAATTCATGTTCGCGCCCACCGCGTGCAAGACGGCGGAAAAAGACGGCTCGGTATGCAATTACGCTACGTTTAAAACGGCGTTCGAGTCCGCCGACAACTTCATGGCGATAACGCACGGCAACGGCAGGGAACTCATCGCGCAGAAGGGCGACGTCAGCTACACCGTACTCTCCGTCAGCATCAAAACCGACGCTTCCGCGTCGCCGACGCTTGTTTCCGGCTTGAACTGCTTCGGAAGCGCGATCGACTGCGCCATAGGAGCCAGCAGCGGATGCCTGGATTTGACGCCGTCGGCAACTTCGGATTACAGCCTCGTGCGCGCGCTAATGAGCAAGGGCACGGCGCTGATTTTGGGATATTCGCGGACATCACTCTACGACAGTCTCTGGACGGGTTTGAATGGAAAGACGATAGTCGCCATGCCTAATCCGGTCCTGGAGACGCTGCTGTACGCCCGCGACCACGGCGTTACCGTCGGCGAGGCGTTCAACAAGGTGGACCTCGATTATCTCAAGGCGAAACTGGGCGGGTGCAAGACCAAGCTGATGGGCACTGGCAATTTCGCGGAAAAGTCCGTGAAGGACATCGACAACTTCTGCGACCCGTCGAAGCAGGAATCGCACATGAAATGGAATCTTTACGGCGTGAATTTGATGGGAATTCCCAAGGTGAAAGTGGCTTGAAAAGAGGAAGCGCGTCCGCATGGTTCGTGGCGATACTGCTCGTCGCGCTCGCCGTGTTCCTGCTCACGTACAAGGCGCCTGCGAAGACGCGCTACGTCGGGGATTGCGGCAGCCTCGAGAACACCACGTTCAACACGCGCTGCGACGGCGGCGCGCTTGTTTTCGAAACGTGCTTCAACGGAACTATTACCGAGGAAAGGACGGACTGCAGGGCGGCCAACCAGACGTGCCTGACGGAGACAGTCGGCAATACGACAACCGCAAAATGCGGCGTACAACCTTCCGCCACGCCGATTCCTTCCGCATCCGTCGGTCCCTCGGTTCCTCCGGAATACCGCGGCTTCGAAAATCTGATGGTGGACATGGGCGCGGGACTTGTGCGCGCGATTGACTTGCCAAACTTCGTTCCGAATTCGTGCGGAGACGGGAAGTGCAGCGTTTCCGAAACGTGCCTGTCATGCGCGAAGGATTGCGCCTGCAAAGCAGGCGAGAAATGCCGCTCAAACGGGCTATGCTCGGCGCCGAGCTGCGGGGACGGGCTGTGCGAAGCAGGCGAGTTCGGCGCGTGCTGCACGGATTGCGGATGCACCACGGGGATATGCAACAACGCCACGAGGAAGTGCGCGCTTCCGCTCGGCATGCAGAACACGCAGGCGTCTTCCTATGCGTTAACATCGCTCGGCAACGAAAGCGCGGGCTACGAAACCGAAACGGTTTACGACGACTTCGCAGGCAACGAGCCCGTGAAAGTCGTGGTATTGAGATGCAAGGAGCAGACGCAGTACGCGTGCCTGCGCGTCATAACAATAGGAGCAAACGGCGAGATTTACAGCGACGCTCAGAGCGGCTGATTTTCAGATTCCCAGGAAATACGAAGCCACCGCGAGGCATCCGCACACGGCGAACAGCGCGAGAACGGTTTTAACGAGAGACTCCTCGCCCATCGGCTTCCACGCGAGAATGCGGTAGAAGATCGTGTAGTTTTCCGCGCCCTTAGGCGGCGAGAGCCGCCCGTCCTTCGCTATTACCGGGGAATGGCACGCCTTGCGGCGGTCCACGTTCCTGAAAAGGTAGTAAACGGTGGCGCCGAGCTCGTAGAACGCGGGGATGAAGCATATGACTCCGAATTTCTCGATGTTGCCCACGATTACCGCGCAAGCTATGGCCGCGCCGATGGAAAGCGTCCCGATGTCCGCGGGAAAGATGCGCGACGGATACCAGTTAAAGTAGAGAAACGCAAGGCACGCGCCCAGGCACGCGGCGAGGATTATCTGCGCCGCGAGCACGCCGCTGAAGAACGCGATTATCAGCAAGAAGAAGGACATCACCGCGCCGATGCCCGCCTCGACGCCGTTGTATCCGGCGGTCATGTTCAGCGCGTTCGCCGCGCCGGTTATGCCGAGGGGAATGAGCACGAAAGTGTATATCCAGCCAAGAGTCACCTGCCCGACGAACGGCATGCTCATCGTCGTGTCACCCGCCATTATAGCGACGAGCGGGAACGCGCCTATGATGGGCAGGAGGATTTTGCGCCTCCAGCTCAGGTTGAACAGGTCGTCGAAAGCTCCGATGAGCGCCAGCAGCGTTATCGACGCGAGCGACGCTAGCAGGAACACGGAAATGCGTTCGTTCGCGTCGAGGAACGTCATGAAGAGTATGCCCAGCAGTATCGCCGACGCCATTCCCGCGTATATGGCGAACCCGCCCATGTTGGCGACGAGCGGGCGCTTCGGTTTATTGTCGTCGTGAGCCACGATTTTCTTCCACTGCGCGCTGCGCATGAGCATCGTGGCGGAAAAGAAAGCGACGAGCGCGGCTACGCCGACTATGCCGAGTACGAAAGGCAGTCCCATCTCACTTACCAGCACCGGCGTATTTGTATATCTTCACGAGGTTGTTCGGCGACGAGTAAACCTTCTCGAAACCGGGAAGGGACTCCAGGAAGAACAGCCGCACGAACGCCGCGTCCGCGATTCCGCTCTTCATGCCGTACGGCGACAAGTCGGGGTTGATGTTGACGAACTGCGTTTCCGAGTACGGGAACAGGTAGCTCACGTTCGCGTCGAGCTGGGAGAGCCCGATGAAGTTCTCGTTGCCCTGTATCTTGAACTTCCGCGAATAGTTCGCGTCGAGCCCGGTGCGCGTGAGCAGGATCATCTCGTCCTTGCCCGCGCAGTACGTCGCGCCGAACGAGCTCTGCAGCGCCGCCATCTGCACCGGCGACACGCTCGACGGGCACTGCCCGACTATGGTGAGGTACTCGAACGAATGCTCGGTTTCGTACGCGCTCCTGCCGGGTCCCGCCTTCCAATCCGCTATGTCCGCGGTTTTCGGGCACACCGGCGACATGGAAGAATCGCACGAACCCGAAAGGAACACGAGCGCGCCCCACTTCTGTATCAGTTCCCAATCCACCATCACGTAATCAGACGCGTGGTAGCTCATGCGATCGTATAGGTTGTTGGCGCCGCCGTTGACGAACGAGCGCGCGACTCCCTGGTCGAAATTGGAGAACGCGTTGTTCGGGTCGAGCACCGTGTTGCGCTCGCCGAGGAACGTGGTCCAGTGCCCGTAGTCCCACCACGACGTCACGCGGGCATCCTTCGGAAGATTCGTGCGCATCCAGACGAACGTGGAGGTCCAGTCGTCGGGTATGCGCGTTCCGCCGAGCTGGTCCATCGTCGGCTTTACGTACTGGAACTGCTGGAACACCATTATCGCGCCGATGCACATCAGCAGCACGAGCGCGGACTTGGAAACGAACGCCTCGTCCTGCGATATCTTGAACACGCGGTTGCCCTCCTCGAACGCGCGCAGCAACTCGCCGAGTATGAAGCCCGCGAGGAAGCAGAGCGCGATTCCGAGGTGGAAGACGTACTTCACCTTGTTGAAGCCCACGTACGCAACGGGGAAGAATGCGATGACGAAGAACAGGAGCATGCGGTTCTTCTTTTCCGCGAAAAGGTACGTTATCGCGACGGAGAATATCGCGATCACCATGTACAGGAAGACGTCGTTGCCCGAGAAGAACTGCACCGCCGAGACGACGTCCGCGTTTCCGGTTGCCGAGGCGAGGGACGAAAGAATGCCGTCTATCTGCGCATTGAGGAACACAAATGCGCCCGCGAACACCGCCAACGCCGCGGCGTATTTGCCGTGCCCGCGCTTCAGAAGGGTGAGAATCGCAAGCAGCGCCGCGAGGAACGCGACAGCGGCGAGAATCTGGATTGCGAAATTGCCGAGCACGCCGAAATAGGAGCCGAAGGTGCTGATGTCCGGCGACGCGCCTTCCTCCTGGATGGTCATGCCGAGCGGCGCCCATGATTTGGCGAACTTGGTTGTTGCGGCGACGTAGCCTAGCGTCACGGAGCCGAGAGGGCTGAGAAGAACCGCGACAAGCGCGACGAGCGTAACCCCGCCTGCCCAGAGCGCGCGCTCCCTTCCCGAAGCGAAGCGGACGAACTTCTGGAGCCCGACAAGCGCCAGCGAGAACGCGTAGCACGACAGGAGCACGAGCAGCTGACTCGAAAGGTACGGTGTGAGCGTTCCGGCCTGGTACGCCGAAAGCACGAAGCTGGACACCGCGGTTGCGACGACGAACGCTCCGTTGAGCAGGGCGTCCTTCTCGTCGGACTGCCCCGCGATGAAGTCGAGGAGAGATTGCAGCGCGATGTAAAGGGCGACGACGAGCACGGGCCAGATGTACTGCTGGCTTCCGAGCACCGATGCCGCAGCAGCTATGCCGGCGAGCACCGCGAGGCGATTGCTCTTGCGTCCCATCGCGAGAAGATACGCCGCGAAAACTAAAATCGCCGCGAACATTCCCCACGGCTGCTGCTCGCTCACTCCCGCCGCGGTTTTGACTATGATTTGCGGGGTGAACGCCAGAAACGCCGCGGGAATCAGCGCGAGATACTTATTGTATTCCTCCCGCATTATCAGGAAAGCTAGGAAGCACGACAGTGCGGCGACGAGCGGCGGGTAGAATCCCGCGGTGAGGATGAGCGCATCCTTCGAATACGCGGAACTGGAAACCAGCTGGAACAGGGAATACCACGACGCGACTAGGTTGTACGAGATGGGCGCGAAGTGCTGGAACGCCTGCTCTGGGTAGTACGATTCCTGCGTGTACATCGGCAGGTTGCCGTTCACGACGAGCTTCTCCGCGAGCTTGTTGTAGTAGTACGGGTCGAACTCGAAGAAGTTCGTAGCTTCGGCCGTAGCGAAGCGCACGTAGAACGCCGAAACCACTATGACGACTATTGCGACGGCAACCCAGTTCTCGAACACCCACGCCTGCGCCTTTTGCGGGGTTACTTCGAGTTTCGGCATCTTCACGTGCAAATGCTGCAGCTGCTTCTGCTGGTAAAGCGCGATCAGGCCCGCGAACGTAAGAAGCAGGACGTTGACCACGACGAGCATGCCGCTGAACTGAATCCCGAGCATGCCGGTTTCAAGGAAGGACATGATGGGCAGGAGCACCACGCCGAGCACGACGCCGAGCATCGCCTTGTCCATTCGCGAGAAAGCGACGCCCTTGAGCAGTGCGAAGGAAAGCAGTATTCCGGGAACGAAGACCATGAGCGCTACGACGAGTAGCGCGAGCAATTCGAGCATCAAAAATCCCCTCTCTCTAAATGACGCTCAAGTTCTTTAAAAACGCTTTTATTTGCAGAGGATTTGATGTTTGTATGACGCGCGCTATGGAGGGCGCGCGTCGAACAGGGGGATTGATGTGCTTCGCGTGCTCATGCTAGGCAGCAAGGAGTATCCTGTCGGCAGCAACAAAGGCGACGACCCGATAACGTCGGGCGGAATAGAAGCCTATGTCGAGAACCTCTCGGAGGCGCTTGCGAAAAAACGCGTGAGCGTCACCGTCGTTACGCGCAGATTCGCCGGCACCAAGGCCGAGGAATGGCACAACGGCGTGCGCATAAAGCGCGTGCCCTGGATGCGCGGAAGGATGCTGCGCAACCCCTCTTTTAACCTGCACTCGCTGATGCGCGCGTGGGACGAGGACTTCGACGTGATTCACTGCCACGGCGCGGTTGCTTCGCTGATGGGCTGGTTTCTGGCAAAGACGAAGGGGAAGCCCCTGGTTTGCACGCCGCACGGCGTCTCGAAGGGGCAGCCGCAGTACGGCGCCGCGCTCAACGCGTCCATCGGAGCTACCGAAAGGTTCGCCTACAAGCGCGCGCAATGCGTCGTTTTTCTCGGCGAGGAGGAGCGCAGGACTTTCGGGATGAAGTTCGGATTCGTTCCGAACAGCGTAATCATCCCGCCGGGAATCAGGCTCTCCAAATACAAGCCGCTGAAAAAACGCTCGCTGAAAATCGTCTTCGCCGGAAGGCTCGTCGCGGTGAAGGGCGTGCGCTATCTGCTGGACGCGATGAAGTCCGTCCACGCCGAGCTGCTCGTCGCGGGCGAAGGCCCGGAGTCCGAGGCGCTTCGCAGGCGCGCGGGCACGAACGTGAAATTCCTCGGGCATCGCACCGACGTCGCGAAACTGCTGGCGGAGAACGAGATTTTCGTTCTTCCATCCCTTTCGGAAGGATTGCCGGTTGCGCTGCTCGAGGCGATGGCGTCGGGATGCGCGTGCGTCGTAACCGACGTGGGTTTGCCCGTGGAGAACAACAAGAACGCGCTCGTGGTCGAACCCGCGAACGCAAGCGCGCTCGCCTTCGCGCTAAACAGGCTTCTGCGCGACAATAAACTGCGGACGAAGCTCGGAAAGAACGCGCGCGCCGCCGCGCAGGAATATTCGCTCGACAGTCTTGCGGAAAGGCACAAGGCGCTGTACGCGGGCATGCTGCTCTGACGCCGCCGCTGCCCACGTATTTTAATAGCGGCGGACAAATGTATGTCGGGTAATCTCATGAAATGCTGCGTTGTCGGACTCGGCTACATCGGGCTGCCGACTGCATGCCTGCTCGCCGCCAGCGGAGCGGACGTCGTCGGCATCGACGTGGACGCGGAGCGCGTCGGGAAGATAAACGCGGCGGAAGCGCCGTTCCGCGAAAAGGGGCTCGACGAACTGCTCCGAAGGACCGTTTCCGCCGGAAAGCTGCGTGCGTCTTCGGACTTCGGGGAATGTTCGGCGGCGGACGCGATAATAATAGCGGTTCCAACGCCGCTCCGCGAGCGCAGGTTCGATTCTTCCGCGTTGGTTTCCGCGTGCGAATCCGTCGCGAAGCACATGCGCGCAGGCGCGCTCATTATAATAGAGAGCACGGTTCCGCCGGGAACGACGAAAAAAACCGTGAGGAAAATCCTGCGGCAGAAGAAGCCGCTGCTCGCGCACTGCCCCGAGCGCGCGATTCCGGGGGACACGCTGCGTGAGATGGCGGAGAACGACCGCGTAGTCGGCGGAATCAACGAAAGGAGCGCGAAAGCCGCCGCGGCGCTTTACGGCCGCTTCGTGCGCGGAAAGATATACGAAACCGACTCGGCGACTTCGGAAATCGTGAAGCTTTCGGAAAACATCTACCGGGACGTCAATATCGCGCTCGCGAACGAGCTTGCCGGAGCGTGCGAGAAGCTCGGCGCGGACTACTTCAAGGTTGCGGAACTCGCGAACAGGCATCCGCGCGTGCGGCTGCACGACGCGGGCGCGGGAGTCGGCGGGCACTGCATACCGCTCGATTCGTGGTTCCTCAACGAGTCATACAAAAAAATCCCGCTGCTGAAGCAGGCACGGAAGGAAAACGACGCCATGCCCCGCCATGCCGCGGAAATCGCGCTCAAGGCAATCGGCGGGAAGGGACGCGTGGCGCTGCTCGGGCTCGCGTACAAGCCCGACACCGAGGATTTGCGTGAAACGCCGGCTGCGGGAATCGCCGCCGCGCTCGGGAGCGCGGGCGTGGAGGTAATCGCGTTCGACCCGTTCGTAAAGAAATGCGCGTTCGCCGAAACCGCCGCGTCGCTCGAGGGCGCGCTTGACGGCGCGGACTGCGCGATCATAGCGACGGCGCATTCGGCGTTCCGCGGCGTAGACTGGCGGAAGGCGGGCGCGCGCATGCGGAAAAAAATCATTGTTGACTGCAGGCACGTCCTCGAAAACGCGCCCGAGGGATTCGTGCTCAGGGGAATCGGGAGGGGCGATCTGGAAATGGCGCGCCGTCATTTGACGAGACGCGCCGAACAAGTGATCAAATGAGGATTCTCAGCGTTGTTTCGACGAGGCCCGAGCTGATCAAGATGGCGCCAGTGCTCAGGGAGCTGCAGCGCCGAAGAATCGACGGCGTGTTCGTCACAACCGGGCAGCACTACGATGCGGGGCTGTTCGGCGATTTCATTTCCGAGCTCGGACTGCCGGAACCGGACGAGAACCTTACGGTCGGCTCGGGCAGCCAGGCGTACCAAACCGGCGAGTCGCTGAAGAGGCTCGAGGCGGCGTTCCTGAAATACGAGCCCGACGCGGTTCTCGCGCAGGGCGACACGAATTCCGTTCTCGCGGCGGCGCTTGCGTCGCAGAAGCTCCTCGTGCCGTTCGGGCACGTCGAGGCGGGGCTGCGCTCGTTCGACAGGACGATGCCCGAGGAAATCAACAGGATAATGGCGGATCACTGCTCGGAAATACTGTTCGCGCCTACGGAAACGTCCGCGCTCAACCTCCTTCTCGAAAACGTGCCGAAGCGCAAGGTGCACGTGACGGGAAACACCGTAGTGGACGCATGCATGCAATACGTGAAAGTCGCGCGCAAAAAATCGCGCATAACCGCGGGCTTGCGCGATTTCGTCGTCTTTACGTGCCACAGGAAGGAGAATACCACGCCAGAAAAACTCGCGGCGATGGTGAGGGTTCTCGCGGCGATAAGGCGGAACGTCGCATTCACGATGCATCCGAGAACCGCGGAACTGCTGAAAAAAACCGGGCTTTACGGGAAAATCGAGAGGATGGGGCACGTGAAACTGCTCCCTCCGCTCGGATATCTGGATTTCCTGGCGCTCATGGACGCGTCGCGCGCGGTTGTCACGGATTCCGGCGGATTGCAGGAGGAGGCTGCGGTTCTTGGAAAGAAGTGCGTGGTGCTGCGCGAAAACACCGAGCGCCCCGAGGCCGGCAATGTCGTGCTCGCGGGAATGGACGCCGGCAGGGTTTCCCGCGCGCTGGAGGACGTCCGCGTGAAAAAGGCGGCATGCCCGTTCGGCGACGGCAGGGCGTCGGAACGCATCGTTTCAATACTGAAGAAGGGCGGGTTCGGCGTGGAATCCTCCTCGTTCATCGGATCGGACTATCCCGAGTACGCGCTCGTCAAAGCCGACGGAAAAAGGAGCGTCGCGGAATTCGAGAAGCGCGGCGGCGAGGTGCGGCTGCTTTTCGAGAACGGGAAGCCGCGCTATCCGAATTCAAAGTGCGTCCCGCGCAGGGGCGACGAACTGCTAATCGAGAGACGATAGGAGCCGCCTGATTTTTCCGCCTGTTCCGCGGAGCTCCGCCCCGACGCGCAGCCTGCCGTTCCCGCCGATTGCGGGAAGTTTTTTCCTGTTGCGCAGCGCCCACGCGATGCCCGAGGCTATTCCCGCTGCTGACGCGCCGCACACGATCGCGTCGCGCCCCCGCTTCACGAACCATGTGGCTCCGCCGACGTCGGTGACGAGGCACGGAACCCCGCACGCCATCGCCTCGACGAGCTTTATCGGCGTGGCTGTTTCGGCGGAGGGATGCCGCGGCCGCGGAAGGACAAACAGATCGAAGGACTTCATAACCGACGGCACGCTGCTGTTCGCAACCCTGCCCATTATCTTCACGCGCGGATTGTTCCCGAAATCCGCCGCTGTCGCGTCCCCATAGACGCGAACCTTGAAATCCCCCGATGCACGGGCAAGTGCGTCGCGAAGAAGCCCGAGCCCCTGCCACTCCTGTTTTCCGCCGACGTAGCCGATTGTGAACGCCTCGCGCTTCGCCGCGGGCTTCGCCTTTTGCATGGCGGAAAAATCAACAGGCGGCAGATAGACCAGGACCTTTTTCGCGCCGCGGCTGCGGCAGTATTTTTCAAGGCCAGGGGATATAGTCATCACACCGTCGCTCCAGCGTATCGCGGCGTCCTCTGCGAGCTTCACGAACTGTCGCATCCATGCGGGGCTTTCGAGATGCTTCAGCGCCGCAACGCCGAGCACGACTTTTTTTCCGCGCATCTTCAGGAGCGGGATGCTCAGGAACGCGAGCGGGGAGCGCAGGTACGCGACGTGCTCGCCGTCGGGAACCGCGAACGGCGCCCGCAACGCGAACGCCACGCCCGACGAACCGAGGGAATCGAAGGAGACGGACTCTACCGCTATTCCGGCAGCACGGCATTCCGCTGCGAGCGATTTCGAATGCACGCTCGCGCCGTCGGTTTTACGCAAATCCATGGCGAGAACGAAGCATAAATTTACCATAACCTAATAAATCGGCTGAAGTTTAAAAGATGTGATATGCTCGCACGAATAGCCGAGGCAGCACTGGAAAGGCTCGAGGACGCGGACGGAGGGTTCTTCGACTCGCTCTACCTGCGGGACGGCGCAATCGCACGAAGCGATACGAAGAAGGCGAACTACAACGCGGTGTGCGCGATCGCGCTGCTGGACAGGTGGAAGGCGGGCAGGATGGGGAAGCACGTCGATTATCTCGTCGGCAGATGTGAAAGCAATGACTTCCTAGTCCCGAGCTTCGAAGGGAAATCCGAAACCACGTGGGGAGAGCAGGGGCTGCTGCTCTGGGCGCTTGCGAAGGCGGAAAAAAAGGGATTCCGAAACGCGAGGCGCGCAGCCGAGGGAATGCGGCGGAATATCGCATCCGCGGCGACTGCAAGAGGACTGCCCCACGACGCCGGCTCGGACTGGCACGTGCCGATGGACAACGCGTTCGTTCTCGACGGCTTGGTGGAATGCGGGGACATGAAAACCGCGCGCGTTTTCGCGCAGGCGCTGCTCCGCGCGTGCAGCCCGCCGGTGTTCGCGATAGAGCGCGGGGAAAGGCGCACGGGCAGAATCTCGTTCAACAACATCGTTTACCCGATACACGCGCTTTCGCGCTACTGCCTGAAAAGCGGGGACTCGGCAACGGAAAAAAAGCTGCGCGCCGCCAGCGAGGGGCTGCTCGGGCTGCAGGGCACGCTCGGGCAGTGGTGGTGGACGTACGATTCCGCGGGCGGCGTGGCGCAGCGCTATCCCGTATACGCCGTGCATCAGGACGGCATGGCAGTCATGGCGCTGAGAATGGCGTCGCGCGTTTTTCCCGACATGAAGCCCGAGGCGGAGGCTGCGATAACGCGGGGAATCGCGTGGCTGCGCGGCGGAAACGAGCTGGGGGAGAGCCTTGTCGACGAGAAGCGCGGCGTGATATGGCGGAGCATCCGCTGCCCGCCGATCGTGCAGAAGATAAACAGGTTCCTGCCGTGGTTTCCGGAATTCGGATTGCGCATAAAGAGGGAAAGCAGGTCGTATCACTACGGCTGGCTGCTTTACGGTGATTCGCTATGAAGACGCTCCTGTTCAACCCCGGTCCGCCGCACGGCAGGCTCGCGCATTTCGCGGCAGACTATCCGAAGAACGTGCCGCTCGGGCTCGCGTACATCGCGGCGGCGCTTGAGAAGGAGCACGAGATAACGGTGCTCGACAACAACGCGGAGCGGCTCGACGACGAGCGTATAGCCGAACGCATCCGCGCGGAGGCGCCCGACGTAGTTGCGATAAGCGCGATGAGCACGGTTTTCGGCGAGGCGGTTTCCGCCGCGAAAATCGCGAAGCAGGTGGATCCCAGGATAAAGACGGTAATCGGCGGCGCGCACGTGAACAACATGCCCGAATCCGCCTTCGAGCACGACTGCTTCGACTACGCGGTATACGGCGAAGGCGAAACAACGTCGGTGGAACTCTGGCGCAGAATGGAGCGCGGCGAGGGCGCGGAGGGCGTGAGAGGCGTAGCCTTCAGGAAGGACGGCACGGTGCACGTGAACGAGCGCCGCGAGCTCATTCACGACCTCGACACGCTGCCTTTTCCCGCGCGCAAATATTTCCCGTTCGAAAAATACGAGCGCCGCGAGCTGGGCATCGGCGCTTTTCCCGTGGACCACGTGAACACGTCGCGGGGATGCCCGTTCAGGTGCCGCTTCTGCAGCGCCAAGTCCATACTCGGGAAGGGATACCGCCTGCGCTCCGCCCCGAACATGCTCGACGAAATCGAGCTCCTGCGGAAGGAGTACGGCTCGAAGGCGATATACTTCCGCGAGGACAACTTCACCGCGAGCCCGCAGCGCGTGAACGAGTTCTGCGACGAGGTGAAAAAGCGCGGCATGGACGTTCCGTGGGCGTGCGAGTCCCGCGTCAACACCGTAAATGAGGAACTGCTCTCGAAGATGCACGACGCGGGATGCCGCGTCATGTGGTTCGGCGTCGAGTCGGGGAAGCAGGAGACGCTCGACTGGGTGTGCAAGGACATCACGCTGGAGCAGATACGCGCGGCGTTCAAGGCGTGCAGGAAAATCGGGATAATGACGGGCGCCAGCTTCATCATAGGGCTGCCCAACGAAACCGTCGCCGACATACGCAAGACCGTGGATTTCGCGTGCGAGCTGGATCCCGATAGCGCGTGGTTCAACATATTCTGGGCGATACCGCGCAGCGAGCTCTACGACTACTGCCGCGAAAAGGGGCTCGTCGACGAGGAAATAGGAAACGGAATCTTCACGGTGAAGACCGAGCATTTCGACCGCGCGAGGATGGAGGAGCTCCAGAACGAGGCGAACAGGCAGTTCTACTCGGATCCGCGCAGGGCGCTCCGCCTCGGCATACGGAAGCTGATGTCGGGCGAGCTCTCGGCGCGCACGGTCGTGGGCGGCATTAAAAAAGTCCTAGGCAGGTGATGTTAGCATGAAAATACTCGATATCGGCTGCGGCGCAAACAAGTGCGCGGGAGAAAAGGGCGACACCGTAGTGGGGCTGGACATAGAGAAGCGCGCGGGCGTCGACGTCGTGTTCGACCTCGAGAAGAAAAAACGCCTGCCGTTCCGCGACGCATCGTTCGACGCGGTGAACTGCCGCTTCGTGCTCGAGCACATCGACAACCTCGTGTTCGTCGTGAAGGAGATTTGCAGGGTGTGCAAGCCCGGCGGCACCGTACGGATAACCGTCCCGCACTACGCGTCAAAGGACGCTTTCACTTCGCCGTACCACAGGCGCTTCTTCACCATAGGCACGTTCGATCCGAAATACTACGGCGGATGCTTCGAGCTGAAAACGAGGAGGTTCACGTTCAACAGGCTGTTCCTGCCGGTCTCGCTTTTCGCGAACGCCTATCCCGGAACGTACGAGAAGTTCTTCTGCTTCTGGTTCCCGCCTGGCGGGCTGTACTTCGAACTGGCGCCGAACAAAAAGCCGCGGGCCTAGAAGCGCAGGATTTCCTTTCCCATGTGCCTCAGCACGAGCCAGTCGTCGTTGCGGAACATCCCCGACCACGCCAGAAGCGCCAGTGCGGGGACGAGCATGAGCAGGCCGAACGGCCCGAGCAGGAACGCGGCGCCGATCAGCGCGGGCGAAACGTACACCGCCGCCTTCTGCGCCGCGGAGAGTCCGACGGGAATGAGCGAGAACGCGAGGGCGCCCGAAACCAGCGTGGCGGCGCAGATGCCGAACATCCCCCACTGCGGAATCAGCAGGAAGTCGAGCAGCACGTTCACAGCCGCGGCGAGAATCACCGTCTTCAGCGCCCGCTCGGGGGCGAGATGCGCCGCGAGCTGCGTCACGTAGAGAAGATAGATGGAATAGAAAAGCGTGCTTGCCGCGAGAATCGCCACGTAAATCTCGTCGCCCGCGTACTTGCTGAAGAACGTCGCGATTATCGGGTGTATGAAGGAGACGAGCGCGATTGCGGCCGCGAGGTTCAGCGAGAACGCGATGCGCACGCTCCTGAGGAAGACGCCCCCGCTCCCCTCCTCGCCGAGCTCCGCGCTGCGGGTCAGCAGGAACATGGATATGGACATGGAAATTATCGTCAGCGCGCCCGCGATTGCGGAGGCGATGTTGTAGCGCGCGACGTTCTCGAACGTGGAAAGGAAGCCCATTATCACCGCGTCGCCCCTGCCGAGAACGTCGAAGGATAGCAGCAGCACCGCCACGCTCAGTCCCTTCACCCAGAACGTCCTGACGATTTTCATGTCCAGCCGCGGGGCGACGATTATGCGGGCAAGCCCGTCGCGGGAAATCCACATGCTCGCGACGGCTGAAACGAACGTCGCCACCGCGAGCGCATAGATTATGCCGACGTCGCCCAGCCCCCGCCAGTAAAACACGAAGAACAGGTTCGACAGCACGAATAGTATCTCGGTGAACTGCATGTGATGGTACTTGTGCTCCGCCCGCATTATCGCGCGGGCGATTCCCGTTATCCAGGCGAAGACGAAGCAGAGCGCGAGCGGCCACACCAGCGCGTACCTCGTGCTCACCAGAAGCGTCAACGCCGCGAACGCAAACGCGCAGGCGCCCGAGAAGAAGAATAGGGACGCGACGTCGTGCTTCCTCACGTATGCGGGGACGAACACGGTGGTAAGCCCGGGAAATATGAACGCGGACGCGACGGTGTACACCATCGTGGCGAAGGTCGCCTTTCCGTAGTCAATCGGGGAGAATAAGTTGGCGAACGCCAGCAGCAAAAAGTAGGTCAGCGCCTTCGTGAACGCACTGAGCAGGAAATAGTACACCGTTTCCTTTTTTCCCGTTCCTTTCATTTTACCACAAACACGGCGTAGGCGCCGTTGTCGAATATCTTTCTGCCCGTGTCTTTCAAACGCGCCGCGTCGCCAGAACGCGCGACGATGAGCTGGATTCGGAAGCGCTTCAGCAGCAAAGGCAGCTGTTTCCAGATTTCGTCCGTGAAGACGAGGAACGGCAAGTCTTCCCAGACGGTGGGCGTGCATGCCGAGAGTATTTTTTTCCTGGTTGCGTACGCGAAGAACGTGGTTGCATCGAACGCTATGAGCAGGCGGTCCTCCTTTCGTTTTTTCACGAAGCGGGCGCACTCGTCCAGGCGCCCGTCGCTGAAAAAGCCGGCGCTTTTCGCGAGTTTCGCCCACGCGCCGTGCAGAACAAGGGCGCCCCCGAGAACGAAAACCGCCGACAACGCAAGCACGGGCAGCGACGCGGCATTAGATGTCAGGAAAAGCGCCGCGAGCGTGAATGCGGGAAGCACGGAATATTCGAGATATCGGTGGTTCTCGCCGAGAAACGCCAGCTGCTTGGGCGAGGTAAGCAGAAACAGCGCAAGCGACACCGCAAGCCAAACCCAGAGGTACTGCGTTGCTGGAGAAAGCGGCGCCACTACCACGTAAGCAATGGCAAATGCCGCCCAGGGATTCGTGACCGCCTTCGAAAGCGAATTCGCGAGCCATTGGGCTGAACCGAACGCGCGCCTGCGGTTGGTGTACTTCTTCCAGAACGAAATAATCGCGAAATGCCCGCGCAATATTTTCAGGTAGAGCCCGCCAGACAGAATCACGGCGAGGACTAAACCCGCGATTGCGATGGCGGCGAAGACGGGGTTGGCGAATATTACGGCAAGTGCGACGAGCGCGGCTGCCGAGAACTGCGCCGCCATCTTGTGCGCGAGCAGGACGAGGGCAAAAAGCAGCGCGGCAAGCCCGAGCTCGAGCGCGCCTCCCGCGGACGCCTTGAACGAAACGAGCATCAGCAGCGAAACGAGAAGCGCCGAGAACGGGCGCGAATTGAGCGTGAAGGACTCGTAGACGGAAATCGGCGCAATTGCGAACAGCATCCCCGCCGCAAACCCCGCCCAGAATCCGCCCAAAAGGAACGCCGCGCCCGCGACGAGCCACGCATGGACGACGTCGATCGACGGATTTATGAAGCGGGAGCGCGACGCCGCGCCCTTTTCGGGAAGGAGAGCCACGATATAGGCGAAGAGCGGCGGATAGTCGAAATCGCCCTTTATGAGATAGGAATCCATTTTCCGCGGGATGCGGAAGCCGTTCTCCCTTATGGTCCTGCCCATGAGGAGGAACGTCGGGGCGTCGATGCCTAGCGAAGGATACCCGCGCCTCGGCCACAGGCGCGTGAAAAGCACTGCCGCCGCGATGACAAGCGCACCGGCGGCGAACTCCAAAATCATGGTATTAATTCAAGCACTCCGTATAAAAATACCATGTGCGCTTGCGGGAATACGCGGGCGCATCAGGCGGGCTGCTTCGAAACGTTTGCCGCAACGCTCTCCGAGGCGGCCAAATATCCGTAAATCAGCGGCGACGCTATTGCGGCGAACGCGACGTTTCCGAGAAGGTGCATCGCGGTGAAGGGAACCTGCCCGACGAACGTAACCCAAAGAGGCTGCCCGAACTGCCAGCCGAACAGGAAAGCGGAAACCGCGTCGTAGAAAATGGTGCCGCCGATTGCGAAAACCACGAAATTCCCGCGCGTGGCTTTTCTAGTCGCAAAAAACTTGGCTGCCAGCACGCCAATTACTCCGTAAGTCACGGCGCAATAGAGCGTCCACATGCCCAGTCTGCCGGAAACGAAGTCCCACGACGCCAGCGAGAGGAAGGCGAACACAAAGCCGGCGAAGGCGCCCATCTTTTTCGCGAAAGGCATCATCGTCGCCATTATCGGCTCCAGATTGGGCGGGTGGGGGATAAACCTTGCGGTAATGCAGAGCGCCAAACCCGCGACGAACCTCGTGATGCGGCCCATACGGAGTTCTTATTATGATGCGCTTAAAAACCGTATCGCCATAAACACTAAGGGGTGCGGTTTTTGGAAGTCCTCGTAACCGGTTCAGCCGGCTTCATAGGCGTTTCAGTCACGAAAGCACTGCGAGCTGAAGGCATTTCCGTCGTCGGATTCGACGCCAAGGAAGGGAAGGACATCGCGGACGCCGGGGCGCTGCGCAAAGCGTGCGAAGGAGTCGACGGAGTCGTCCACCTCGCCGCGATTACGGGAGTCGCTTACTCGGTCGCTCATCCGGCTGAAACGATGAAAGCCAACGTCGAGGGCACGAGAAACGTGCTGGAGGCTGCCCGTGCCGCGGGCGCTAAAACGTTCGTCTTCGCGTCGTCGGCGAGCGTGTACGGCGACGCTCAGGGCGCAGTATTCGAGGATACGCCAACCAACCCGAAATCGCCCTACGCGGAAAGCAAGCTCGCCGGCGAGAAACTCGTCACCGATTACTCGCACAGACACGGCATGCGCGGAGTCTCGCTGCGGCTCTTCAACGTATACGGGCCGAGGCAAAACGCGGGATACGGGGCGGTTATCCCGTCGTTCGTCAAGGCTGCCAAGGAAGGAAAGAACATCACGATAAACGGCGACGGAAAACAGACGCGCGACTTCGTTTTCGTCGAGGACGCCGCGAAGGCGTTCGCGCTCAGCCTGAAAAAGGGAAGCGGCGTTTACAACATCGGTTCCGGAAAGGCGGCGAGCATACGCACACTCGCCGAGAAAATCATCTCGCTTACCGGTTCGCACTCCGAAATAACCTTCGAAGACGCCAGACAAGGCGACGTGAGGGACTCGCTGGCGGACATAACGAAGGCTCGCCGCGAACTCGGCTTCGTTCCCGGTTATACGCTTGAACAAGGATTAAAAGAGACGGTGACGTTGTGATACCATGTCGTCTACTCTTGAGGGCAAGCGCACTCGCACGTCCGCTTCCTTCCGCAAAAAATGGGACCGGGTGCTCCCGCTTGACGAGATGCTTCTCGACAGGTGGCTCAAGGCCAAGCAGCTCGGGTTCGGCGAGGGCTCCAGCGTTTACGAGCACGTTCTCGTCTATGGAAAGCCGAAAGTAGGGAAGAACGTCTGGATAGGGCCATTCACTCTTATCGACGCTACGGGAGGGTTGGAAATCGGCGACGGCTGCGACATCTCCGTAGGCGTCAAGATACTCACGCACTCCACCCACTTGCGCTGCGTTTCCGAACGCAAGCAGGACACCGTCCGCAAAGCCGTGAAAATCGGCAAATTCACGTTCATCGGCACGAATGCCGTGATTCTTCCAGGCGTTAAAGTCGGCGACCACTGCATCATAGGCGCGGGCGCCGTCGTAACGAAGGACGTACCGCCGCGCTCGGTTGCTACGGGCGTGCCCGCCAAAATCGTCGGGAAAGTCGTTCTCGGAAAAAAAATTTCCTACAAATAAGGTGATTTTATGTCGTTGAAGGGCAAGACCGCACTTGTTACGGGCGGCGCAGGGTTCGTCGGCTCCCACCTCGTCGAGGCACTGGTGGACAGGGGCGTGGCCGTGCGCGTGCTGGACAACTTCGACCGCGGAAGAATGGCGTACCTGGACGGCGCGAAGGAAAAAGGCAGCGTGGAAGTAATCAAGGGCGACGTGCGCAACCGCGAGACGGTACGGAAAGCGGTGAGGGGCTGCGACTACGTGTACCACGAGGCGGCAGTCTGCATCAACAAGAGCTTCAAGTTCCCCGAAGAGGCAATTGACGTGAACATCTGGGGCACGACAAACGCCGTGCTTGCAGCGAAGGATGAGAATGTGGAAAAGTTCGTGTTCGCGTCGTCGGCGAGCGTCTACGGCAACCCCAGAAGCATCCCGATGACCGAGGAGCACGGGTTCTACCCCGAGACGGCGTACTGCGTGAGCAAAATCGCGGGCGAGTATCTGCTCAAGATATACTCGCAGGATTTGCCGTACGTGGTGTTCCGCTACTTCAACGTCTACGGCCCGAGGCAGTCAACCGACGCGCACTACACGTCCGTAATCCTTAGCTTCATCCGCAAGTACGAGGCGAAGGAGACGCCGGTGATACACGGCGACGGCACGCAAACCATGGATTTCGTGCATGTGCGCGACATCGTGCAGGCGAACATGCTCGCAATCGAGAAGGACGCGTCGCGCGAAGTATTCAACGTCTGCAGCGGCACGGAAACGTCCGTGAACGACATCATCAGCTACCTCAACGAGATTTACGGCTGCGAAATGAAGCCGAAATACGAGCCCGGCGTGCAGGTGTTCGTGAAGCACCGCCTCGGAAGCTACTCCAAAATACAGGAGATGCTCGGCTACTACCCGTCGATTTCGCTGAAGGACGGACTGAACGAAATAGTGAAGGACTACAGGAAGAACCCGAAGATGTATTGAGATGATACCCCTCATCAAGCCCGAAGTGGGCGAGGAAGAAATCGAGGCGATCCGCGCCGTTTTCCAAAGCGGGCATATAGCGCAGGGTCCGACCACGAAAAAGTTCGAGGGGCTGTTCGCGCAGTACGTGGGCGCGAAGCACGCTTCGGCGACTACTTCTTGCACCGCCGCCCTTCACCTGTCGGTATGCGCGCTGGGAATCGGAAGAGGCGACGAAGTAATCGTCCCTTCCTTTACGTTCCCCGCATCGGCGAACGCGGTTGCGCTGCAGGGAGCGACGCCCGTGTTCTGCGACATCGACGTGAAAACGTTCAACGTCGACGTGAAAAGCGCGGAGTCGGTCGTAACGGAACGCACCAAGGCGATAATGCCGATTCATCTTTTCGGGCAGTCGGCGGACATGGGCGGCGTAATGCGCTTTGCGAAGAAGCATAACCTGCGCGTAATCGAGGACGCGGCGAATTCCATGGGCACTTTTTACGAGAAAAAACACGTGGGAACAATCGGCGACTTCGGCTGCTTCTCGTTCCATCCGCGAAAGATACTCACTACGGGCGAAGGCGGAATGCTCACGGCCGAGGACGACGCGCTTGCCGCGATGGCGGCGTCGCTGAAGGACCACGGAAAGGACGAGACTGGCACGAAGTTCGTGCGTGCGGGCTTCAATTATCGGATGAGCGACATCCTCGCCGCAATAGGAATCGTGCAGCTGAACAAACTCGACGCTACTATAAAGAGGCGCAAGCAGCTCGCAGAACGCTACTCGCAGCTGCTCGAAGGCGCTTCGGGCATCACTCCGCCGCATCATCCCGCCTATACGAATCACACGTATCAGTCCTACGTCCTGCTGCTCGACGACGGCATCGACCGCGACGCGGTTATCCGCAAGACGAAGGAGAAAGGCGTGCAAACTCAGATAGGGACGTATGCCGTTCACCTCCAGCTCGCCTATCTTAAGAAAGGCGAATCGATTCCGAACGCCGAACGCGCGGACAGGCAGGCGCTCACGCTCCCGATGTACGGCGCGATGACCGACGCGGACCAGCAGCTCGTCGTGAAGACGCTCAAGGAGGCATTGAAATGATAAGAACTCATCCAACAGCCGACGTTTCCCCGCAGGCGAAAATAGGCGACGGCACGAACATCTGGAACCAGGCGCAGATTCGCGAGAACGCATTTATCGGGAAAAATTGCAACATAGGAAAGGATGTCTACATAGATTTCGATGTCCAAATCGGCAACAACGTCAAAATTCAAAATGGCGTGTCCATATATCACGGCGTCGTAATCGAAGACAACGTGTTCATGGGGCCGCACTGCATCACCACCAACGACATGTTTCCGCGCTCGTGGATTTCGGAGTTCGCGGTGCACAAGACGCTGATAAAGAAGGGGGCTTCCGTAGGCGCGGGTGCGATACTCGTCTGCGGTATCACCGTGGGCGAATACGCGATGATAGGCGCGGGCGCCGTCGTGACGAAGGACGTGCCCGCATACTCGCTCGTCGTGGGCAACCCCGCGCGCACAATCGGATTCGTGTGCAAGTGCGGACAGCGCGTTTCCGAAGGCGTGAAGGAAGGGAACAGCGTCCTGTTTAAATGCGCGAAATGCGGCGAGAAGACCGCGGTTCCATACGAAACATACGAAAAGGTGCAATCCAAGAAATGATTCCCATTGCTAAACCCGTCATAGGCGACGAAGAAATCGAGGAGGTAACGCGCGTCCTGCGCTCCGGCATGCTGACGCAGGGGCCTGCCGTGAAAGATTTCGAGGAATCGCTCGCGAAATACCACGGCTACAAGCACTGCATCGCGGTTTCCAGCGGTACGGCGGCATTGCACGTCGCACTGCTTTCGCTCGACATCCGTCCCGGGGACGAAGTAATCGTGCCCGACTTTACATTCATTGCTACGGCGAACGCGCCCCGCTTTATCAACGCTAAACCTGTTTTCGTAGACGTGAACCCGAAAACGTTCAACATCGACGCCCACGCCATAAAGAAGGCGATCACGCCAAAGACGAAGGCGATTATTCCAGTCTCGCTATACGGGCAGGCATACGACGTCGACGCATTGCGCGAAGTCGCTGACAAGCATTCCCTCGCAATCGTCTCGGATAACTGCCAAGCAATAGGCGCATCGTTCAACGGTTCCCGGAATTTCAAGGACGACTTCCTTACTTTTTCATTTTATCCGACGAAGAACCTTACTACCGCGGAAGGCGGAGCGCTGCTTACCGACAACGACGCTCACGCCGAGGAAGCTCGCTTGTGGCGCAATATCGGGCAGAAAAGCAAGTACGAATACGTCCATCTCGGCTACAATTTGCGCATGAGCAGCGTTCACGCAGCCATAGGGCTCGCGCAGTTGCGAAAGTTGGATAAAATGACCGAACAGCGCAGGAACAACGCGAAAATGCTGGACGAAATGCTCGCCGATTACGTGGAAATCCCGTTCGTGGATCCGCGCTGCAGGCACGTGTACCACCAGTACACGATTAAAACCAAGAAGCGCGACGCGCTTCAAAAACACCTGACGGAAAAGGGCGTCGGAAGCGGCGTCTATTATCCCATGCCGCTACACTCGCTTCCCACTTTCAACGCCCAGGCGTCGTGCCCCGAAACGGAGAAGCTGTGCGCGGAAGTCCTTTCGTTGCCGGTGCACCCGTCTCTGACTGAAGCGGACGTTCAAGCGGTAGCTGACGCAGTAAAGTCGTTCCCGCGCTGATTACATTCTTTCGGGCGCGTTTATTCCGAGCAGCGCCAATCCCTGCTCAAGAACGAGCTGCGTCGCCTTGACTATCGCAAGCCGCTTTTCCTTCTCCGCGCCTTCCACGAAAAGCACGGGGCAATTAGCGTAAAAAGCGCTGAATTTCGACGCAACGGTAAGCAAGTAATCGCAGAGAACGTGCGGCTGCATGTTTCTCGCCGAATCCTCGCAAGTCTGGGGGAATTGCGCGAGTGCGGCGACGAGCGCCTTCTCGTGCTCTTCAAACTTCGCTTTCTCGGGCACGGCGGACTTCGTCTTCCCGGCTTTCTCCATTATTCCGTTCGTTCGCACGACGGTGTACTGCACGTACGCGCCGGTGAATCCTTCGAACGCGGTAACCGCCTTCGGGTCGAACACGATGCTTTTCTCGGGAGTGACGCGAAGAACCGCGAACTTCAGCGAACCGAGCCCTATTTCCTCCGAGGTTTTCGCGGGATTAGTCGCATGCTCCCTTCCTTCGACTTCCTTCCGCGCAGCTGCGACGCATTCGTCGAGCACTTCGTCCAGAAGCAGCACCTTTCCTTCGCGCGTCGAGAGTTTCTCCATTCCCTGCAGGAATATCAAGCCGAACCCAATGTGCTTCAATTCGTATTTGCGCCCCATCCTGCGCAGAGTTTCGAAAACCTGCTTGAAATGCAGATTCTGCTCGCTGGCGGTGACGTAGACGCATTCCTTGAAATGATGCTTCTTGAAGCGGTAGTCCGCGAGCGCGAGATCGCGCGTCGCGTAAAGAGTGGTGCCGTTCGAGCGCATTATCACGTAATTCGGAAGAGTAGGCTCCAGCATCACCACGGTTTCGCCTTCGGCTTCCAAAACCGCGACGTCCTTCTTCACGGCTTCCGCCGCCGTCTTCTTGGCTTCGTCCACCAAGTCGCTGTCGTAAAGCTCTTCCTCGAACGAAACGCCCAGCCTTTTGTAAGCCGCATGAATCGGCGCGACGCTTATGCCGCGCACTTTTTTCAGCAAAACCGCAACGTCCTTCTCGCCGTTCTCCATCTTTTCGAGCGTGAGCCTCGCTTCCTCGGCGAGTTCCGGGTTTTTCTCGATGTCCTTGTGGATGCGCACGTAGTATTCGAGCAAATCCTTCTCCGTCTTGATGTCCTTGGCGCCGAAATGCTTCAGCGCGGTCATGAGCATCGCGGTTTGCTTGCCCGCGTCGCAAAGATAGTTTGAACCGACGACTTTGGCGCCCTGGAACACGAGCAGTCGCTTTATCGCGTCGCCGAGAACGGTGGAGCGTATGTGCCCGATGTGCAGGGGTTTCCCGACGTTCGGGGAGGAGTAGTCGATGCAGACTACGTCTCCCTTGCGGGAAGAACCCTCGCCGAACCCTTTCTTGATTTCGGAAAGCGCGTCTTCGTAGAAAACGTCGGAAAACGTAAAGTTGACGAAGCCCGCCTGCGCGCCTACTTTCGAGAAAAAGCGCGGCGGTTTGACTTTTCCCGCCAATTCCTCGGCAATCGCCTGCGGGTTTTTCCCCTTTCCCTTGGCAATGGCGAAGCACGGGAACGCCAGGTCGCCGAATCCCTCGCGCGCCTTCGTTACGGAGGCGTCTTTCGCCCCTGCTTTTTCAAGAGCCGCCTCTGCCTCTTTCATCGCTTTCTGCAACGCGTTCATGAAAGGGTTTATTTATGCCGCGGCTTTTAATCGTAACCATGCGCCGAGTTTCGCTCATGCTGCTGGTCGCTTTCATCGCGGCGCAGGCTATCGGCTTGCTCGCGGGATGGCACTTCGTGGCGCAGGAAGTAAGCGTGGTGGACAACCCCGCCGACATCGGCAACTCCCTCTTTCTCTTCGTATACATCCTCGTCGGCACAATCGTCATCCTCCTGCTCCTGAAATTTTACCACGGCAAGAAACTGTTCCTCCTCATCGAGTTGCTGTTGGAATTCTCCGCGATGCAGCTGTTCCTGAGCATGTTCGCCTCCGAGCTCGTCGCGCTCGTCGGCGCGGCGCTTATGCTCGGCATACGCCTGGGATTCCCGCAGGCGCGCGGCGCGTTCCTGCTGTTCGCGGCGTCCGTAGTCGGCGCACTTCTCGGCTCGTCCCTCGACATCATCCCCGCGGTGATTCTCTCGCTCATGCTCGCGGGTTACGACGCAATCGCGGTTTTCGGCACGAAGCACATGGTGACGATGGCGAAGGGTTTGGACGAGCGGGGCGCGGCTTTCGCCGTATCCCTGAAACACAAGAAGGAAAGCATACAACTGGGCACTGGGGATTTCGTGATGCCGGTGCTGCTGAGCGTGTCGGCGCTTAAACTTTCGACGCTGGACGCCGTTTTCGTGGTATGCGGCGGTTTCGCGGGACTGCTGCTCATGATTTACGTGCTGGAAAGGCACAAGGGCTATTGGCCCGCGCTTCCGCCGATAGTCGGCGGCGCCCTGCTGTTTCTCCTCGTGCGCGTCGTTGCGCTTCCTTAATAAATATCCGCGACCAAATGATTGCCTATGGCCGAAGAGTACGAAAAACTGCTTGAAAAGCTCTATTCAAACCTTCCCGCGAAACGGACGAGCGGGGAGCGTTTCGAGATACCAATAGCGGACTGCTTCCTTCAAGGCAGCAAAACCGTAATACGCAATTTCGGCGACATCTGCTCCCGTTTGCGAAGAACGCCCGAGGAACTCTCCAAATACCTGTTCAAGGAGCTCGCCACGCCCGGAACAATAGCGGGGCAGCAGCTCATCCTGCAGAGCAAGGTGAACCCGAGGCTCGTCAACGAAAAGCTGACGTCGTACTGCGAGATTTACGTTATTTGCCGCGAGTGCGGAAAGCCCGACACGCATCTGGACGCCGTTGACCGCAACGTGCGGATGCTCGTGTGCGAGGCGTGCGGAGCGAAGAAACCGGTGAGATTCTAAATATGTTCTTCTGGTACAACAGGGACGGCCCGCAGGACGGCGAGGAGATACGCCTGAGAATGCCCCGCAAGGGCGAGATATTCGGCGTCGTCGCGCAGCTGATGGGCGGCGCGCGCATGCGCGTGCAGTGCGCCGACGGGAAAGAACGCCTATGCCGCGTTCCCGGAAAAATCAAGCGCCAAATCTGGGTGAAGGAAGGGGACATCGTGCTTATCATGCCGTGGAGCGTCGAAGGCGACGCCAAGGCGGACATCGCTTACCGTTACACGCGCGTGCAAGTCGACGCGCTCAGGCGCAAGGGGCTGCTTCCGCAGATGCAACCGGTGTAAGCGTGAAACACGCGCGCTTCTACGCAGTCGTCGGATTCGTTTTTCTCGCGGTATGCTTCCTCGGATTCGTTTTTTTCCAATCCTTGGGCAGGGAAGCGCAGCTCCGCGCGTCGCTTGAATCCGAATCGCTAACCGCGTCGCTACGCGCCTCTCTCGAAGCCGCTGCATGGCACGGCGGCTCTTACTACGGAAAGCTGTCGGGCTTCGACCGCAACGCCGTCGCGTTCATAAAATATCCCGACGCGTCGTATTGCGACTCGCTCGGTTTCCATGCTTCGAAAGAATGCTGGGTGATCTATCCCTCGTGGTTCAACAAAACCACCCGCGACTTCTATCCGTCCGAAGCGGGAAGAAGCGTGGTGCTCGTTTCGAGCATAGAAATCGACCCGTCGTGCGGAGCGGACAGGATATGCATCGCGGGAATCGGCGGCTGCAACGCCAGCTACGTCCCGATACCCGCACGAAGGGCGATAGGGTTCCGGCTTTTCGAATACGATTTGGACAACGGCGACGGGTTGCGCATAAAGGGCGACGGCGCGGGGAATATCGTTCTTTGCCGCGTCGCTAACCCATGAAAATCCAGAGCTGCTGTCCGAACCACACCACCGCGGCGGTTTTTATGATTCGGGCGATAACTATCAGGACGAGAAACTTCTTCCAGTCCATCTCCAGCGTTCCCGCGGCTACTGGAATCAAATCGCCGACGAACGGAACCCACGGCGATACGACGAGCACGATGGAACCCCAACTCTTGAACCATCCTTCGGCTTTATGCTCGCCTTGCGGGTCACGCTTGACGAGGAAGGAATGGATGCCCTTGAGTCCGACATAGTAGTTGATGTACGCAGCGATTGTGGACGCCACCGTCACTACGGCGACTATGCTCCAGAAATCGAAATACTTCGACGCCAGCACGATAATGGGCTCGCTTGGGAACGGAAGGAGTGACGCGCTGAAGAACGCGACGACGGCGAGTCCTGCCAAGCCGTACGTCTGCAGCACCGACACGCCGATGGCGACCAAGTCCACCACAAGAAACCAAGCGCCACTGTTATTAAATCGCTATCGCCCTAGAAGGATTATGCGGATAAGATACGCGAAACGCGCGAACCCTCCAGCGTTTGCAGCCGAGGAGCTGGCGGTGCGGCGCGCGCGGTATCCTCGCATCAAGGCGCGGCGCGCGTTCGAGTTCGCGCCGAACGCGGACAGGCGCAGGGCGCTTTCGCTCATCGAGAAGGGAAGGGTTGCGGATGCGGAATTCGTCCTGAAGGCGCTCGACAGCGACGACTACGTCCTCCGACGGGCGGGCGCCTACTTTCTGCACCGCACGCCGCTGCTCATGCTGCATCCCGAGTACGAGCCGAAGCTTAGGAAACTTCTCTCACATCCCGACCGCTACGTAGTTTTGGCGGCGGAAGACGCCATTTCGAACCTCCGCCCGATTCCCGAAAATCGCATCCCGTTCGGCACGAACGAGAAATTGCTGGGGAGCGCCGGCGGGCATCTTGCCGCCGGAGACATGGAGGTTCTCGGGGAACGACTGGGAAAAATCCGGGAGATAACGAAACAGCTGCAAAAGGAGTTCGGCAAAAACTTCACGGGCGTCCTAGTGTTCGGCAGCACCAGCAAGGGATACGTCCGGGACGGCAGCGACCTGGATTACCGGATTCTAGGAAGTCCCGCCGCACGCAGGCGCTTCCTCCAACTCGCGGAAACTAAGTCGCTGCTCCCGTACAGCGAGGAAAACAAGTACGACCATTGCCGCGGCTGGAAGAAGATAGGCGGCGCCTATGCATTGTTCACTGGCCTGTTCTTCGGAGACCGCGGGAAACTCCTGCAAATGCAGCGCAACGCAGTTTCGAGGCTCGACCAGAATAAATGGGAAGGCATCGCGGAACAGGTGGGCGACAGGGAAACGAACATAGGGGACGCATTTACCAGGATAGACGTGCCTGCATTTGCGGAGGAGCGGATTCGCAACGCGATTCGGCTCAACCGCGCACCGCCGACTCTGGCCGAGGTAAAGCTGATACTGAAGAGGCAGGCTAACGCAAGGATACGGTCACGCCGCAGGTTCGCCGGCCGGGCAACTGCGACAAACGCTTAAATCCCCGACGCTGCGTTAAATACTCGTGGCAAAACTCCCCGCAATGCGGCGCCTCGCTCCCGCCAGAAGCGAGAAGGAGCTGCTTCAGCGCAGGGCGCTGGACATTCTTGGAAAGCATCCCGAGGCGGTCAGGGAGTATTTCGTCGGAGAGCTCGAGCCTGCCGAGAAGAAAATAGTCGCGAAGGCGTACGACGATCTGCTCGAGCGGCTGCAGTGGGCGGGGCTCGTAAGCGAACCGGACGTGACGGAACTGCAATCCAGGAAAAACGAAATCCTGGGCAAAACCAGGCATTTCGTCATCCAGAGCATGAGGTACGAAAAGAACGCCATAGACAGGTACCGGATGCTGCTTTCAGTGCTGGACAAGGATGGCGGTTTCCAAGGCGCGCACATGCCCGAAGCCAACGACACGAAGGAGATACTACTCGGCCGCAACGACCCGGAGCTCGGCGCGACCGCGATGCACGAAATCATGCATGCGCTGCAGCACGGCGGATACATAAGAATAAAGAACAACGCGGAAAACCAGGAGCCTATTGCCGTCCTGTTCGACAACCTGTATCTCGCGGAAAAAATTTCGGGAGGAGCGGACAGGAGGATAAGCCGAAACGCGCTGGACGAGATTCTTAGGGAATATTCCTCCACCAAGAGTTTCTGGAGCGCGGAAACAAGGCCTGCCGAGATACCTTCGGAGATCTGGAACGCCGAGAAACGGAAAGCCTCTTCCAATAACAACCACGCCGAGGGAGGCGCCGACGCGATCCAGATTCTCGGCAGGGCTCTCGCATCCGGGATGCCGATGCGCGAGGTGTGGAAGCAGGCGGGGGCGTTCCTAGGCGCGAAATACTTCAGCGAAACCGACGCGCATCCAGAGGACCAGCCGTACATCGACGCGTATCTCGCCGAGCGCGACAAGAACTTCGCAGGTGCGGCGGAACTTTACCAGACGCTGCTCCGAAAGGCGCCAGACTGGAACAGGGAACGCCTGCGGCTCAGAATTGCGGAAAACTACCTCAGGGCGAGGCGCTATTCGGAGGCGATACGCTGGTTCGGCAAGGTGTCCGAGCCGTTCGATTCCAATCTCGGAATCGCGCGCGCCCACTACGCACTGGATGATTTCGAGAAAGCCGCCGCATTCGCCGAAAAAGCGACTAAAATCAAACCGGACGCGTCCGCCTACACGATTCTCGGCAACGCCTACATGAACCTGAAACAGGTTGAGAAAGCCCGAGCCGCGCACGACAGGGCGGGAAAACTCATCGCCACGTAACCGCTACGTCGTCGGTTCTCCAGTCGGGCATAATATCATGCGAGCCTAAGCGCGCCTCTTTCCGCTGCAAAACGCCCTGCCAGGCTATCATCGCAGCGTTATCGACGAGAAACTCGTTGGGCGGTACGAACATCCGCGCATTGCGTTCCTCGCACATGATTCGTGTTTTTTCCTGCAAAATCCTTGAGCACGCAACGCCACCACCGAGCAGCAGTTCCTTTTTGTCGCAATGCGCCATTGCTCTCTCCGAGACTTCGACCAGCATCGCATAAACGACTTCCTGCAAGGAGTATGCGAGTTGTGCCTCGGAGTATTTTCTGCTGTCCACCAACTGTTTTGCCCTTGTCAATATTCCCGAAAACGCCAAGTCCATTCCCTTGACGGTATACGGCATGGGCACAAAATCATCGCTACTGGCTTGGTAGTAAAGTTCTTGCAGTTTGGGTCCGCCTGGGAAGCCAAGTCCCAAATGGCGTGCGAATTTATCCAGCATGTTGCCGATTCCGATATCCAAAGTTTCGCCAAAAATCCGGTATCGCTTTCCCTCAAACGCAATGATTTGCGTATTGGCGCCGGAAACGTACAGCATGACGGGGTCTTTTGCAGGCGTAAGTAATCGCCCTATCTCCAGATGTGCGAGCATGTGGTTTACGCCAACTACAGGCAAGCCAGTTTTTTCGCTCAGTTCGGTTATGGTATTGAGCCCTATCTGAAGGCAGTTTCCTATGCCAGGACCTCTAGAAAATGAAAGCACTCCCAAATCATCTAGGGAAACGTCTGCCCTCCTCAATGCCCGATCCAACACCTGCGTTTTGTTGGCGTCAAGAAATCTGGCAACCTCGCGCGGAATGATTCCCGCGCTTTCCGAAGTAAAGGATATTTTTTCGTTTGCCAGAACCTTGCCGTTACTGGAGACTATTCCTATCCCCAAGGTATGAGCGGTCGACTCCAGACCTAAACAAAGCAAGATGGTTCACCTGCATATTCTACGGCACGACGATTATTAGAAAGAATATGTTTCAGTAGTTTAATATTATTCTGGATGACTGACGGAGGCTCGCCAGCCAATCTTGCCATCTCAAAGGCGCAGTCAGTGGGGATGAACTTTTTCCCAGCAGCCCATGACGGCAGATAGCTGTCCCGAACTGATGAAAGGACGGCGCCGTCAAGGTTGCGACAGTTGCGCCGTAAATACTCGGCGAGAGCCCCGATGCGCCCATCCGATGACTTGTTGCCTGAAGAAGCGAACGTCTTGGCAGCGTCAAGCACCAGATTTCTTTGGAAGGCAGCATCAAACAATAAGCTTAGTTTTGGAGCGGGCACGGGGAAGCCGCTGGAAAAGTAGTCGCGGACTTCGCTCTTTTGTTTTATCCAGTTCAAACCTGACAGCACTTTCTCGGCGCCGACCGCGGCGCGAGAGCAATACCGATACGGAACGTTTCTTAGAAAAAATTCCATGTTTCTCTTTTCGGTAAGAATGCGAATCTCGACCGGATAAGTAGTTACGCCATTTTTTGAGATGCGCGGACTGGTCCATTTTACTTTTGGAGAGGTAGAACGGACTCCGAGGTGTTTCAGTAAAATATGGACGCCGAGCATGAAGTCCTTGCTGAAATGCTCTGCGACATTTCTTTCAGCACTAAGAGACAACTTTAGGCTTTCCGAAGCGGTTCCTATTCGCTTGAGGCGCGGGACCGAACCGTCGCCTGCGAAAAGTCCGCCTATGAATTCGAACTGCAAATTGTCTGGCAGGAGGAAAATCCAGCGAGGCAAGGAAAAGGACTGGCGGGTCTTCCTTCCGAACGGCGAGCCAGCGCATATCAAAAGCCTTGCGATGCTGGCGGGAAAGTAAACGTAGTATGCGCGGGATGAAAAGCAGCAGTGCAACTTGATGTTCCACGCTTCGCGGGCATCATCAATCAGACGCAGAGCATCCTTTTTATCGCCAAAACAGATGTGAAACGTGAAAGAACGGTTGCGTGTTTGCTGATAAATACACCCGTCCGCATAGCGCAGACCGAAAATCCGGATGAACTGCAGAAACGAAGCACTGTTTGAAACCTTTAGAGGCAAGAGCCCCATGCGTTCCAGTTCAATAATGCATTTCGCGGACTTCGTTACATCTCCATCAACAGGGAAAGTGGCAAGTACCGCTTGTTTTGTCGCAATAAGTTTTCCCTTCACTAATCGCGTATTCAAACGGCGCTTATTAGCCCACGGGGACGGGTGTCTTCCAGTGAACTTATTTAACCCGCTCCGCGCTATTAAAACGCATGCGCAGGATAGGCGACGGAGCCGAGGCGGTTATCTTCCGCAATGGCAAAACCGTGCTCAAAAAGCGTCCGAGGAAGTCCTACCGCCATCCGATTCTCGACGAGCAGTTGCGGAAGGGAAGGACGAAGCGAGAAGCGAGAGTAACCGCGAAGGCAAAGGCGCTGGGCGTAAACGTACCGGAAGTAATGCGTGCTTCCGATTATGACTTGTCACTGTCTTTCGTAGCAGGAAAACGCGTCCGTGATGTTCTCGACAAAGCAACGCCGTCCCAACGCCGCCTCATCTGCGCCCAAATCGGAACGCAGGCCGCGATTCTGCACAACGCGGGCATAATTCACGGCGATTTGACTACGTCCAATTTGATTTTCTCGCGCGGCAAAGTGTTCGTCATCGACTTCGGCTTGTCCTTCCACAGCGCGCGCATCGAGGACAAAGCAGTTGACCTTCACCTCCTGAAGGAGGCGCTCGAAAGCAAGCACTGGCGCATCTGGAAGCAGTGCTTCGCTGACGTGGCGAAGGCTTACGAGAAAAAAGCGAAGGAAGGAAAGCCGGTTCTGAAAAGAATGGAAGAAGTGGAAACGCGCGGGCGATACAAGAAAAAAATAGAAAACGTCTAGATCGTAAACCCGCCAACGTCTTGTATCACGAGTCCCAAATCAGAAGGATTAAGTCTGGTAATCAAATATGATGCAGATTTTGGAACGGTATTTTTTGCATGTAGGGTGGCGTCTACCTGAATTACTGGGCATTCGCCTCGCGGAATAACAATTTCCACTTTACCAACCACCTGTTCGTCTCCAGGGTGAAGATCGAATCCCAGGGGTCGGCTATAGACATCATCGGAGTAACCGACTTGGAAAAAATCGGAGTCGACCTTCGCAGGTCTAGAACGAATGTATTCTTCACCGAGATAAAAATTAAGTCTACACACTGGATTTTCAGCGGTTACAACACCTGCATTCTTTACAATCGCAGACAAATAGTAGGCCGATTCGGCGTTAGAATACGAATAGCTTTTGATTTTTAAGACAATTCTAAGATTTGGTTCAATTTTTTGACTGAATAAAGAAACCACTTGGGAGTGATCAAGTGCTTCGTTTCTTCCCTCCAACCGCCTAAAATATTTTTTCTGCTTCAAGTCCATACACGGAACTTGGCTTGAGCGACTAATTTCGACAGCATATGCCTTCATAGGTTTGTCTTCAGACTTTTCAATCTCAAGAATTGAAAAATCGCAGGCCAGGAGTGTAGAATCGGTTATTCTGTTTCTAAGAGCGGAACTAGTTAGTTTAGAGTCTCTAGAATCAATCCAACTGGGTTTTGGCGAGTTTTGGTTTTTTTCATCTGGATCTGTAAAACCGACAAACAAAAGACCGCCATGCTGAGAATTTACAAAAGCAGAGATTACCTCGCCGAGATCGAGATTAGAAAAGGAGGTCGTAGTTTGCTCTTTGAAGTCGTAATTTATTGTTTCTTTAAAAACGGAATTTAGGAACGGGGCAATTTCTTTATCGGTAATGAGGTAGCCATTAGGCCGTATTCCCGTGATTTTTTCAAACAGGGGGAAATCGATATCCATTCAGAGTCATCCACTTTTTTTAAGCAGTTTCTTAACTTCAGAGACTATTGCGGGTATTGAGTCTGAATTTTTTGCAAGTTTGTCTGCAAAGGCAGGCATATTTTTCAGTACATCTTCACGAGAAACGTCGTGCCATATTGGCAGAATTACTTTTTGTCCATTTGACTCTTTAGCAAATAAGCCATCTAGCTCGTGTTCCGTCCATTTCGAGTGCTTACTGAAAAAAGCTTTGGAAAATATAACTAGACCGAATCTACTTCGGCTCAGACCTCGGTCTATTGATGCGCGGAGGCTGTCTCCCCACCCAAGCTCAAAATCGTCATACCATGTTCGTATTCCTGCAGAGACTAGGGCATCGGCTAGTGGCTTGACAAATGAATCCTTATCTTCGTACACGTGACAGATAAAGATGTCATATTCTTCGGCGGTTTGTGTGCCAGAAGTTTTGCTAGCTTCACGATCGGTAACGCTAAAAGACAGAATTTTGTCTCTAACAGTCGTATCATACGGGTTTTGATCATAAAGCCACTCCAAATCGGTTAGTGACCCAACCGCAAGAAGTTTATTTTTAGCTTTGAAATCGTAAGGATTCTCAGCAAGCAGTGTCCTAAGACTATGCGGATTTCCTAATTGTATGAGTCGCTCCCTCACCGTCGAGTCATACGGATTTTGATGATGGAGCCATTCCAAATCGTCTACGGATCCTATCTCTAAAAGTCTTCTCTTTGCAGCAGAATCGTAGGGATTGTATTCTAAAATTTTTCGTATATGACTAGTATCAACCATTGCCTCACCAGAGCGTTGCTTGTAATAGAAGCCTATCCTATGAATCATATTAAAGGTTTTCATAGAAAACTATCAAACCATGCTATTTGAGCAGAGGGTACAATGATTTCGAGTTTATGCATATGGAACCTGACGCTAATTGCGCCATAAGGGATTTAAATTCTAGGTCGCGGTTGTTGTTTTATGGGTTCCGCTTCTTCTGAATTGCCAGAAGCGGTTGCTAAACGAGTTTCGGAAGAGCGAATATTTTCCGTAGGTCGCCTAACCCGAACCATAAAGGAAACGCTCGAATCCAACAGCGACCTAAGAGAAATCTGGGTAAGGGGAGAAATTTCAAATCTGACATACCATCTATCGGGTCACGTCTATTTTACCCTAAAGGATGAAAACAGCCAGATTAAATGCACCATGTGGAAGAGCAACGCGTCCAATTTGAAATTCAAGCTGGCGAGCGGCGGAAAGACAATAGTTCGGGGGTCCGTCGAAGTATATGAGCCACGAGGGGAATATCAGTTAATCGTAAAAGAGGCGTACGAAGACGGTTTGGGAGATCTCCACAAGCGGTTTCTTTTGCTAAAGGAAAAGCTCAGCAAGGAAGGATTGTTCGCGGAGGAGCACAAGAAAAGAATTCCGAAATTTCCCAAAACCATAGGAGTAATCACTTCGCCAACTGGCGCGGTGTTCCATGACATATGTAACGTCATAAGCCGCAGGTTTCCGCACGTGAGAATTTTGCTCGTGCCAGCCAAGGTGCAGGGCGATGATGGCGCACAGTCAATAGTAGCCGCAATTCATACTGCGAATGGAATCAAAGAAATCGATTTGATTATACTTGCCAGAGGCGGCGGCTCGTTAGAGGATTTATGGTGTTTTAACGAGGAATCCGTAGCGCGGGCCGTCTACTCTTCAGAAATACCGATAGTTTCCGGAATCGGGCACGAAACCGATTTCACGATAGCGGACTTTGTATCCGACAAGAGGGCTCCGACACCATCTGCAGCGGCCGAAATAATAGTGCCAGATGCGATGAGAATAGAGACGGAATTGCAGCAATATGCCGACAAGCTCGTCAGAGGCCTACAGAACTTTGTCAGTCTTAGAAGCGAACGTTTGGATGGCTTGACTATTCGGCTCATACGGTCAATGAAGTATACCGCCCAAAACAAGTCTGGGGGCGTAAAAACAATGCAGGGCAAACTAGGCTCTCTAGACCCAACCTCGGTGCTGAAGCGGGGCTTTTCAATAACGCTATTAGGTAAGCAGTTGGTAATTGACGCAAAACAGGTCAAGAGGGGAGACAAGCTAAAGACGGTGCTGGCTAGCGGCCAGATAAGTTCGGAAGTGGAGTGATGTGATGTCAAAAAAAACAAGGACTTTTGAGGAAAAACTCGAACGAATTGGAGAGATCGTTTCCCAACTGGAAAGAGGAAACATGGGCTTACAAGAAAGCATAGCTCTGTTCAAAGAGGGCAGCGCCCTGACAAAGGAGTGCAAACGATATCTGGAAAAAACTGAACTCGAGATTCAAAAGGTTATTGACGAATCCGGTTCGACAGAGAAGTTTACTGCTTAATCCCGGTCGCCAAAGCTTCGAAGCGGGATACATGCATGGAAAAATTAACCGAATAATAGTGGCGCCTAGTTTCGTCCAAGGTCATCAAACGATATCTTCTAAAGTTAGTAATTTGGATAAATTGGCTCTTAGAAATTGAATAGACGTAGACTAACTTTCCTTTGCTAAGCGCGGTTTTGGCTTCTTTCCACACACCTGCAGAAATTTTTTTACCTTCAAGCGGAAGAACTACAACGATATCGCAAGCCGAAGCTAGATCACAAAATTCGGGCATCGTAAGTCGCTGGTGTTTCTTTGTTTTTGGGTTTATGAGTTTGGATGGTTTGAAAACGGCACTGATGGCGCGCATTACTTTTCTCTCCAACTCAGTATCATAGGCGATCATCGGGTGCGCAAAATATACTTTTTTTCGCTTTAGAATAGCAGTCCCTTTTGATGCAGTCTTAGCATCAGTTCTCGTTCGCATTGAACATCGCCCATCGCATATTTATAGAAGTCAGTAGTTTTTTGATTTTGAGAACCTAAGAATTCTTCGTAACATTCGTATATTGCTGGACCGAAAGCAACTTTTTTTAAACAAAAGTCTAAAGACCATCCCTTATCTGAAGATAGTTTTTGAGCGACTCCGAGAAGTTCGGCATGATGCCGAGAAGCATACGCCAAGGCGCGGTCTCTCATTAGATTTTTGTGACTAACGGGCACGCCATGCTCAGTGGATAACTGTTCTAGTGAAACAAAGTCCTTTGCTAGTTTTTTCTTTAAATTTTCGGCAGCAGGAGACGACATGGTGTCAATCCTAAGCTCAGCAGGTATAGACACCAGGCCGGGGAGAAGCTCATCTAAAACTGGAAAATCAAAATATGAAACATTGTGACCACCGAAAACGCAGCCCTGTGCTAACAGATCGTCTATTTTTTTAGGCAATGTTTTAAATGAGGAGGGACCAGGTGGTGCATCCGAATAGAAAAGTGATTCCGCATCACTAGTAGCAAGCTGCACAGAAATGACTTTGGTATTGCCGTGCCGGACATCAGTAGAAAAATTTTTAGTCTCGATATCAAAGGCTACGATTTGTTCTGGTTTGATTTGCATTGTAAACATTAGTCCGCGAATCTAAAATAATAAGCTACCTAGACGTCCCTTCCACTGTTAAAGTCGCTGACAGTCCACAATATCGATAAAGTTAACCTATCGTCAGCGTCGGCCGCATGCGCCGCGGTCCGTTCGTCCAATTTCCGGTGAAATTGCCGTTGGACCTCGCGAACCAGCACGCCATCGTGCCGTTCCTCGACGCGCACGTTCCGCTAATCGCAGTGCCGTTCGGTCCGCCCTGGACCGCGCACGCCGCGCCTTCCGCCTTGTTCAGGCACGCTTGCGTACGCTGCGCCTCCATCTGGGCGCGTTCGGCATCGGTCATGTTTCTCGAGAAGTTTCCGCCGAAGCCGGGCTGCCCGGCAGGGGGGTTGCCCCCGCCTGCCGGGTTCCCGTCCATCGCAGGACTTCCGGTTTCGGGTTGCGCGTTGGATGAAACGCAGCCCGACAAAACCAGGGCCGCCAGGAGGATGAGCGGCAGGAGATATGCGCCGGAAGTTCCGCTCATTTCTTCCCACTTTTTGCGTTGGAGAGATGAGGAGGAATGCCGCGTTCAAAACCGAAGCCGGGCATTTCAAAGCCAGGCATGTCGCCAGGCTGGGTATCGTTCAGCCCCAGATCCTTCGTGAGTTCCGCCCGCAGCTGTTCGATGTGCGCGAACTTGTCGAACGTGGACTGGTTGAGTATGTCGAACAGCCGTCCGCCGAATCCGTATTCGGCATTGAGCTGCTTCGCAGTGGCGTAATCGTCGTTGAGAACCGCCTGATTGAATTCCGCGAACGCTGTTTCGTTGAAGGTGCTGCGCTTGGTTGCGTTGAGGTTGGGGCGCGTGCCGTTCCAGTCCCCGCGCATCATGCGCGGCTGGTGTCCCGTCGAGTTGCCGAAATCGGGAGGGGTTCCGTTGAAGTCCGGATGGTGCCACGTCGCGTTGTTCTCGTCCGGCCAGCGCGTGAGATTCGGCGCTGCCAGAGCGAGTCCGGTTGAAACCAGCAGAACTACCGCGAGTCCCGCCAACCAAAACTTCGAATTCATTGCAATCCACCTCTTGTTAAGTGCCCAATATTTCGGGATATAAACGGATTTCCCGAAATAACCCCCAACTGATACCCAAATCTTTCGTTTTGCCAAGCGGGGGAAATCAGGAGAACCGTAGAACTGAAAGGGGGCGGAGCCCCCTTGCGGGTTCGCGGATTTCCCGAAATAACCCCCGACTAATACCCAAATTCATTCGTACCTCAGCGCTTCCACGGGTTCTACGGAAGCGGCGTTGCGGGCGGGAATCGCGCCCGAAGCGACTCCGACCAGCACGGAGAATCCCATCGCGAAAGCGATGACGTCAAGCGTGATTTTAGACGGCAATCCTACCCAGGCGAACACCGCGGAAAGAGCGACCGCGAGCACTATGCCCAGCCCTCCGCCTATGAGTCCGACAAGCGCGGACTCGAACAGGAATAGCTTCTGGATTTCGGCGCGCTTCGCACCCAGCGACTTGAGAATGCCGATGAACCTCGTCTGCTCGAGCACCGACGTGAACATCACGTTCGCAACGCCTATGCCTCCTACCAGAAGCGAAATGGAGGCGATGCCGGCGAGAAGCATCGTCATCGTGCTCCCGACGGACGAAATCGCGGAACGCAGCGAATCCGCGGTAGTAATGGTAAAGTCTTCCTGACCGACACTGACGCGATGCATGTCGCGCAGCGAGGATGTGAGTTCCGCCGCGACGGCGCTGGTGTTGCTGCCGTTCGCCACCACCACGACTATGGAACTCACGACGTCCGCGTTGTCGAGAATCTTTCGCGCCGACGCCTGCGCTATGTAAACCTGGTTGTCACCTCCTCCAAAGGCCGAACCGGACGACGCGAGAACGCCCACCACGCGGAACGGCGTGCCGTTTATCTTTATCTGCTTGTTGAGCAGGTCCGCGTCGGCAAAAGTGTTGTTGTAAACTGAAAAGCCCACAACGGCGGAAGAAACGTCGCTGGGCCCGAGCGAGCGGCCGAGGAGGATTTTGGAGCTTGCGCTCTCGGGGAACGCGTTCGGCTCTACGCCGACTACGGTTATCGAGGCGTTCCTAGTTTTGTACGAAACGGTTACGCGTTGGGAAACGCGCGCGTCGAGCTTCCACACTCCCGCGAGCCCGCGCATAGCGTCCGCCTCGCGGAACGTTATGTTCTGCGCCGTCTGTTCGGAAAACACTCCGCCAGGACCGCCGCCGAATCCGCCCTCGGAACCGCCGCCGCCAGGCACGCCAAACCCGCCCATTCTGGAGGCGCGCGAGAAACCCGGCGTTATCGTGACTATGTTGCTTCCCAATCCTCCGAGAGAACCCTGTATCTGCTCGTTCGCGCCGGTGCTCACCGAAATCAGCGCGACTATCGACGCAACTCCGATGACTATGCCGAGTATGGCGAGCCAACTGCGGAGCTGGCGATAGCGCAGGGAGGTAACCGCCATCGAGAAAAGGTCGAGGTTCTTCACGGCGTCACTTCTTTGCCTTGAAGATCCACTTACCCTTCAGGAGTTTTCGGTAAACCACGTAGCCGACGCCGCCGAGTATGATTACGATGGCGGCTATCTGCACGTAGTCGGGCCCCGTAGACGTCGTAAGGCGTATGCCCGGGATAAGCTGATTGTTGCTGCCGTTGCGCTGGAACTGGGTGCGCGCCGACGTCGCGTTCGCAGCCGCCCCGCTTGCGGAAACCGTCTGCCTCAGCACGTGCTGCACGTTGTTCCCGTCGCGGAACGACACCTCGACGTCAAGCTGGCTCGTTTGCTGCGTAACGGAAAGCGTGGCGAAATCGTCGACGTTGAGAGTGCCGATGAAATCCTCGGCAAGAGTTCTTCCGGATTGCCCCGCCGACGCGTAAACGCTGCGTATTGCGGTGTTTCCCGTGTTCGCGATGAGCACCTGCGAGCCCGTCGTAGTCTGCTCCATGCTGACGGTAATCTCGGGCGTCGCCTCCACCACGACTCCTGCCTTGTAAACCGACGCGTTGCCTATGTTGGGCGTGAGCGTGAGCGATAGCGTATAATAGCCCGCGCTTTTCGAGGGCGATACGCCGAGCGTGACGTTCATCGACGCCTCGGCGTTCGGGTCTATGCGGTCGAAATACAGCCGCTGGACTCCGAGGGGCGTGAGCGCGTCGGTCGAATTTATGTCGACTGTCGCGGAGAGCGCACGCGCGCCGGTGTTCTTCAGCGTCAGCTTGAAAACCGCCTCGGAGCCTATTTCAACAGGCGTGAGCGGCTCGAACGATTTAACGGCAAGGGCGCTTTCCTCGGTTGCGACGTAGACATAATCCTCTATTTTCACGGGATAGGAATAGCCAGAGGAATTGCAGTAAATGGCGATGCTGTTGTTTCCGGGAACCGCGCGTTCGTCGACGCGTACGGTATATTTCAGCACTGCGTCGTATCCAGGCTGAAGAGTGTCTATTGTCTGGATGCGCGGGTCCGTCGGGTCCATGCTGAACGGGTACATGTCGTCGAAAGAGCATTGGACGTCTTTCACGAGGTCGTTGCCCAGGCTATTGGAAACGCTGAACCACACATCTATGTACGAGTTGGGAAGCGCGGGATACGGCTCATACTTCAGCAGCTGCCCGCGCAGCAAGCCGCCCATGGCGGTGTACGCGGACGCCGACGACGCTAGCGCGAAAAGCGCGAATACGCAAAGCAAAACTTTTCCGTCCTTCATTTTCCCATCCTCCTTTTCGAATCCGATTCTATTTTTCCGTCGAGTATCCGTATCTGGCGCTCCGTCCGCGCCGCGATCTTGGCGTCGTGAGTCACGAAAACAGCGGTCATGCCGTGCTTCTTGCACAATCCGATTATGAGCGAAACAGCCTCCTCGCCCGATTTCGAGTCGAGATTTCCGGTAGGCTCGTCGGCGAGCAGTATCGCAGGGCTGTTCGCAAGCGCGCGCGCTATTGCGACGCGCTGCTTCTGCCCTCCGCTCAGTTGGGACGGCATCTTGTGCGCCTTGTCGGTCAATCCAACCGCGGAAAGAAGCCGGTCAACGGTGCGGCGGCGCTCTTCGACATTCGCCTCTTTTATAACGAGCGGAAGCTCAACGTTGCCGAACACGTCCAGCGTGGGCGCGAGATTGAATGCCTGGAAGACGAATCCTATCCTGTTGCGGCGCGCCTCGGCGAGCTCGTCGTCCGTCATTCCCGAAACCGGTTTCCCTTCCAGATATATTTCTCCTTTCGTGGGCTTGTCGAGGCAACCGAGAAGATGGAGCATCGTGCTCTTGCCGCTGCCGGACGGCCCGGTTATGGAAACGAGTTCGCCCCCGCGTATTTCGAGGTTGATATCATTCAACGCGGCGAACGGCTCGCCTTCCAGATATTCCTTGGAAACGCCGTCCATTCGCATGATGACTTCCGCCATGGAAGTAGCCCGAAAAATCGGCTTATATAGGATTCCCGAAATTCTACCCAAATTGCAGGGTTATTCGTTGCTCAGTTTCGCGAATATGAGCAATCCTATCGCGCTGAACAGGAGCGGCACGAACGAGAAGCTTCCCGCCCCGTATCTTCCGAAGAGTATGTGCACGAGAGGCACGGAGGTGAGCGCGTACAGGAGGAAGGAGAACAGCACGGCGATGATGCCGAGCGTGAAAGCCGAGCGCAGCTTCAGGTAGTCCTTCACGTAGATGAAGATTAGGTAGATGGCGATGAGCGCGTTCGCCGCGGACAGTACGAGCCGGAAGTCCATGTAGTCGTCGGCGGGCATTGCATCGCCGGGAACGAACCTGCCCGCGAAATCGCCGGGGTGGGTGCGCACGAACTGCGATGCGCCGGGAAGCACGAACGCGGACGCGACGATGAGAACGAACGAAAGTACCAGGATGCCGAACGTCCACATGAGCGCCTTTCCGCTCGTCCCGTTGCCGTTACTTTTTGCCGTTTTTGCCTTTGCCATTTTTAACACCCCTTATGTTCGCGACTATGTCCTTCTGCGCTAGCACCAGCTCGCTGACGAAGAACACCCTGCCGTATCCGCCGCCCATGCTCTCTATTATCGAATTCTTCTCCATAAGCCGCACATGATGCTCCACCGTCTTGTAGTCGAGCCCCGCCGCGATGGCTAAGCGCCTCATGTTCATCGGCTTCTTCAGCAGGATGGAAAGCAGGAGCATCCGAGTAGGGCCGCCCTTCGTTCCATCCAACAGCCAGAAAAGCAATCGCCGTATCGGTTCCATTCGTCACTACCGCATCTATGAAAACTTCGGGATATTAAGCGTTTTCCCTTTTTCATCCCAAATTCAGTTTATCGGGCCGTAGGTGGAGGCATCGGCATCGGAATAGCCGCTGAATTCCTCCGTCAGCGTAGGGCTCGTGAGATAAGCGCTCTTGCGGATGGTTTTTCCGTCGGAAACATAATTCAGGTTGCCGTTGAGGTCGGTGCGGTACAGGAAACGCGTGCCCTCGGAGAAGCCGCCCATGCCGAAGATGTTGGTGAGCGACGCCTTGCGCGGATGGAAATACCCCTTCGTTATGCTTTCGCTCGCGTTGACGGATATCGCGTAGTATTGCGCGCCCACCGCGCGGACGAAGTCCGCAGACGACGAAGTTCCGCTTCCGTGGTGCCCCACTTTCAGGAATTCCGCATCCAAATCAGTCCCCTGCTGCAGAAGCGTGTATTCGCAGTTCTTTTCGCAGTCGCCTGCGAACAGGAACGACGTCGAGCCGTACGTGATGCGCACGAGTATGGAGTTCTCGTTCTCGTTCGACGTCCAGCATCCCTGCGGACGGTCGTACGCCACTTTGAACTCGACGGAAATGCAGGGATCGAACTCGACGGCGGAATCCTGCGTCACCGCAACGTGCGGATGCGTCTGCCAGAAGCCCTCGTAAGTGGTCAGCATCGTGCCCATTTTGTTGCCGCCGCAATCCCCGTTGTCGTAGATGGCGCCGACGTTCTTTTCTAGGTATTTGAACCCGTCGATGTGGTCCTGGTGCAGGTGCGTCGCGACGAAGTAGTCGATTTTCTGCGACTTGAGGATGTTCGCGGCGCGGCCGTATATGCCGGCGTCGATGAGAATAGTCTTCCCGCCCGGCGTTTTAATGAAAATCGCGTCCGCCTGCCCGACGTCCAGCACCGTGACATTCAGGAGCCCGCAGTTCTGGGGTTTTGCGGAAGGCGCTTTCAGGGTAGGGCTAGGCGTCGCGGGCGTCCACGCGCGCAGCGGCTTCGAACCGCCGACGAATCCCCAGAATCCGGTGCGCGAGGTTTCGTCGGACGCGAAGAACAGAACGATGCCGCCGAGTAAAATAACGAGGATAAGCGCCGCTGCGGACGTCTTTCTCACAATCTGATTCGCGTGCCGGCGTTTATTACCGTTTCTTACCGGCATTGCCGTAGCGCGTCCACGCGAAATAGCCGATTCCGGCAAGCACCGCCAGGAACAGCAGCGCGGGAATCGGGTTCGTGGAGATTCCCTCTCCCGAAAGGTACGAAACGTAGCGGTTGTCCTTGACGAAGCCGAACAGCGCGTCCGTGCCCGAAAGCATGGCGCACGCATGGTTCATCACGAGCTGGTTCGACGGGCACTGCGCCGCGACGCACGAGTGCGTCGAGCATACCGAGTCGGAAGCGCAGTCGTTGTTGTCCATGCAGCCGTACTTGACGCATTCGTGGTTGCTCGCGTAGTACCCGTACTGGCACGACAGCGCCGAGCACGCGTGGTTCGAGCAGCTCTCGGTGTCGGCGCACGCGCCGTCGGAGCAGCATTCGTAATTCACGCACGTGTGATTGGATATATACGCGCACGAGCCGCAAGAAAGCGCGCTGCAGGCGTGGTTGACGCACTCGGAGTTGGCGGGGCACGCGGAGCCGTCGCAGCACGAGTACGAAACGCACTGGCGGTTTGAGACGTAGGCGCAGGACGGACATATGATGCTCGTGCAGACGTGGTTGCTGCAGTCCTGGGTGTTGGAGCAGTCGGAATCCGCCATGCACTGGTATTTCGCGCAGTGGTTGTTATTCGTGCAATAGAAGCCGTAGCCGCACTGGGAGTCGCGGCAGCATTCGTAGGGCACGCATTTGTGCCCCGACACGAAACCGCAGGGGCACGTCATTCCTACGCAAACGTGGCTTTCGCACACGCTGCCGCTTCCGCACTGGGTGTCCGTGCAGCATTCATAGGGAACCCACGTGCCGCCGACGAAATGCCCGCACTGCTGCGTCACCGGAACGCACTGCGAGGTGCACCCGCTCTCAAGGCAGTACTGGTTCGACGGGCAGTCGCCGTCGTACGAACACCGGTACTGCGAGAGCGGCGTGATGTCGATGCCGAGGCTCTGTTGCGAGCAAATCCAGTCCTTTTCCGTGCTGCCGGGCATTATCACCTGCCCGTACGCGCACGCGTAATAGATGAGCACGGTGTTTCCCTCATTGGGGCCCGGATAGATGCCGTTGACAGTCACCGTCTTGGATTCGCCGGAGCCGAGCAGCCAGCCGTTGGGATCGGTTACGGACGCGGCGAAAACGTCTCCCGCGGTTGTCTTGAGCTGCACGGCGTTGAACCACATGCCCATCGGCGTGCCCGTGTCTATTATCGTAACCTGCGCGGAAAACGAGCGTCCCTGGACGTGGCAGCCCGATGCGAACGTCGCGGTCCAGTCGAACGCCGCGGCGAACGAAGCCAAAAGCAGAACGAAAACCAAAGCATTCCTCATCCAAGCACCTCTTGGAATAGGAACTCGAAAAGGGTTAATAAACGCTTTTCAGCGCCGCGAAAGAGCCGGAGGACGGCGTTCGGGTATCGGCACTATGCCGCGTTTTCCCTCGGACGCTTCCTTCGAGACGTAAAGCGCGCAGAAGCACGTTCCGAACTCGCGCACGTCCGGCTCGCGGTAGACGCACGGGCAGATTATGTCGCGGTCCCTTTCGATTTTTCCGAACGCCAGTCGGCACGGGCACGACGCGTATCCGTAGCGTTCCCTGTTTTTCAGCAAGCCGCGGCAGAGCGACAGCGCGAACTCCTTGTCGGGATTGAGGAAAAAGTAGTCCGTTGCTTCCGCGGTTTTTTTCAGCGTTTCGTAATACGGTTCGATGTCCGCCTCGTTCATCCCAGCGCCTCGCGGATTGCGTCCTCGTTGAAGCCGGTTATCACTTTCTTACCGTTTATCACCATCGTCGGGAACGAGTGGCGGGGGTTGTATTTCACGACTTCCTCGTCGGCTTCGTCCGCATCCTTTCCTTCGAGCAGGTCGCAGTCGACGTAGCGGTATTCCACGCCGAGCTCCTTGAGAAGCGCCTTCGTCTTTCCGCACCACGGGCACGTGCTTATCGCGTAAAGCACGACATCCGCCACCTTTTTTCCGGGAACGCGTTTGAATTCCATGACATGATGAGGAAGCGCTTTAATTTAAATCCGAGCGGCGTTCGTTTTCCGATGGTAGACTTCTTCTCGCACGCGCTGTGGGCGTTCGCCCTTTTTCACAACCAGCCGAACGCGTGGATGTATGCCGCGTTCGCGGTTCTTCCCGATTTCCTGTTCAGCCTGCCCGCGATTTTCGTTTTCACGACAAAAGGAATCAGTCCCCGGCACATGCGGTGGCGCGGCGCGGGCGCGAGCGTTCCGCCCGAATTCGGCGCGGTCATAACGGCATATCATCTTTCGCACTCGTGGCTCATCATGGGGCTCGCGTCGTGGGTGGTGGCGCTTCTTTTCCCCGCGCTCACGGCGCCGTTCTTCTGCGGAGTTTTCCTGCACTTGGCGATGGATTTGTTCGTTCACAAGGACAGCGTCGCGGGGCAGATGCCGCTCTATCCGCTTTCGAAAAGGCGCGTCGCCGGATTCTTCCACTGGAGCAACCGCAAGTTCATGATTCTGAATTTCGCACTTCTTGCGCTCGCCTACGCGGGAATCCTGCTCAGAATCTGGTAAAAAACGTCGGGGGGAGGGTCAGGAAAACCGTTGAACTGGGGAGGGGGCGAAGCCCACTCCGCGGTTCCGAAAGCCTCCGACGAGATTTGAACTCGCGACTTCCTGCTTACAAGGCAGGCGCTCTACCACTGAGCTACGGAGGCTCGCAAAGTGTTTTATTGCCGGGCGCATATTTAATGCCTTTATGCTTGACGTCAAACTGAAGCGCGGACCCCAGGTCATCCTGCCGAAGGACGCGTCGCTCATCGCAGGATTCACGGGGCTCGGCGCGGGTGACAAGGTAATCGACACCGGCGCCGGCTCGGGCTGGCTGACGGTTTTTCTCGGCAACATAGTCGGCGAAAAGGGGCACGTCTATTCCTACGAGAAGCGGCCAGAGTTCGCCGAGCTCGCGGAAAAGAACGTGAAGAAGGCTGGACTCGAAGGCGTAGTCGAAATAAAGGTGAAGGACGCCGCTCTCGGCTTCGACGAAACAGAAATCGACCTCGTCACGCTGGATTGCGCGGATTCCGACTTGCTGCTGCCGAACGCGTTCGCAGCCCTGAGAAAGGGCGGCTGGTGCGTCGGTTACGTGCCGCACGTCGAACAGGCGAAAAAATTCGTTTTGGCGGGAGAAGCTGCGGGTTTCTTCCACGTCCGTACAATCGAAGCAATAGTGCGCGAATGGCTGGTGCGCGAGCGCGGCTGCCGGCCTGAGAACACGGGGCTCGTGCACACCGGCTTCCTCTCGTTTTTGCGCAAGCCATAAATAACTAAGGAGCGTAATCGCTGCGTGTTCTCGTTCAACCCGCCGAGAGCCTTCCTGGAAGGAGTTGCGCTCGATTGCTCGGGCGATATAGCGTTCGTATCCCACGCCCACGCGGACCACGCCGCCCGCTCGAAAAAAACCATAGCAAGCGACGAAACCATCGAGCTGCTGAAGGCGCGCGGCTATAAAGTGGGCGAAAGGCATCATAACGGCTTTTCCATGCTGGAAGCGGGGCACGTGCTCGGCTCGCGTTTGCTGCTCGCTGAGAAAGACGGAACGCGCGCGTTGTACGCTCCCGACTTCAGAACCGACGACGGATTCACCACCAAGGCGGCGAAACCGGTTGAATGCGACGAACTTCTGGTAGGAACCACGTTCGGTTCGCCGGAATACGTTTTTCCCGAGCGCATGCAGACGTATTCGGAAATACAGAAGTGGGTTGCGGCGGAACGCGAGAAAGGAATAGTCGTCCTCGGCGGTTATGCTCTGGGCAAGGCGCAGGAACTTATCGCGTGTTTGAACGAGATGGGCATTGCGCCTCTTGTAAACGAGGATGTGGCGAAGGTAAGCGACGTTTACCGCAAGCACGGCGTGAAGCTCGACTATTTGACGCCTGACGGTGCGGAGGGGGAAAAGGAACTGGCGCGCAATTTTGTTGCGGTCCTTCCCTTCAACAAGGTTAATTCCGTCCTTGCTGCGAACCTCTGGCGATTGTACGGAAAGATGGTGCACATCGGGTTGGCTACGGGTTGGGCTGGAAAGCGTCCGATGGATGCGGACCGCGTATTCTGCCTGAGCGACCACTGCGACTTCCCGCATCTCGTCGAATTCGTGGAGCAGACGGGAGCGAAAAAGGTTTACACCACTCACGGATTCGACGCAGGGTTCGCGCGCTGCCTGAGAGAAAAGGGAATCGACGCGCAGCCCGCATTCGGACGATAGTTATGGAAAAGAAGACGCACTTCATCCGAACGCTCTCCTTTTTCGACACGCTGATGCTCGGGCTCGGATTCGTCATCGGCGCGGGAATATTCATCATGCCCATGCTGATGGCGCAGCAGTCGGGCACGTTCTCGCTGATTGCCTGGGCTGCCGCGGGGGTTTACTGCATCCTCACGAGCCTGAGCTTCGCCGAATGCGCGGCGCGCATGCCCATCGCAGGAGGCCCGTACGCGTACGCGCACAAAGTCTTCGGCAACGCCTCAGGCTTCCTCTGCGGCTACACTCTTTGGACGAGCTACTGGATTACCATCGCGGCGGAGCTGTGGGCAATAGCGTGGTACCTGCGCTTCTTCCTGCCTTACGGGGAGTTGCCGCGGCTGGGAATCGCCTGCGGAATAGGGCTCCTGCTCACGTACACCAACTACCGCGGGGTGCGCAAGGGCAGCGAGATGCAGGACGCGCTCACGGTAGTGAAGCTTCTTGCGCTCATTCTCTTCATCGCGGTGGGGCTTTCGTTCCTCCAGCCCGAGAGGCTCCAGCTCGTTCAGGGAGACGGCGAGCTGCTTCCCGGATTCCTTGCGTCGCTGCTGCTCGCGCTATGGGCTTATCAAGGCGCCGAAATAATCACGATTCCCGAGGAGGAGATAAAGTCGCCGCGCAAGAACGTGCCGAAGGCGCTCATCATCTGCGTGCTCGCGGTGATGGCGCTGTACCTGCTCGTTTCCGTAGTTGTCCTCGGCTCGGTGGAATGGCGCGAATTCGCGACGTCGGAAACCCCGATTGCGGACATGATGGCTTCCTTCGTAGGAGGATGGGGCGGCGTCGCGCTCGCCCTCGGCGGGCTGATAGCGATAATCGGCGCCATGAACGCGGTGACGCTCGGCGCCGCCCGCCTGACGTACGCGATGGCGCGCGACGGCTTGTTCCCGCGCTTCTTCGATTACCTCAGTCCGCGCTACGAGACGCCGTCGCGCGCGCTCTGGCTGCACTTCGCGATGGCGTCGTGCCTCGCGCTTCTGGTGAACAACTTCGCGACGTTGGCGATGCTCGTGGTGGCGTTCATACTCATACCGCACGCCATAAGCGCGTTCGTCGCGCTAAGGGGGAAATGCAGGTTCGCGCCGCGCTGGATACACTACGTCGTCGCCGCGCTCTCTCTTGCGCTGGCGGCTTATGCGCTGTCGCAGTCGCTCCTTCCCGCGTTCATACTCATGGTGGCGGGAGCGCTGCTGTACGAACTCGTGATAAGAAGGAAAATCTAGCGAACCCGCGAACCGTCGGGTATCTGCTTCTCGGGCGTCACGAAAACCACCTGCGAGTCGTCCTCCGTGCACGCGGCAAGAAGCATCCCGTTCGATTCTATGCCGCGCAGCTTCTTGGGCTCGAGGTTGGCGACTACTATAAGCTGTTTTCCGACGAGTTCCTCGGGAGCGTAATATTGCGCTATTCCGGCGGCGAGCGTGCGTTCTTCCTCGCCCATTTTTATGCGGAGTTTGAGCAGCTTGTCCGCGCCGGGCACGCGCTCGGCTTCCAGCACGGTGGCGACCTTCAGCTCCACCTTCATGAAATCGTCGTACGTTATCATACGCTATCCCTCACTTCCGCTAAATAAATACCTTTTTAAATAGTCATGATGATATCATGATACGTTCAGGGTGGGATCGTGACTGATAACACGACAAACGAATTCAAAAACGTTGCGGCTGACTTCCGTAAGATGCAGGAGCAGTTCCGCGACCCCGTCGTAATAGGCGCCCTACTGAACGCCGTATCCGAGGAGCGAACGGCGACTAATCTCATACTCAAGGAAATCAACGCGAAGCTCGAGCGCATGGAGGCGCGCATAAACGCGCTCGAAACGCGCAAAACGCCCGACGACTTCCCGATTCCCGAGGTGGACGGCGACATATACGACTTCGTGAAGAAGAAGGGCGTCGTCTGCGCGGCGGACGTGCAGAAGAAATTCAGCTACAAAGGAAAGAACGCGGCCTCCGCCAGATTGAACGGCATGTTCAGGCAGGGACTGCTGGAAAAGAAGCAGGTCGGGAAGAGAGTGTTCTTCTCGGCGAAAGGTGATGTGAAGAAATAATATTGGCTTTGGCGTCGCAGGACGCCGGTTCAACCCACCAAAAAAGCCAGCCGGGTCCGACATATTGTCTTTCATGAGGATAATCCCCACCAACGTTCCCGATTGAAAGAAGCGCGCGGGCCCGGCTCTCTAATTTTTCGGACAACGCGGGGAAACCAAGGTTTCCCCTCATTTTCAACGATTTTTTCTGATCCCCCTCCTCGTCGACGTTTCTTTCTTTGCGGAGCCGGCAGGCACTCTAATTTTATGCGAACAAACGAAGCAACGTAGCTTATTTTTTGCCGAAAACGTGCCTTCCGGAGCCGATTTCTTCGGAAACGGTTTTGTATCTCACCGCCGCCATCACGAATAGGAAATAGGCGAAGATGCGCAGCGAATAGAACGCGGCGAGCATCTGCTCCGCCATGGAGATGCGGCCGTTCACCGTGTCGTAAACAGTGATGATTGCGAGGCCCAGCGTGAGCAATACGACGGGTTCCGCGAGCCTGTGCCAGCGCCAGAGCATGGCGAGCAGGTACGCCGAAAGCGTGAACAGCGCCAGATCCCAAAGATTCTTGATTATGGACGCGGCGTCGCTCGGGTCTGCCCCGTTGGCGTCCAAGAGCGCAGGCAGGATTGCGATGAAGAATATGAAGACGGCGAACGCCGCGGAAGCGGTTGCAACCGCGATTTTGCGCGGCGTCGTCAGTTCGACGTGGAACGCGCGGCAAAGCAGGAGCAAGCCGTATCCTATGGGGATGAACCCGAAGAACCAGAACAAGTCGGCGAAGCTTGGAAACCCAAGCGGGCTTCCCGTCATCTTGCAGTATTCCTTTATCGCCCTGCCTATGAAAAGCACGACCAGCCCGACGCTTATGTACCGCCAGCCCTTTTCCGAGAAAATCTCCTTCGGCGGGAGAAAGAAGAACGTGAAGAACGTCAGAAAAATAAGCAGTCCGGTCAAGAAGGTGGAGAAGAACCCGATGCTTCCGGAAAATCCGAGAAAAGCGTCGGCAACTCCGAGTCCGAGCAGTGCGAACGCGAGAAAAGTTACGACAAACCTGCCGTTCATTTAGCCAAGTCCTCGTCGACCGCTTCGTCCCCTTCGGGAAGTTCGTCGTCGTCCCATTCGTCGTCCTCGCCGTCGCCGAAGCGCATGCGCACCGCGAGCACGCCGCCGAGTATCGCTATGAGCATAAGCGCCGCAAGGGGCAGCTCCTCGGGCCACGACGGAAGGTTCAGTCCAGAAACCGTCGGCGTGGACGAACCGCCGCCCACGCTGAACGGGTTGTCTATCGGGACACCGCGCGTGTTACCGTTCGCGTCCGACATGAAGCCTACGCCCTTGGAAGCGAAATCCGAGTTCATCGGTATATCCTGTCCGTTGTAGACGTTTATCGCGCCAGTCGAAGGATTGAACGTGAGAATTCCCTGCTCGCCTTTCGCCGCAATAAGCGCCGCGAGCTCCTTTATGCCGTCGGGGCCGGTTACGCCAAGAGTGGGCTGCCCGTTCGTCAGGCCCACGTTGAATTTGAAGTCGCCCTTGTCCGTCGGAACCACGATATTGCCGTTGCCGTCGTTGTACGGCTTGCCCGTAGTGTTGTATTCCGTCACGGCGCCGGTTTTCTTGTCTATGACCTGCAGCTTTCCGTCGGGAGTGAGACGATATATCTTGTCCGCAGTTTCGAAAACCGTCATGCCCTCGCTGCCCTGTATCTTGTTCAATCCCGCGCTAAGCTGTTCGCCGCTTTTCTCCGCGCCGGCTTTCGCCTCCGTGTCCAGCTTGATGGCGCCGTTGGAATCCGCGCGCGCGGACACCGACTTCAGGTTGCTCGCGGGCAAGTCAGCGAGCGTATATATGAAAACGAGCATCTGTCCGCCCTTGTGCTCGATTTTTCCGCGCGAGCCGAACACCGTCACGAGCGTACCGATATCCTCGGAACCCGACGTTCCCGAGACGCGAACCTTGCCGTTGCCTAGAACCGAGAGCTTCGCCGCCACCAATTCCGAAGTGTGCAGCGTCGCCATTTCGTCGACGGTTGGCGCGGTAACCTCCTGTCCGGGCAGGCGCTCCGTGCTCTTCGCCGCGGTTTGCATGAAGCGTATCTGGTTGCCGCTTACGGTCGCCGTTCCCTGGTCGGTGTCGACGTAGTAGACGCTGCCTATGAACGGCGTCAGGTCGCTGTCAACGGTGCGTCCCGTAACTTTGGCAATTGAGCTGCGCAGGCAGCTAGCAGCGCTGCACGTGCCGACTAGCGACGGTTCGCCGTACGCGTTCACCGTAAGGAACTCCGCTTCGCCACAGCCCGCGAGGTTCGTCGAGATTATCTTGTTCGGGACTATGGTGCGCGCCTCGTCCTGCGCGCGCATTCTCGCGAGCGAACGAAGCTTCCACCACTGGTCGCGCAACGCGAGCGCTATTGAGCCGTCCTTGTTGTAGAACGTGATTCCGTCGGAACCGAGGTTCGCTATGCCGTCCTTGCCCTGCAGGTTCTCGGAGAACTTGCAGCCCTTCTTGTCGAGCATGTCGAAGAGCCCGCCCTTCACGGAGAAGGCGCTCTTCTCGATGTGCGCGTAATACAGTTCGGGCGGGAATATCACGCCTGTTTGCCCGTTCATTACGGACTTGACGTTGAGCATTTCGGTCATCTTCGGCAAATCGTACGTAACGTTGGAAGCGTAGGCGCCTTCAACCGCGGCGCCGAGTTTGAGCTGGCTGAGCGCGTCGGTAATCGGCTGCAGCGCGGAGGCACCGCTTGACGCCGAAGTTTTCTGGTATTTGGAAAGTTTCTGGAACGCGAGTATGGTGTACTGGTCGTCCTTGCAGGAAGCGACGTAGCGCATTCCCTGCTCTCCCCACATCCACTGGAGCCAGTAGCCGGGATTCGCCGACGCCATGGTCTGCAGCAGCGGACCCCACGCTATGGCGCCCTTGGCAAAACCCGTAAGCGCCGGGTTTTGTGAAAGCGACGTCGCAAACGCGCCCGTGGACTTGCCGTACGTACCGAGGACTCTCGCCGCAGGCAGGTAATTCGTCACCCAGCCTCCGACTGTCGCACCGACGTAGAGGCGCTTGTATTCGTCGAGTTTTTCCTTGGTGCAGGCGTCCTTCTGGAACTGGTTCGGGTCTATGTTCATGACGTATTCCGTCGCCTGCAGCGTCGGCGGAAGGGCGAAAATCGTGCCGAAGTCCGCGCTCATGGAACGGAAAAGTATGAACGGCAGCGCGAACGCGGTTATGTACGAATAAGTTTTCGCCTCGTCCTGCCTGTTTATTACGGGCATGCCCTGAATCTGGTTCGTCACCATCGGCATGCTCGTATACTCGTCGTTGTCGCCGATGCCGCGCAAGTCCTCGAAATTCGTGGAAACCGAGCTTCCCGCCCAGCGCACGTCCACCTGCCACTTGGCGCCGTCAGTGCCGAGCGACGTGAACGAATTCCTTACGTCGCCTCCCGCATTCGTGGGCTTGTTGAGTATGAATTCCGTGCCGGCGGAATACGCCTTCGGCGGCGTCGTCGCGCCGCTGACGAGCCCTATTTTTTCAAGAACCGTGCCGATGCCCATGCCGCCCGTCGCCTTGCGGAACTTGCTGGCAACGTCCGCCTTGTTTATTACGAGCGTGAGGTACTGGTCGTCCGCGCTGTTGCTGAACTGGAACAGGACGCGCGAATTCACGGAAAAAGCGAGGCGCGCGGGGCCGAGCCACGTCGCGCCGATAATCAGGCTGTTGCGCACCCTGTTCGCCGCGACCTTGGTAAGGTCCGCCTGGTATCCCTGACGCTCCTTCAAATCGCCGACTTCTGCTTTGACGTTTTCGCTTTTTACCATGACGTCTAGATCGTTGGCTTGCGCCGCCATGTCAAAGTCGTTCTTGACTTGGGAAGGAACCGGGAGAACTCCGTCCACGGGCATTTCCGCCGCGCCGACGACATCGAGCCGCTTGAGCGTCGTCTGCGACATCTCTCCTTTAGAAAATTCGCTCTTCGCGCCTGCGAAGAAGGTTTCGAAATCCTTCCCCATCAGCGTCTTTTCGGCGGCGGTGGGCGTTTCCAACCCCCTGCTTATCGCATCCCAACGGTCCATCCGGGATGCAAGCGAGGAGTAAATAGCCTGTTTTTCCTGGCTCTGAGTGGCAAGGTACGCCGCGAGATCCGCGCCCGCCAACTGCCTTGCCTTCGCAAATTCCGGCTGAGAGCGCAACATCGCCTGGCGTTCCATATCGCTCCCGATGAGGTTCCGTTCAAGCATGTCCGCCTTCTTTCCGGAGCGCTCCGCGAACTTCATCGTCGTCGCGCCTATTGCCGCCGACGCCCACATGTCGATGCTGTTCCACGAGGCGACGAAAGCGAGCCATTCCTCGTAGTGCGAGGGAATAAGTATGTTGGAGCCGTCCTTTCCGACGGAGAGCATGATATTTCCAGACGACGCAGTGAAGTGCTGGTTCGTTGCAGTAGCGGTATCGCCCGTGTCGCCGACGTACTTGGCGCCAGTAGCCGCGTTCTCGAACGTTCCTGTTCGCGCCGTCGTGGAACGCTCGCTTCCGTACGTCAAATCGTGGTCGAGCAACGCAAGATAAGTGACGCGGCCCTGGATTTTCTCGTCGAGCATGCACGAGTCGGGGTTGAGCTTTTCGAGATTCGCGATTTGCGAGAACGCGAGTTCCTGCCCCGTCTCGGGAATGCGTATTTTCATCCCGCTGTAGGGAGCCGGCGTGGGCGTGCCGGCAACCGACGCGGACGAAGGAATCAAGCCGAACTTCTTCATGCCCTCGAGGAATTCCGTGCCCTTCCCTTTTTTCTCGGCGTAGGCGGACGCCATCGCGACGGGTATGCGCATTTCCGCCGGCACTTTCCCGTCCACGAGCTGCGACGAGAGCCCGAGGTTCTTCACCGTATCGACGGGAGGCTCGCCGATGAGCATCGCGACATTCGTGACCAGAACCGTTTCCCCGGCGGTGCCGGTTGCGGACGGCTGCGAGTACATGGGATTGCCGAACGTGCCGGGATTCGTGTTGCCCAGCGCCTGGTCAAGCGGCATGTCGTTGATTTCGTCCGCTGAAAACTTCGTGGTTGCGTCGCGCCACCGCGCGCGGTCCTCGTCGCTTATGGTGTTGATTTCGCAGGACGACGTGCCTGACGGGGGAGTAATGGTCGGTGTCGGCACAACTGCCGGCGTTTCCGTTACCGGCGCCTGCGGCGCGTCGGCGGCGAAAGCGTAGGGCGCGAGGATTTCTACTGCAAGGAGGCAGATTACGAATACGGCGTGCGGAGTCCTCCAATCCATGAAATACCGAGCGCGGCGTGCTTTAAATAATGTTACCTAAACGCGCGCGCAAACGCCTTAAACGCGGATGCAAATCGACGTCCGATACAGCCGCTTGCCTTCGTGCATGCCTATGAGCTTGTTCGACTGCGTGCGCGGGATGTGCAGCCAGTCCACTGCTTCGAGGGCGGCGCGCTTCCTGCCCACCTGGATGTCTATTCCTTCCTTCTTCTCCTCGACGCGGGGAATGAAAGTTACCGCGCTTATCCTGTGAATCAGCCGCTCGGCGGTGTGGCGGACGACTTCGCGGTTCTCGCCGCGCACCTGTATCACCGCCTCGTGATATCCGCCGGATTTCAGGGAGCATTCCTGGCACTGCTTGAGTTCGAGCAGGACGCCGATGAAACGCTTCGGCTCCAACTCGGCCTCGAGAATCGTCTTCTTTGTGCGCTTGATGACGATGATGTTCTTCACTGTGTAGCCGCGCGGCTGGAACATCCCGTTGAGCGCGCCGAGCGCGTCGCATTTCGTCCAGACGCCGCGTATGAAGTAGCGGTTGCACTTCGGGCACTTCACCACCTCGTCGGGCAGCCGCTTGTGCTTCACCGGCTCGCACTGGGGGCAGAACGCGCTTGTAAAAGTCCCGTCGTCTTCCTTTCCGCAACGCGGGCAAATTTTCGTGGAAATCATAATGCGTATTAATATGAGCGGCTTTCTTAAAATAGGTAGGGAGTGGTGGGTTGGTACTCGAATCGATTGTCGAACCATCGGACGCGTGCAGGAACCCCCACAAGATAGCACTACTCGCGGCGGTTTTCGTTTCCATAGGCGTCGCCGGCTCGCTCCTTCTCGCGAGCGAGGCGAACGGGCTGCTTCTGATAATGCTCGTGGCTATCCCGTCCATACCCATGATTCTCAAGCTTTTCGAATACGAGGAGTGCAATGTCGAAGCGAGGGTGCGTTTCGCCGGAAGCAGGACGCTCGCGAGGCATTTCTCGGTGCTCGTCGTCCTCGTGGCGTACTTCCTCGGATTGTGCGCGGCGTTCACGTGCTGGTACGTGGTGCTTTCGCCCGAGCAGACGCAGACGATATTCTCAACTCAGATGAACGAGCTGAAGGCTATACGCGCCAGCTTCCAGGGATTCGCGGTCCAGGATCAGATAAACGAGCTCGCGTTCGAAACCATATTCCTGCACAATCTCCAGGTGGGGGTGATAATCGTCGCGTTCTCGCTCCTTTACGGAGCCGGCGCCATATTCGTGCTGGTATGGAACGCGTCGGTTATCGGCGCTTTCCTCGGAGGCATCGGCAAATCCGAGCTGTTCCACACGGCGGATGCCGCCATAACCAACGTAGGCATGGGCGTGCTCGGAATCCTGCCGCATGGAATCTTCGAACTCTTGGCTTATTCCACGGCGGCGCTTGCGGGCGGAATCATCAGCCAGGCGGTTATAAGAAAAGCGTACGGGAAGCCCGAATTCGGGCAGATTCTCTACGACACGCTGAAGCTGTTCGCGTGGGCTGTTGTTTTCCTGGCAATCGGCGCGTTGATAGAGAGCACGGGCGCGAAGGCGTAGACGCGCAACGGTTTTTAAGCACTGCGCAGTCCTCTTTTCGTATGGGGAAGTTCGGGCTGGCAGCCCTAGTGGCTATTGTATTGTGTGTCCCTTGCTTCGTATCCGCGTACAGGGCGGACTATTATCTGGACTACCAGACGTCCACCGTTTCACCGTGCGCGGGAGTCAACACGAATTATCCCGCGATTCTGACCGCGACGACGAACGTTACCAAGGAATCGACCGTCGTGTTTAATGCGGAAACGGGAAACAAGACGCTGCAGACGTTTTACTTTTACCCCGGCATGCCGTACCCGATAAACGTCACCGCGTTCAACGCCTATCTTTACGTGAACAAGTCCACGAACAAGCAAACGTCGTCCGTCTGGGTGAACTTTACGGTGATGGACAGCGCCGGAAACGACATAAAGTCATGGAACACGTACGTCAACGAACAGACTGTTTCCTTCCTTAATCCAGCGGTACAGGTTTCAACCGCGAACGCCAGTCCCGCCAACACGTCCATAAGCCAGGGCGACACCATACGCGTGGACGTGATGATAAACGTTAACGCGAGCCCCGCCGTGGCGGTTACCTACTCGCTTTTCTTCGACAATTCGCTCGCAGAAGGCAATTCGTACGTAGATTTCCGCTACACGAAGTGCGGCTATCTCGGAACTGGCGACTGGACCATAGACGCGAACACGACGTGCGTGAACGAGACGATAAACGTCGCGGGCAACCTCGGATACGTGCTGGCGGTGGGCGATTACAGCCTCGCCCTGATAAACACCACGCTGAATTTCACAACCGCGCCCGACGTCGCCAACGGCACGCAGACGCTCATAGTCGGCGCGAGCAACTACCTGACCATGAGGGACATCGACGGAAAGGCGGAAACGACGAACGACGCGAGCAACATCACCGCGGGCGACTTCAGGGGTCGCATCAAATTTTACGTGAACGGCGGAGTGTTCACGATGTCGAACAGCCACGTCAGCGGCGTCGGATACGCGAGCGGTCCGGACTACACGACGAAAGGGCTCGTGATACAATCGCAGTATGTGAACATAACGAATTCCACGGTCACGCAGTCCGAATACGGGCTCTATCTCGCGTACGCGAACTATTCGAACGTCACGCTGACGAACATTTCCGCGGTTTCGCAGTCGGCGCTCTACGTGGAAAACACGAGCAACGCCCTCGCGTCGTTCAACAACCTCATGGGCACGCAGTACGGCGCGTTCCTGAAGAGCGTAACCAACACGAACCTCACGAACAACAACGCGTCCTACGGGGTTTACGGATTGTATATCACGGGCAACCCCGTCAGCGGCAACCTTTTGGCGTTCAACAATTTCTCGTACGCCACCAAGCACGGGCTTTTCATCGAAGGGCTGAACTGGGGCGGGGCGATGGCGGCGCAGAACCCGACGAACGCGTCATACAACAACTGCTCGTACAACACGCAGCACGGGATATACGTCAATGAAAGCGACGGTTACGTGAACGTGCAGGGCAACACCGCCGCGGGGAACGGAAGGAACGGAATCTTCCTCCTGGAATCCTCGTCGAACAACGTCACGTCCAACAACGCGACTGGAAACACGCAGACGGATTACGCGGGAATCATGCTTTCGGGCGGCTCGACGAACTGCACCGTTTCGGGAAACATCGCCTGGAGCAACTACCACGGCATCGAGCTGTACAACGGCGCGAACGGCAACAACGTCTCGTACAACAACGCATCTTACAATTCTCGGGTCGGCGTGTTCCTCAACGGAAGCGAGGCGGACAATCTGCTGCTCGGCAACCGCGTTTCGGGAAACTCGATTGCGGGAGCGTCCCTTCTTTCGGGATGGAACAACACGCTGGCTGGAAACAACTTCAGCTACAGCGGAAAGAACGGGATTGCGCTCAACAACACAAACCATTCCGTGATAAGCGCGTCGGACATCCGCTACAACACGCAGAAGGCGGTTTACGCCTCGGACGGCTCGTGGAACAACACCTTCAACGATTTGACGCTTACGGGCGCGTACGGAGCGACGTATTACGACTTTTATTCGCAGGGATACCTCTCGAGCACGGACTTCGTCAACGTCACGTTCAACAAAACCAGCGTGGGATTCGGCGCATGCAACGACCCGTTCGCGGCGGCGTGCACGAGCAACCTTTCGATTTCGTGGCTCGCGGCGGCGCAGGTGACGTTCTCGAACGGCACCGGGCTAGGAAGCGTCGATGTTTCCATAATACCGCAATCCGGGCACACCGCCACCACTACTACGAACACGTCGGGCTGGATACCGACGGGAAATATCACCGAGGCGCTGATTGCGGGCAACGACGCCACCGTCGCGACAACTACTAACTACACGCCGCACTACTTCAACGCGTCGAAGGCGGGATACGATTACGCGGGAGCGCATACGACGATAGATTCCAACTACAGGATTACGACGATAATATTGCGCTACTGCGACTTTCCCGCGAGCGGCGACTGGACGGTGTCGCATGCCCAGCCGACAGAATGCCTTAACAGGAACATTAGGCTCGTGGACGGCAACGTTTCCATCCCTACGGGCGCGAACCTGACGCTCATGAACGCTTCGGTGCGGTTCATACGCTCGGTTGCGGTGAATCCCGCGCCCGCGCTGAAACTCGAGGTGCACAGCGGCGGCTCTCTTCTGATATCCGACATAGACGGCGATTCCTCGACTACGAACGACGAGACTAACGTGACGGACGCGGACGCGAGGCTTCTGCTGCTCGCCGACGCGGGCTCGTCCGTGGTTATCCGGAATAGCGAGTTGAACGGAATCGGCTATACCGAAGCGTACCCGTTCCAGGAAGCGGGATTGTGGATAAACGCGACGTGGGCGAACGTGACGGGCAATCGGCTGAGATACGGATACGGCGGCGTCTACGTCGTCGGCGCGAACTATTCCAACGTTTCGTATAACACGGTGACGGGTCCCGGCGCGGACAGCGCGAGCGGGAACGGAATAACGATTAACGAGGCGAACGTCTCGTTCGTCGGCTACAACAACGTTACGGGGCACAACTACGGAATCGACATCTACAATTATTCACACAACAACACGATAATCTCTAACAACGCGTCGTACAACGCGCAGAACGGGATGCGCATACGCAACGCCAACAGCACGCTCGCCTATGCGAACGTATTCCTCGGCAACGCCGCGACGGGATTCCTGCTGCGCGATTCGGCGAACGCCACGATTTTCGCAAACAACGCCACTTACAACACGGGCAGCGGTTTGCAGATGCGCACCGACTTCGACTCGAACTGCTCGTACAACAACGTTTCGTACAATACGCAATACGGAATGATATCGCACATGACGTCGAACAACACCGCGATATTGAACAACACCGCGATGGGAAACTCCTACGACGGAATCGCGGCGGACGGTTCCAACTATTCCGCAATCACGTACAATTACGTTTTCAACAACTCGCTCTCCGGAATAAACGTGACGCTGTCGTCGTGGACGAACGTTTCCTACAACGTGGCGAACAACCATAGCAACGCGTCGTACTTCGGCATCCTTGCGTACGCGTCCAACAACATGACGGCAATAGGGAACAACGGCTCGTACGACGCGAAGGCGTTTTACGTCAACGCAAGCGGCAGCCCAGTTGTGACGAACGGCTACTTCCTGCACGCGACCCGTATTGGCATGGGCGCCGAAAGCTCCAGCAACGTGACGTTCGCGCGGAACAACGTTAGCGTCGCGGACAGCGCGCGCACCACGTACGCGATATACGCCTCGGACGTCACGAACGTCACCGCGTACATGAACTTCCTGACGGGCGCGGACTACGGCATATACTCCGCGAACGTTTCATACTCGAATGCCACGCAGAACAACGCGTCTTACTGCAACGGGCACGGAATCGCCTTTGCCGACGACTACAACGCGACGGTTTACAACAACACGGCGTGGAACAACGCACTGGACGGGATTTACCTCTTCAACACCACGTACGTGCAGGTGTCGCTCAACAACGTTTCCAACAATTCGCAGTACGGAATATACATCGAGCTGAGTCCGTGGATGAACGCGTCGTACAACAACGCGCGCTACAGCAACACGAGCTCGTACGCGGGATTCTACGTCACGAAATCCGACAACGTCACGGTAACGTACAACAATTTCACGCAGAACGCAATCGGCGCGTATCTTTACCACGCGGTGGGCACCGCGAACGTGTCCTACAACAACGTGACGTACAACGCGAGGCAGGGCATCTACGTGTCGGACACCGTGGACGCGCGGCTGTATTCCAACAACGCTTCCTATACCGGAGGCGCGGACGCGGATTCCGCGGGCATAAGAATCGCGCTTTCCTCGACGAACGCGTCGCTGCGCGGAAACGTCGCCTTCTTCAACTCCCAGGACGGAATCGGAATCACGGACTCGGACAACGCCATGCTGTTCAACAACAACGCGTCGAACAACACGCGGTACGGCATATACCAAGCCGCGTCGTCCAACGGAAACGTTTCGTACAACAACGTCTCATACAACGGCGCGGACGGATTCAACTTCTATTCGTCGGCGGACGGCGTCACGGCGTATTCGAACGCTACGGTGTCGTTCAACAACGTCTCGTTCAACGGAAGGAACGGAATCAGGACCGACGGCCTGCGGAACACGACGTACCTCAACAACAGCGTCTGGAACAACACGCGCGCGGGAATCAACGTCTCCAACGCAACGGGAATTTACATGAACAGCAACAACGCGTCGTACAACGGCGACGGCATGCTGCTATACGACGTCGCGGCGGACATCTACGACAACAACACGCTGGGCAACAATACGGGATACGGAGTCGTCTACGTGGATTCCAACCTGACGACGCTGAACGGCTCCGGGGAGAGCTTCGCCAACAACACCCTCGGAAAAACGCTGAGGGGATGGAGCTTCGTAATCAACGTGGTGGAGAAGGGCGGGGGCGGACTCGTGCAGTCCAGCGGCGCGACGGTGAACATAACGAACGCACTTTTCGACAACGCCATCACGGACTACTACAATTATTCCAACGTGCTGCAGAACGCGACTACGTCGGCGGGCTTCGCGCCGCAGTTCGTGCTCTTCGAACGCAAGACGAATCTGGTGACGGAATACAATCCGCACACGATACGCATATACCAGACCGGATGCGCCACGTTCGGGCTCGCGGGATTCAACTCCACTTACAAGGCGTCGCCGTACATCATGATATCCTGCACAGGCGGCGGAGGCGGCGGATGGACCGAACCCGAGGCGCCCAAGCCGAAGGCGACCGAGCAGAAGCCCACCGTGCCGAGCGCCCCGACGCCTACGCCCACTCCGAACGCGACCGCGACTCCCACCGCCACGCCGACTCCGACGCCGAAGCCCGAGGAGGAAAACGTCCTGCTCTGCGACGAGAGCGTGCAGCAGGTGCTCCAGACGCTGCGCGAAATACTCGTCTATGAAAATCCCGACGGCTCGCGCTGGACGCTCGTGCGCATCACGCTGTTCAACAAAGGCAAGACCGCGATGGCGAACATGGAAATAGTGGAGACGCTGCCCGACAACGTCACGCTGGCGGACGTCCAGTTCACCGACACCGTGCCTTCCGATACTGGCAACGACACGCTGACGTGGAGCATCGGAACGCTGGGCGCGGGAAAAAGCACGACGGTGTCGTACATAATACGCAAGCAGGTGCTCGCGTCCGCTTTCAAGAGCCCGGGAACGAAACAGAAGGCGAAGGAGCTTCCTATCGACTGGACGCAGCCCCTGCTCGCCATACTCGCGCTGGAAACCCTGCTCGGAGCGGCGTACTACTACTTCGTTTCGCGCAAAAAGAAAAAGCCTACTGTCGCTACTGCGCGGAAGCCTCGGGCCACCTGAGTCCGACGCCTTCCTTCCTGAACCACGCTTCTTCGGTCTGAGCGGGTTCCTCGACGCCACCCTCGATTGAAAGCGCGTTTATCACGAGCTTGTATTCTCCCGAGGTGGCGCGCGGCGCCGTAACCGTGAAATAGTATTCGCGCGTTTCCGAAGGCGCCATCGGGTCCGTGGTTACGTTCGTCGGATCCACCTTCACGAGCGACGACGGGGCGGTGAGCACGAGCCTGAAGCGCATCTTGGTGTCGCGCACGTTTTCGAGCGTCACGGAAAGCGTAAGCTCGGATTCGGACGTGCCCGACGTCAGATAGGATATTTTCTGTATCACGTCGGTTTTCTGGGTTTTTCCCGAAAAGTACGGAAGAATCGCGGGCGCGACTAACATGCCGAGTATTACGCCGAGCACGAGCGCCAGCCACACGTCCCTGCCGAAGCCGAGAAGCCTGAATCCCTCGTCCATGAGCGCGTTACAGTTCCCGCATTAATAAATCAATCGGAAAAAACGGAAAGGAATGTTTTTATAAGCGGCGCAACTCGATTATAATATAGTGAATACGGGGGCGATTTGATGGGTATGGGCGAATCGTTGAAGAACTTTTACATGTCTATAGAGGACAAATATTACGCCTTCATGGAATTCATGGAGACGAAGGTGCACATCCCGCTCGAGCGGTTCTTCGTCGCCCCCATCGAGAGCCGCGGCATACCCTCGTTCCCCATCTTCGTTTTGCTGCTGCTCGCCATATTCGGCGGCGCGTACTGGTTCATGTTCGCCGGCGCCCCATCCGGAAACCTCCGAATCAAGGTGATGAGCGACCAGTCCGACATGCTCGACGGCGCCACCGTGCAAATATACGCCGACGACGTTCTCGTCGCGAGCAACGTCACGGGCGCGGACGGTTACGCGGAGTTCGCGAACCTCGCATCGGACAAGACGCTCACCATCAAAATCACGAAGGACGGGTACGAACTCGTAGAGAAGCGGCTGAGCGTCAGGGACAGGAATTCCCTGACTGTTACGATGCTCTGCACTTCGGAAGAATGCGGCGCGACTCCGACCGAGACGCCCACCGAAACCCCGACGAACGAGGGCGACTGGACCGTGCCTCCTGCGGAGGAAACGCTGAACGCGAAGCTGGTTGTCCTCGCGCGCGATGCGAAGGACAGCAATGTTTTGATAAGCGGTACGGCTACGGTATACGACGCGGACACTTCGGTTGAGCTTGCGACAATCACGATTACGGGCGGCACCGGAGTCGCCGAAGGGCTCGAAGCCGACATGAACGTTTACGTCAACATACAGGCGGACGGATACGTGCCGTACGACGGCTCGTCGAACCCGCTCGTGCTCGCGCCCGGAAGCAACACGCTTCCGCCCGCGTTCCTAACCAAGGCTGGCGCAGGAACGTCCAGCGGAACTACCATCACGGTTAAGGACGCCACCAGCGGCTTGCCGCTCGGAGGCGCCGCGGTGCAGATATTCGCCCCAGGCGGAAGCGCTCCGATTGCAACCGCAGAAACCGATTCCGCAGGCAGCGCGCCGATTGAGCTCGCTTCGGGCTCGTATTACGCACGCGCGACCAAGGGCGGATACTTCACCGGGTTCTCGGTTCCGTTCCTCGCGGGCGAATCGGTTTCAGTGCAGCTCACGCTTGCGACTCCCGACACCAGCACGGACTTGCAGGTTTCAATAGTGGACGAAGAAGACGGTTCCGCGGTGAGCGAGGCAAACGTCGCGGTTTACACCGCGGACGGGAAGCTGCTCGCGGACACCCAGACAACGAGCACCGAAGGCAAGGTGCTGTTCCCGATGCTCCAGCGCGGCGCAACCGTATCCGTGCGCGCGGTGAAGGGCAGCAGGAGCGTTTCCGACAGCGCGCCGCTTACCGCCGCGTCCACCGAAGTGACGCTCACGCTTCCCCTGAACGAAGCGACTGTAATAGCGTCTGCCTCGGATCTCATAGGCAACCAATCCATCGCAGCCTCGTTCATGGCGGTTTACAACAACGAGACGCTTTCGTCGTGCAGCAGCGCAGCGGGAGGAAGCTGCCGCCTCACGATAAAGGCGCGCCGCGCGGTTGACGTAGTCGCTTCGTCGCCGGGCTACGTATCCCGCACCGGCATAGAAACTCTCGCGTCCGACGAGGAACGCGAGGTTACGTTCAAGCTCATAAGCGAAGCCGCGCTCAAGGACACGTACATCGAATTCGAAGGGTTCTTCAGCGCCATCGGGCAGCGCGTTTCATCGATGCATCTCGGCTCGAAATACGACGCGCGCTTCTACGTTGTTTCCAAGGAAGCGAAGAGCACCGGCATATTCGTCAAAATCGCGGATGCGAACGCCGCGGACGCGGCGATTACGGGAGTTTACCCGCCCGCAGCGTCGGTACTGGGTTCGATGACCGCCACGAACAATCCGTCCGCTATTACGTGCAGCGACGCGTCGCCGTGCAACTGGGCGGACGCGTCGTATTACGGCGCAATCAACCGCATAGTGGACTTCGAGATAACCGTCAGCCCGAGCGCCGCCATAGACGCGACGACTCACCAGGCGACTCTTGACCTGAAATACCGCGCATACACGGTGAAGAACAACGACACGTACGTGCGCGACCCGTTCGACGACGGCCTCGGCACCGCGCCGGACTCACCGCTTCCCTCGGGCTATAACGCAGCGGCGTACAAGGAAAGCGCGCTTCTCATGACTCCTTCGACTACGTGCCAGAACTGGGGATGTGTCACGATGGAACTGCAGCAGGGCGCCACGGTTGGACCGAACCAGGGCTTTGCGGCAAAAGGCATGATGAACCTGGTGCAGGGAGAAGCGGGATTCGAGCCGCTCGTGATTTCCTACAAGGTGGAACTGTTCAAGGACTTGGGCGATTCTTCGAAGTTGACGTTCAAGGCTGACCCGCTTGCGATTAAAGTCATAAACGCCTCTGTTCCGATAGAAGACTATACGGGCAAGCCCCGCGGAGGCGACGAATACTGCAACACCGCGAACCCGACGTGGCTGGACATCGGAACGAACACGTTCACGCTCGATTTGAGCATGCTGAAATATTGCACGGACTACGCGCCGCACTCGGAAACGAACATGTCGTACAAGTTCTACGGCACGATATACGCGAAGCCGCTGAACCCGAGCAACCGCACCGACATAAACCTCACGTTCTACACGTCGAACACGGCGGGCACGTCCGCAGGCGCGGAAGAAACGAAGCACGTCGCGTGGATAAGCATTGACAACCCGAACGCCGCTTACAGCGACTATGCGTCCGTGGAAATGCAGCTTTCACAGCCGAACAACAGCGCAGCCGCGAACGCCGACCCGTTCGAGGTTACCACGATAACGGACTGCAGCGACATGGCGGTGCAGAACGGAACGTGCCACAACGGATTCCTTGAAATCAAGTTCGCGATTACCGCGAAAAGGGCGCGCGACGTCAACAGCATCGTTCTTCGCACGGTTCCTTCGCATGTGCGCGTCATCGGCGCGTCGCTTGTAAAGGGAGGACAGACGATTTACCCGACGGTTTACGAGCAGGGAATCAACCAGGACGTCGGGCACATGGACGAGGGCGAGACGATTACAGGCGTTGCGTACGCCCGCCCCGTAGCCAACGACGTCTATTCCGAAATCACGCTGCAGCACAAGGCGATTGACGAGAACGGCGCCCACGTAACCGAGGTGAAGCGCAACGTGTATCTTTCGCTGATACCGTCGCAGCTTCCGACGAACCTACAGCCGTACTTCTCCAACGCACTCGATAATTGCTTCGGACGCGTGAACGTGCTGTATCACTCGCAATACTCCGCCGACGCAAGGCTTACGATAGCGGACAACTGCTCTTCAGTCGCCATGCGCATATCGCCGATATATCCCTTCGACGCGATTCCCGTAAGCGTTGATGCGAAGGATACTGTGCTTTTGGCGCGGCTCCGCGCCGACGACGGCTCCTCGAACTGCTTCGAGTCCTGCAAGGCGGACGGAACGTCGTGCAAGCAGGGATTCGACGCCCTCACGAAACAGGGCAACGGAACCCTCCGCTTCAACACGCTTTCCGCGAAATGCCCCGATAAATTCAAGTCCTTCGGCAACCGCGCGAAGTATGCCGAGGTTACAATCGGAATAAGCGTCGGCGGCAACATCCAGAACGAGAAGAACATAACAATCCGCGTGTTCCCCGACAACCGCTACAAGAGCGTTTACATCGCGCCGGTGCTCACGTCATACTATATACAGTCCGCGAACCTCGCGGGCAACGAAATCTTCAGCCCTCAGATGTGGACAATAGTGAACCACATGCAGGGAGGGAAGCGCACATTCTACGTGGTTGAAGGCGCGTCGAACGAGGACTTCAAGGTGTTCCACGGACTGAACCCGTACTTCAAGGTCGAGTTCAACGGCCCGGGTTCCAAGACGTTCGCGTATTACCGCGCGCCAGGAAAGCGCATGATAGTATACGAACAGCTCACGAACTCCGAACCGATATACGTCTCGGACATGCCCGCGGAAAGCGCGAAGTACTTCGTGAACGACGTTTCCGAGTACCTCGAATCCTGGGGAGAGCTCTGTGCGCGTCCAGATGCGGACTGCAACAACGATTACGAGGTTTACCTGACGTGCCTCGCGAACAACAACCAGCAGTATTCCGATGCCTACGACGCGTGCATGCAGCTTACGCCTTCGGAGAACCCGAAGCAGTGCATCGCAGCTGCCGAGGACGCGTACCAGAAGGGCATGGTGACGTGCTCGAACGCCGAGGGCGTTACGCCGCCGAAGGGTCCGGGAGTAAAGGAACCCACGGCTGTGGATAAGTCCGACTTGCTCAAAGGAAACGCACCGTACCGCTTCGACGTGCTTCAGCGCTTCGTGGACCGCGGGCGCGAACGCGCGGCTGCGACGGCGTTCTGGCGCAGCAACAAAATCACGTACTGGTGCCTGAGCGGGCACGAGGACGAATGGAACATGGACGACTGGAACATCTGCCGCCCGACGCTCGACGACTGGCGCAACATGACTTCCGTTGACATGAACCAGTCGCATCCCTGCGTGTTCTGCAACAACTCCTATACGGGCGGACAGTCGTGCAACTCGCCGCTCTTCAACGCGAGCGCGTACTTCCGCTGCACGTACAATGACAAGATTCCCGTGTACCAGTGCGACCAGCGCTGCGTCAAAACCGCGGCAGGCGGTGCCGCGCCGGTGCTCTACGGACAGAACTTCCTCGGAAACAACACGCGCTGCCTCACGCAGCTCGGAGACTACTGGATTTACGACGGAAGCGCGCCGTTCGCGACAATAACAACGCAGCAGATAAGCAACTGCCCCTCCGCCTCCATGGCTACGGGCACGGACAACGGATGCGGCATAGAACTCCGCGATTCGTCGCCGCTCTGCTTCCTCGACGGGAACAACGACGGCTATTTCACGGACGAAACCGAGTGGACTGCTGCCACTAAAAGCGGAAGCACGTATTCCTGCGCAGGCGGACGCGTGATTGCAGTAAACAAACGCCACTGCAACTCGTTCCCGACGGGATACGGCGCCAAGTGCGAACTCGACGGATACCCGAACATGGGAACGCTGACGACGCCGTCCATTTCGGCGGTTAGTACGCTCACCGAGAACCAGACGTGGGACTGCATGGCTGGAAAGAGCGCGCGCTGGTGCCCGCTCGTTTTCGAACCGACGAACAACTACCCGTACTGCTTCAAGGACGTCAACGGCGACAACCTTTACGACGGGCAGGTTGACGTTGACGCGTACGGAAAGCCCACGCTGCTTCCGTCGATATACAACAACGTCACGAAGAAGTTCACGTGCCCGAACAACGCGCCGCTCATCGCGGTGCAGAAGCGCTGCTTCGTTCCGTGCGAGAACTGGTGCCTCCCGACTGATGCGTGCGACATCAACTGCGGACCCGACGGAATATACAACACCACGCTCAACGTGTCGGAAGTGCAGAACGGCTGGGATTACGGGGCAGGCGAGCCCTCGGAGAAGCTGGCGCAGGTGGCGTTCGGCTTCAACGCGACTTCGCCCGAATACGCCAAACACATACTTCAGCCGATGAAATCCTTCCCCGACATGGGAGAGCCTAAATTCTCGTACTCCACTCCGATGAACACGTTCGGAAAGGTGTCGTCGCTATACGGCGATTTGAACACGCTGAACGCGATGCGCATTGCGCGCGTGAAAGGATGCACGATACAGGATTCCGAGAAATACACCAACTACGACGAGGAAGGCATCTACTCCATGACAATCACGAACAACCCCGACCTCGGCACGGGGCAGGACGTCTGGAGCGGAGAGGCTAAGGTTCTCACGCTGAAGAAAACCGACTACCTCGGCGCCCAGTGCAGGAAGCCCGACGCGAAGTGGGCTTCAACAGAACTTTGCGGACTTACCTACTCGGATTATTCGCCCAAGTACGGCGCGTGCATCAACAGCATCTACCAGTTCGGCAACGCCTACACGTACAACCTCGTGGGACGCGGCAAGGACAGCGTCATCGAGCCGCCGCCGATGTGGCGCGTCTATCTCGGCGGGAACACCGAGGAGCGCAAGGCGGTACTGAACATGCTCGGGCAGGTGGATAAAGGCGACGATATAACCACGTCCATCAAGGAGTGCTTCATAACTCCGCGCGGCTACTACGTCTGCAACAAGGGGCAGAAGGTTGAGCAGCAGGTGTTCGGAATCTGGCGCCCAGACGGCAACGAGACGCAGCGCATCGTGCTGTGCGAGAAGTGCCAGATGAAGGAGAAGACCGGTGAAGGCGCGTGGCTGGCATCACGCGTAGCCGGAGCGCTCATAGGCGCGTACGGTGGCACTGTCCTCGGCAACGTTATAGGCGGAGGAGGCGGAAACATCTGGAACCCGTTCGACTGGAACCCGCTGAACATCGGCGTTAAGGCTAGCTCGGCAACAGGCAGCGAGTTATTGTTTGACGAGACACCACCTACACAACCGCCAAGCAGCACGACCGGAACCACGGGTTCTGGTGAAACCACGCCTGCAACTTCCGGACAAAGCAGTAACGTAGTAGGAACAGTGCCAAAGCCCGCAGGCATGACCTGGTGGCAGGCGCTCGGCTTGGAAACTGCCGGAGGCGCTGCTTCGGGTTGGCTCATCGGCTCGAGCTTCGGAAAGGGCGGAGGCGAAACCGGCGCGTTAATCGGCACGGTTGGCGGGGCTGTGCTCGGCTCGACGGTGATGGAAAAACAGAGCCTCCTGGGACTCGAAACAGGCGCGGCTGCCGGATGGTATATTGGTGGACTGCTGAACTCGTGGCTTGGTGGAAATGCTCCAGTCAAACCCGACATGAGCACCTGCAAGAACACCGACAACAAGGGCGACACGCGCATGACGTACAACGACGACTACCGCGGAATAAACAACGCGGACTTCGTCATCGTGCCGTGCAGGGGCACTCTGCAGGGCAAGCCCGTGAAGAATTCCTGGGCGTCGCTCTACAAGTGGCAGATGAACGTCGTCGAGAAGCCCATCATGTACGTCACGGAAAGCCCGACTCCGACGGCTTCCTGAAGCCGTTTCTTTTTCTTTCTTTTCGCGGCCCCAGCGCAGCGTATAAAAGCGCGGCGCGATTGATTTCAGCATGTACGCCGAGCCCGAGGCTGGGCAGGATCGCGGAAAACTCGTTTTAGTCGCGGCGCTCGTACTTGTGGGCATCGCGGCGCTCTGGTTTCTGACGCAGCAGGAAGGCGGCGAAATAAAGAACGTAAAAATAAGGGTGTTCGCGGGAGCGAATCCGTTTGCGAACGCGAGCGTGACGCTGGTTGACGCGGAAAACAAGACGGTTGCCAGCGGCGTGCTTAACGCCGACGGCGAGATTACTTTCGCCTCGCTTCCGCCTGCTACGTACCGTGTCCTTATTTCCTCCGACGGAAAGGTGCGCGCGTCGCAGTTCATTGACTTGACGAAAGGACGGAATTCGTTCTCGCTCCGCGTTCCCGAAGGCGCGGCGTTCAAATACTACAAAGGCGGATTCCGCATAGAGGCGCTCGACGCGGACACGAAGAAGCCCATAGAAGGCGCGAGAATAACCTACGAGAACGGAAGGGACAGCGGACTGCTGATTGCGGGTACTGACGGCGCGGCTATAATTCCCGTTAATTATGAAGATCTTGTGCGCGTCAAGACAATGGCAGACGGCTATGCCGAGGAAAGCGCGGCTTTTCTCGCGTCTCCCGCAGGAGCGTCGCTTTACCTGAAGAAGGCGTCCGTCGTCGCGCAAGAAGGCGGCGCCGCTTTCGCCGCGCCTGAAACAACGAGCATAGAAATCAGCATCTGGACGGACGACAGCGGCACTGCTTCCGGAATAGTGCGCGCATACGAATGCTCGACGAACGCTCTGCTTTCTTCAACGCCCGTAGGCGAAGCGGGAATAGCCGACATCTACAACGTTTCCGCGGGTTCTTCCGTTTACATAAACGTCGAAGCCGACGGATACGTGGCGTGGAGCGGCACGTGCGAGAGCATTTACGAGGGAAAGAATTCGTTCGACGTGCACCTGAACGCGAAAACCGCGGATAACTCCGCGGAAGAGACGCTGCGCGTCGCCGACGAGAACGGCAATCTTACGAGTGCGGACGTGGTTATTCTCAGCCCGCCGCGCACCATATACAAAAAATTCTCGTGCTCGGGAGAATGCCTGCTTGATTTGCCCTCCAAGAGCGTGTTCTACGTTTCCGTTTCAGCTGAAAGCCGCGTGCCGGCTGTTTCCGACTTTTTCGTTTCTGGCGAAAACGTGAATATCATAATCCCTAAGGCGACGAAGGAGAACAGCGCAGTTCTCACGGTAACTGTGAAGGATGAGGGTTCGGGGCGTCCGGTTGAGGGAGCGCTCACGGCGATTTACGATTCAGACGGGCTTTATCTCGGCGACGCGAGGAAAACCGACGCGGAAGGAAAGGCACGATTCGGCCCGCTGCTGAAGGAGCGCGTCTACGAGGCGGACGCGGCTTATTTCGAGGCAATTGCGAGCTCGTACGCGGACTTGCCCGCGGACGCCGAGGTAGTGCTCGAGATGGACGCGTTCGGGGGGACGCTGAATCTCACCGCGGTTGCGCTGGATACGGGACGCGGATTGCCCGCCCTGTTTACCGTAAAGCAGGGAACGGACGAGCAATCATGCAGGGCGCCGTGCGTGATGCGCGTCAACGCGTTCGCGGAAGCGAGGATAACCGCGGAGGCGAACGGCTATCTCGATTACTCCGCCTCCGAAACGCTGGAACCGCGCGAGAAAAAATCTCACGAGGCGGCGCTCATTCCCCTCGGCTCGAACATCTCGCGCTCGGAAACGTTCCTGCGGTTCGACGGGCTTTACGAAACGAACGGCTCCAAAACAACGAAAATATACGCGAACGGGACTTATCGCGCCCGCTTCTTCCTTTCGCCCGCGGAAGGAAGCAACGCATCGGGCATCGCCCTCCGCGTGGGCGACGAGGGCAACGTCAGCGGCTTCGGAATTTCCGGTTATACTCCTTCGCCGTCGCAGGCGGAGAAGAGTGGATGGTACGAACCCACTGCTACGGGAATATGCACGGACCTTTCACCTGACAGGACGAAACCGCAGCAGGGATTGCTGAAATGGGTTGCGCTGCAATTCGACGGCGCAGGCTCGAAAACGATTACATTCACGATAAAAGCGGGAAGGAACGGAAGCGCGGAAGAAGAATTGCGGCTTTACTATCGCGCGTATTCCGATAAAAACGGAAAGTTGCTGCGCATTCCCTCGGACGACGAACTCGGCGACGCAGAGAACGTGGAAACAAAAGCCGGATGCTACGCTTATTCGGAAAGCGCGATTTACAAGATAGAGCGCGCCGCCGCAGCCAAACCGTCGCCGACTCCTTCGCCGTCCCCGAGCCCGTCTCCTTCGCCCACACCCGCACAGTTCACGAGCAACGGAACAGTTTGGCTTGAAGGCGGAAGAATACGCACGGACTTCGAGGAAATCCGCATGCAGGCGGACTCGATTCTTCCCGGAGACGCACTTCCGCTAAACATGAGCGGCGGAGCGGACTGCGAAATCCAATACGCCATACGCGGGCTCGACGAGAAGTGCTTCAACTACGACGGGGAAAAGGCGATGCTGATTTTCAAAGCCAAAGAGCTCGACACGACGTGCGGCATTTCCGCGACGGGAAACACGACGAAACCCGATGCGAAGATGGTGTTCTCGAGCGCGTGCGTATCGGGCGCAACGGAAGTGCCCATCATCGTGGATTTCGCGGAATCCGAATCCGCTTTCGTTGAACCGTTCTCCGTCACGCCAGGAGATTCAACCGCGAAACTGTTCTACCTGATAAGCGAAATGCAGGCGGAAAGAAGGATGAAGGCGGATTATACCGAAGCAATCGCAATCAACGTCACGGGAAACGCGAGCGCGAATGCGACGAACGCTACGAAGAGTACTACGGGCAACATATTTTTCGAGGAAGCGGGCGCAAAGGCGGCTGCGTGGGCTGGACCGGACAAAATAACGATAACCGAGGGCAACGAAACCCTGCGCGAATACAACTATGAAAAGCTGGCGTCGTACTTCCAGAATGTTGGAACGGTGGGCGGCGCTTCCGCAGACGCCTGCGACGATTTCCTGTGCTGCGCAAGGGGATGGTGCGACGCGGCGCAGTTCGGAAAAGCGTTCGACGACTTTTCCGCGAAGGCGCAGGATGCGGCGCGTTTGAGCGCGTTCAGGCGCGGAGCGGGGGAGCCGTTGAAGTCGCTCACGGGAAAGCCGTTCAGATACGTCATGGTTGCGCAGCTGCGGGAAGGGGCGCTCGGAGCTCTTGAAACGAACGGAATAACTCTTAACGCCGAAAACTGCAGCACCGCATTACCGGCAATAGTGGAGATAGCGGCAACGTCCGACGGAAGCGGACCGCTGAATTACTCCGGACGCGTGCTCAGCGTGGACGAATCCTTCGGCGCTTCTGGCGATAAGATGTGCGGCTTCGTGCAGGCTGACGGCACGAGCGTAAAGACGACGGATCACGCAACCCTCGCGAGCATGACGCAGGCGGCGACTCCCGCGCCGATTCAGGCGACGAGTTCTTTCGACGACGGGATGCTTTCTCAGTGCAAAACAGCCGACGAGCGGTACCGCAACAGCCAGAAGGCGGTGCAGCTCGCCGCGGTGGCGATGAACAACAAGTGCGGTTCGGGAATAATACCGCAAATCGGCGGCGGAGGAAGCGCACAGGGAGCGGGACAGCAGGTTAAAACCGACATGAAGACATGCGCCTCGCCTGCGGGCGCGCCGGGCGCGTGCGGCGGCGTGAAAGCCGCTGCAGACGGGCTTGCGGGCACCTACAGTTCCTTCAAGCAGTGCCTCGCTTCGGGCTCGACGGCGGAAATGTGCTACGCGCAGATGTCTCCAGAGGTTTCTACGGCGGTTACCGCAGCTACGACGTGCGTTTCCGGATATCACGAGGAATGCGTCGCTTATTGCGGCGATCCTCCTGCAATAGGGTGCACGAAAACCACGACGTGCGAAACCGCCTGTTCTCCGGCTGCGCAGCAGTGCGCCGCGGCGATGGGTGCGTTCGAGGCTGCGCTGCAGACGATGGCGCAGTTCGGGCAGCAGTGCGACACGATTAACGGGTTCACGTGGGAAAAGATGGGCAGCCTTCCGCCGCGCAGCGCATGGTATACCTGCTACGCATACGACGTCGGGTGCAAAATCCGCTGCCAGGAAAAGCCCGCGTACGTGGAAGCGGCTGCGTTCGGAAACCAACTGTTTTACGTTACTCGAACCGGATTGGAGAAGAACTGCGTGCCCCGCGCGCCGGCGACGCTCGGCTCCGATATAAACGCGTCTTCCGCGGCTATGCAGGCGCTCGAGGGAAGGATGGGCAACTGCGCCTTCCAGAACGCGCAGGAAAAGCTCAGCAGCGTGAACCAGGTTTACGGCTATTACGCGCAGTTGAACAATCTCTACGACAACTCGTTTGGAAAAATTACAACCAACATCGACAAGGCGTTCACCAACAAATACAGCGGGTTCGTACTCGATGCGGTAGGGCTTTCCTTCGTTAAGAGCGCGTGGGACGGCGTCGAGGGTTCGCTCTCAGGCGTCAAGGGAGTGTTCGATCAGATGAAACAGTTCACCGGCTACGACGAGGTAAGCGGCGTGATGGGAAGCGTCAACGGCTTGGCGAACGCCGGCTTCACCGCCTCGGACATGTTCGCGGGCAAATGCGAGATGAAGGCGGAGAACACGGGCGCGGTTTATGCGGCGGTTCGCGCGATGACGCAGTCGCTTCCCGCAACGGCGGTTGGAACGGATTACCTTTACGATTACATGTCGAAGTACGCGGGCACTTCCGCAACTCAGTCCGGATTCCTCGGATGGCTCGACGCGGCGGAAAATCCGCTTGCAGGCGGAGGAAACGGCGCGCCGGGAATAGTCGAAATCCCGGCAAAAGGCTCCGAGGATTCCGCGGTTTACCCCGACGAAACGGCGGCTGCGCAGGACGGCGGGGAAAACGCGATTATGCGCTGATATTTAAAGAAAAAACACGATAGCAAATAGGTGGTAAGATGGGCTCCCTTGGAGAAAAACTGAGCGGCTTTTATAAGGCAATAGAGGACAAGTGGTACGATTTCCTCGATTTCCTGCAGTCGAAGAACATCCCCGTGTACAAGACGCTCATCGAGCCCATCGAGAGCAGGGGAATACCTTCGCTGCCAGTATACGCGCTGATTTTCGTCCTTCTCGTCGGAGCCATCGGATTCGTAGCATTCGGCGGGCTTAATCCGAGCCAGAGGACGTTCCGCGTTTCGGTTTACGGAGGCGGCGAAGCTCTGAACGGCGCAACGGTAATGATAATGAACGACAAGGGCGAGATAGTCGCCACCAACAGCACAGTTGAAGGCAGCGTCATTTTCGAAAACGTCGCCGCAGGCGGCGTGCTGACGGTAAAGGCTTCCAAGGAAGGATACGAGGACGCGGAGAAAAACGTGGATACGACGACGAGGGACTTCGTGCGCATCGATTTGCAGAGCGTGCAAGTAATCGAACCCACTCCCGAACCCGCTGTTTCCGAAGAGGATTGGACGGATCCGAGCCAGAACCCGGAAGCTGAGTCGCTTGAAGGCAGGCTTATAGTCGTTCTCCGCAGCACGGGCGACAACGCGGTTGTCGGCAACGCAACCGTTCGCGTTTACAATTCCCGCTCGTCGACGCTCATCGCCGAAGAGAGCGTCGTCGGCGTGGGCAGCGTTACTATCGAGCACCTCGAGGTGGATACCGAGGTGGTGGTGAAAGCCGAAGCGAACGGATATCTCCCGTACGACGGCGCTTCGAAGCCGATTACGATACGCCCCGGAACGAACAACGCGCTTGTTTCCATGACGAGGATAAGCGGCGACACCCAGGGCGCTTCGACCGTAAGGCTCAGCGTGATGGAAAACGGAAAACCCATCGCAGGCGCGACAATAAAGGTGTACGTGCTCGGAGGCACTACGCCGCTCCTGACCGGAACCACGAACAACGACGGATTCTATTCCGCGAACGTTTCGGGCGACGCCACGTCGCAATACTACGCTAGCGCCACCAAGACTGGTTACTTCGTTTCATACTCGGACATATTCAACCCGCCGGCAGCGCAGAACATTTACATGATTCAGATTACCGCGGATACCGCGGCTTCGCTCTCCGTGCACGTAACCGACGAGGAAGACGGCAAGGCGGTAAGCGCCGCCAGCGTAATAGTGTTCGGCTACTTCCCGAACCCGTCGGGGACGACGCCGTGGCCCATCAGCGACACCGCGACTACCAACTCGAACGGAAGCGTTTCCTTCGTAGTGCCGCGCAGCAAGCCGATTCTCGTGAACGTTTCCAAGGGCAACCGCGTTGGCAGCGCCGAGAAGACGCTCGACGCGTCTGCTAACCAGAGCATCGACGTGGTGCTTGCGCTCAACAACGCCACGCTGATTGCGTCGGCGCGCGACATGATCGCCAACGTGAGCATGGGCGCTACGTTCAACGCTTACTATAACGGAACGCTTCTTTCGTCCTGCGCAAGCGCGCCGAACGGCAACTGCACGCTCGCGGTTAAGGCGAGACGCCCGATAACGCTCAATGCGAGCGCTTCGGGTTATGAAACGCGCACCACCGAGCTAACGCCGATTACGAACGAATACCGCTACGTCGAGGTTTCCCTGATTTCCTCGGCGGCGCTCAACGATTCGGTGCTCGCGTTCGACGGGCTTTACGCCGCGAGCAACGGGCAGAAGATTTCGTCCGCCATGCTCGGGCACGTTTATTACGCACAGTATTACTTCGCCAGCCACAACGCGAACATGAGCGGCGTCTTTGAACGCATCGGGAACGACACGGCGAGCTCTCACGTCGCGGCGGTTACGTCGCATTTCCCGCCGGCAGGAAACATCTACTCTTCGACTTCGTTCAGCGCAACCCCGCAGAACGGGACGTGCTCGCCCTCGAGGAAATGCGACTGGATAGACGCGCAATACTACGGCGACCGCCTGCAGCTGATGAAATTCAACGTGACGATAGATACCGACGCGCCGACAGACCCGATAACGCGCATGACGCAGCTGCGCATCAACGACCGCTCCTACATAACGAGGCTCACGAGCTACATACGCAATCCCTTCGACGACGTGCTCGGCGTCGCGGCATCGACGCCGCTTCCGTCGGGATTCAACGCCAAGACTTTCTCGCGCAACTTCGACGTGCTTACCGAATCCACGACGTGCCAGAACGGCATCTGCCTTACGCTGCACTTCTGCCAGAGCGGCAAGTGCGGTCCGGATTACGGATTCAACGCGACGAGCATGCTCAACATGGAGCCCGGCGACGAGGGATACGCGCAGCTGGAAATAGCGTACAAGGTCGAACTCTACACGGACGCCGCGTCCGCGATGACTCTCTCGTTCAACGCCGATCCGTTGTATCTTTACGTGACGAACGTTTCAGTTCCGATACAGGGATACGCGATAGTCAACGGCAAGGCGCAGGTTCCGGGCGGGGCGAAGGGCCCGCTCGTATGCAACGTGCCGAACGCATCGAAGGTTACGATAAACTCAAACGCGTTCACTCTTGACCTGAGCGCGATTACCGGATGCAGCGACTACGTGCCGTACTCTCAAAGCGGCCGCGCGTACTCGTTCACCGGCGTCATATTCGCGAAACCCAAGACGCCTACGAACCGCACGGACGTAACGTCCAACTATACTATAGGAAGCAACTCGTCGAGGCACGAGACGTGGATGGCGATACAGAACAACAACGGGGCGTACAGCGAGTATGCCGACGTGGAGGCGACGCTCTCTCAGCCGAACAACACGCAGCCGCAGAACGCGAACCCCTACGAGGCGGTTTACACCGGCGACTGCTCGGACATGCAGCTGCAAAACGGTACGTGCCACCACGGGCTCGTCAAAATCATGTTCCAGGCAATTGCCCAGCGCGGGCGCGAGCAGAATTCCATCTCGCTTGAAACCAACCCCAGCCATCTCCGCGTCATAAGCGCGGAACTGCGCAAGGAAGGGACGCAGATGCTGCCGGGACCAACTGTTTACGAGGGAGGGTTCTCCTACGACGTCGGCGCGATGCAGCAGGGCGACCAGGTTACGGGCACCGCCTACGCCGTAGCAGTGGGACAGGACGTTTATTCGCAGTTGAAGGTGCGCTACACCGCCTACGACACAGGGCCGCATACAACCGAGTTCGACAAGAACGTCTTCGTTCGCCTGATTCCGACTCCCGCTGGCACGAACATGACTTCGTACTTCGATCCTTCGCTCGATAATTGCCGCGGACGCATACTGATAAACTTCCATCCCGAATACACGGCGGGCTACAGGCTCACGCTCGGCGACAACTGCACAGATTTGGCGATGCGCGTCACGCCCGTGTTCCCCGCGGACGCGGTTACCACCCAGCTCAACGGCGGCGGCGCGTCGCTCCAGTATCAAGTCGTAACGGACGACGGCTCCTCGGGATGTTACGAATCGTGCAACGCCGACGGAACCGGCTGCCAGACGGGCTTCAAGTCCCTGATAACCAACGGTGAGAAAACACTGCGCTACAACTCCGAACTCGCCACGTGCCCGACGAAATTCAGGGCACGCGGCAACGACGTGATGTACTCTTCCGTGAAGGTGAAGATATCTATTACGGGCCCGAACACCGAAAGCAGGAACATAACCATACGCGTGCTTCCGGACCTGACGCACCGCTCGCTCTTCGTCTATCCCGTTGAAACCGCGTACTACTCCAGCTACAAAGGGCAGTGGACCGAAGGAATCGGCAACAAGGCGAGCCTCACAGATTACCGCATCTTCGGACCGCGTCTTTTCGCCGTAAGCAACCGCAAGAACTTCGGGCAGCGCACCATCGTCTTTGCGGAAGGCAACGCTTCGGGCGAGGTTACGTTCTCGGGGCTCAACGACATCGCATACGTGAGCTTCGACGGTCCAGGCACTAAAACCGTAGCAGTGTTCCCGCAGCCCGGCAAACGCCTGATAGTGTTCGAGAAGCTGCCGAACACGCAGGGCGAAGTGATTTACGTTTCGGACAAGCCAGACATGAGCTACGTAACCGACGTCGCGGAATACGACGAGATGCGCGCCGAATCCGAATGCCCGCGCAAGACCATGGGCGGCGGACAAACTGTCGAGGTAGGAACGCAGAGCGACTGCGAAAGTGCGAACCCGAAATCCGACGACTGGCCGTGGCTCAACTACGCGGACTGCACGAGGAGCGCGTGGGCGAAATACGCTGACGAGGTATCCAAGACGTGCGTGCCGCAGACTCCCGCAGGCGACTGGATAGCCAACGGCGCGACGAGCGCGTACGGATTCAAGGAATGCGCGGAGGACCAGCGCGTCGCGTGGGCATCCGACGTAGGCAAGTGCAAGAAACCGCTCGCGCAGGCGCTCGGAAGCCCCGCGGAGGAGAACTGCAACTGCTACGCGACAATAGTAAACCAGTACCGCACGCAACTGGCGTCCTTGCGCAACGAACTCGACGGTTGCATCGCAAAGAAGGGCGGGGATGAATGCAAGCGCAATTACGTGGACAGACTGGAGGAAATCGGCGGAGATCTTAAGAAGGGCTATATCGACTGCAAGACTCCCATCCAGGACCAGTGCTTCTCAGACGAGACGGGCTGGATTGTCGAGAAAAAGGCGTGGAACGTCGGCAACCTTCCGTTCAAGAAGGACGCTATACAGCGCCTCATCGACGAAGGCAGGACAGTCGCGAACGAAACAGTGTTCTGGCGCAGCAACCAGGTGTCCATGTGGTGCGACACGGGCTGCGACGAGGCGGACAGGAAGCCGGGCAACTGGCTGTGCTGCCGTCCGAGCATAGACGACTGGCGCAACGTTACGAACACTACGCTGTACGAGCAGCACGCGTGCACGTTCTGCAACAACTCATACCACCCGAACGGCGCGGACAGGGAATGGGACTGCAACGACCCGCTTTATCCTTCCACGTTCGTGGGCTGCACCTACAACGACCAGATTCCGCTGCTGCAGTGCGACCAGCGGTGCACGAAGACCGGAGATTTCGGAAGCTCGCAGGTTAACTACGGCGAGTATTTCGTCGCGAACCTGTCGCAGTGCCTCGTGCAGCTTACGCCGACGCGCGTATACGACGGAAGCGCGCCTATGCCTTCGATTTCGCAGGCGGACGTGCAGTCGTGCATCAGCGCGCACACCTCCAGCGAGAGGTGGCAGTGCGGGCTTGAGCTCCAGGGCTCGACGCCGCTGTGCTTCTACGACGCCAACGGGGACGGGTTCTTCACGAGTGAAACCGAAATCGCTCCCGCGACGCTTTCCTCGGGCAATTACGTATGCACGGGAAGCATGATAGTCGCGGTGAACAAGCGCTACTGCAACAACGTCGCAGGAGGGCTCGGCAAGAAGTGCGAACTCGACGGCTTTACCGCCAGCGGGCTTACGAGCATAACGCAGACCGCGGTTGACGCGTGCAGGAACGACCAGACGCGCTTCTGTCCGTTGCAACTCGACGCCAACAGCAAGCCGCAGTGTTTCAGCGACTCCAACGGCGACAAGCTTTACGACGCGCAGATTGACGGAACGCTCGCGCCCTCGATATCCGGCGCGGGAACGTACACGTGCCCCAACACCAAGCCGAACATAGCGGTCGGCATCCGCTGCTACGTGCCTTGCAACAACTGGTGCTCGCCGCGCAACGCGCAGACCGAATGCGCGATTGATTGCAGCCAGGACGGGATGCGCGCTCAGCCAGTAGGCTCCGAATACGTGGAGCACGGCTGGAGCAACACGAGCACGCTGGTGCGCCTCATAATGGGCTACAGCGCGGACGACGAGGAGAACTACACGAAGAACACGTTGCGCCCGTACCGCCTGTTCCCCGACAAATACTACCAGGGCGAGGCGTCGTACTCGTTCAGCAGTGCAATCAGCACAATGGACATGCCGCTCAACACCGATTTGTTCGGTTCGCTCAACGACGCGAACGCGCTCAGGATAGACGTGGCGAAATCCAAGGGATGCGGAATCGCCGAGAGCGAGGATAAGTACTCCGAGGCGGACATGCACGGAATTTACGAGCTCAAGCAGATAAACAACCCCGACCTCGGCACCGGCTCCGACATATGGAGCGGCTGGCTCGAGGTGCTCGAGTTCCGCGGACACGACGACTACGCGGGCGCGGGAGGACGCAACGACAACTACGTCGGCAGCCGCTGCATGAAGGGCGGAACCGACGGCGCGTGGTCGAAGGACTTCGAGCTCTGCGGAACAGTGTATCCCGACTGGCAGGACCGCACGAGCGGCGAGGCTTGCATCAACTCGCAGTTCATATTCGAGGACAGCGAAGGGAAGCGCGGCGTGTGGGGCGTCAACGTGATACGCCAGCCGTGGGAGAACTCGACTTTCCTCATCACGAGCCCTGCACAGTACATTATGCCGCAGACCGGGGACAGCTGCATGGTAAGTCCCGCGGGATACGCACGCTGCCGCGGCGAAAACGGCTACACTTCCTTCGCCGTCAACAATGCGAACGACAGGGACTCGGTGCTGCCTGACGGAGCGGTCAAGGACAAGGAAAAATGCAAGGAATGGCTGTACGGAGAACTGCAGAACGGATGGAAGAACAGCGACATCGGGACCAGCGGACTTTGCGGCGACGATGCTTACGCAGTGCCCAACGACCCGCTCGCTCCGCGCGACGGCGACGTATGCCCGATAAACGGCGCAACCAAACTGAGCTTCATATGCGAAGGCGGACTCTGGCACGGCGTAGGCGAAGTGTCGCCCAGCCCGTCGCCGTAGGAAAAACTAGAAAATGGAAAGTAGGGGGTATCAGAAATAGCCAGCGTTAGCGAGGGGGGAGGTCGGTGGAGTAAGCACCGGAGGGGGGCAGCGCCCCCTTCCCGCGGCTTACTGGGGCCGCCGAGATTCGAACTCAGGTCGCCAGCCCCCCAGGCTGGCAGGATGCCAGGCTACCCCACGGCCCCGCTATAAACAAAACAAGCGCGCCAGACTTTTAAATACGGATTAGTAGCGCGGGAAGTGCGTTATCTCGTCGATGAGCTCGACGTGCGACACGAACATCCTGCGGCAGCAATACCTAGTGATTCCGAGGGAATCGAGGACTTTTTCGGGGGACTCGCCCTTGGCGACGCGCTCCGCGTACTCGTCCTTGAATTCCGCTACGGGCTTTCCGCACGTGAAACAGCGAACAGGCATCAGCATCCGAACACCACCTAAGGAAAGTATTTTGGAGAGGGGAGGTATTTAAAGGATTTGCTGCAAAGTTATTCGGTGCTTATTGTGAAACCCAAGGTATTCGTCACCCGCAGGCTTCCCGAGAAGGGCATGGCTACCCTGCGGGAGCATTTCGAGATCGATTTGTGGGAAGGCGAAGACGCGCCTCCGAAAGCGGAGATTGTCAAGCGTATCGCCGACGCCGACGCAATGGTTTCCCTGCTCACCGACCCCATCGACGCGGAAGTAATCGCAGCAGGAAAGAAACTCGGGATAATCGCGCAGTACGCGGTCGGATACAACAACATCGATTTGCAGGCGGCGGCGCAGCGCGGGATAATCGTCACGAACACGCCCGAAGCGCTTACGCAGACAACCTCGGACCTGGTGTTCGCGCTTCTCATGGCTATTGCGCGCCGCATCCCAGAAGCCGACAGGTACGTCCGCAACGGAAAATGGAAGGTGGCGTGGGCGCCCGAGCTCATGCTAGGGCAGGACGTGCACGGAAAAACCCTCGGAATCGTCGGGTTCGGACGCATAGGCGTGCAGCTCGCGTACCGCTCCGCCGGATTCGGGATGAAGGTGCTTTACTGCGACAACCAGAAAAACGAGCAGGCGGAGAAGGAAGTGAACGCGAAAAAGGTGGAGCTCGACGAGCTTCTCAGGGAATCGGATTTCATTTCCCTCAACGTCCCGCTCAGCGAGCACACGCGCGGAATGATAAGCGAGAAACAGCTCGCCATGATGAAGCCGACGGCGTACCTCATAAACACGTCGCGCGGTCCGGTCGTAGACGAGAAGGCGCTTGCCGAAGCGTTGAAGATGAAGAAAATCGCGGGAGCGGCGCTCGACGTGTTCGACAAGGAGCCGCTGCCGTCGGACAGCCCCTTCCTCAAGCTGGACAACGTCGTGCTCGTTCCGCACATCGGAAGCGCGACGCGGGAAACGCGCGAGCGCATGGGTGCGATGGTTGCGGACAACCTGATTGCGTTCTTCGCGGGAAGAAACCCGCCGAACCCGGTAGCGGCTAAGAAGTAAAAGGCTATTTCTCGGCGTGCGCGACTCCCACCATCAGGTCGCATACGTTGGTTCCGGTCCATCCCGTGGATATGACGCCGCCGAACTTCTCGAAGAATGAGTTGGAATCGTTCGCGTTGAGGTACGCCTCCACTATTTCGCGCGCCGCGCACGCGTCCTCGCTGCAGTGCATCATCGTGTTCGCGTCCACAAGCGCGCCTGCAGCGGAACTGCTTCCGTCTATGCCGTCGGTTCCCGCGGAGGCGAGCGCGCCCTTTTTCAGGTAAAGCGACGACGCCAGCGCGAGCTCCTGATTCCTGCCGCCTTTTCCGGTGCCCTTCACCGTAACAGTTGTTTCCCCTCCAGCAACGAAGCAGGAGTGCCTGGCGAGCAGCATCGCCAGCTTCCTTCCCACGACCCGCGCCTCGCCCTCGACGTTACGCATCACCGCGGGTTTGAATCCTTTCGCTTTCAGGAACTCTACCGTTGCATTCACCGCGGTGTTATTGTCGGCGAGAAGCACCGCTTCGGAATTGGAAAGTTTCTTCGGAGTTTCCTCTATGCGCTTCCTGACGCCGCGTTCTATGTGCCCGCAAACAGGGTCCCTGAAGTCCGCGTCCCATAACTTGCGTTTCTGGAGCACTTTTTTCGCTCCCATGAACGTGCTCCTGTCCGGAACCGTCGGGCCCGAGGCGATTGCGTCGAGCGGGCTGCGAACCACGTCGGAAATCAGGAGTGAAACCATTTTCGCGCGGCACGCCTGCGCGAGCCTTCCGCCCTTAATGCGCGACAAATGCTTTCGCACGGCGTTCAACTCACGTATATCCGCGCCTTTTTTCATGAGCGACATCGAAACGCGCTGCATGTCGTCGAGAGACACTCCCTCCGCGGGAAGCTCCATCAGCGCGGAGCCGCCGCCCGAGAAAAGGCAGAGCACCAAATCGTTCGGCGACGCTTCTTCGACTAGTTCGAGCACCTGCCTGCCGCCGGAAACGCTGCCCGAATCCGGCTTGGGATGCCCTGCGCCTATGAGGCGAATCGACTTCGTCCTGAAATCGTCCTCGGTTCCGCGGGGAACGCAAACCGCGCCAACTGAAACCGGAAGAATATCCTCCACCGCTTCCGCCATCGCGCCGCTCGCCTTGCCGGCGCCTACGGCTATTATGTTCCTGAAACCGCGCAAATCGTAGCGCTTCCCGTCGACTCTGAGCACGCCGTTTTCGACGCCGAGGCGCGAGCGTATAAGCGCGCGCGGCTCGACCGCGTTCATGCCGGCTTCTATGGCATCGAGGCAGAGCCTACGCTCGACGGAATGCGTATGCCCGCGAACTAGCGAGTCGCGGTTGCGTATAGAAATCCGCACGAATGCGTTAGCGCTTGGGCTTTTTTAAGCGTGACGAACGCGTTACACGCAGCGCGTGTTTGGCATACCTGGCAGTGTCTTTCACAAGCAGGGGCACGCCCAGATAGCCGCATTTTTCGCAGCGGTATATGCCGCTGAGCTCGAACGCACCGGGAATCCCGCCGCGCTCAAGGCTTGCAGTAACCAGATTGGGAGAGCCGCAGTGAAGACAAACCATCTTCATCTGTAGGACTTCGTGAATCTCGCACGCGCCTTCGGGCCCTTGAATTTCTTGGGCTCGACGCGGCGGGGGTCCTCTACGATAAGCGAGCGGTCGTATTCTATCATGCGCTTGCGCATGTCGTCGCCAAAGTGCAACGCGAGCGCGCGGGCGATTGCGGTGCGCGCCGCCTGAGCCTGCCCCATCACTCCGCCGCCGCGCACGGTAACGCGAACGTCAAGTTTCGTGCGCTGGGCGTCCTCGATGAAATTGAGGGGTTCGGTGACTATTTGCCTGATGAAGGACGGCAGCGCGTCTATGGAATGGTCGTTCACGCGGACGAGCCCCTTGCCTTCGCGCACGGTTGCGCGGGCGATTGCTTCCTTGCGCTTTCCGCGAGCCTGCGCTATCTTGGATTTCTTCTTTTTCGCAACCTTCTCAGCCATCAAATATCACCATCAAAGCTTCGCGCAAACGTCCTCAAGCGGAACCGCCTTGTACTGCAGCGCCGTCGACGCCTTAACGTCGGTTTTCTTCGCCTTGCCCTCGAACTCCTTTGGAACGCCGAGGTAGGCGCGGAAGCGTCTCAGCGCGGTTATGCGCCTCGAGCGCGGGAGCATTCCCGAAAGAATCTTCCTGAACAGCAGGTCGGGGCGCCTGGGCCACTTCACGCTGTGCGCGGGGTTGGACTTGTTCTGGATGCCGCGCCTCGCGCGGTAGTCCTTCGCGATTACCGACAAATCTCCCGAGAAAACGGTTTTCTCGGCGTTCACTACCACGACGCTATAGCCCGCGAGCAGCCTCTTCGCGCAGACCGCGCAGAGGCGTCCGACTACGAGCCCGTTCCCGTCAATTACGATTTCGTCAGCCAATTGAATCACTTCAGCAACCGCACGCCCTTTCCGTCGGCGTGCTTTACGAACATTTCCTCGAGCTTGAGCACTTTTCCCTTCGCGGCTTCAATCTTCTTCTTCGCCGCGGCGGAGGCGCCCATGCATCCTATTGTGACGGCGTGCCTTATTTCCCCGCCGCTGAGCAGCTTTCCGGGAAGCACCGCTACGTCGCCCGCCTTCGTCACCTTGGCGAGGCGTCCGACGTTCATCTCGGGCCTGCGCCTGCGGGATGCGCAGATGATCTGCGATACCTTGCGCCACAAGCCCTTTTTCTTGTTGAGCTTGGTGACGAGTTTCAGCGTCTGAATGTTTTCTGGACCGTACTTCATCTTGAACACCGCTTTTTCTTTTAGTGCAGGTTTTCTTTTTCCGCGGAAAAAGAAAAAGTGCAGGGGAAGGGATTTGAACCCTCGAACCCCTAGAGGACAGGCACCTCAAGCCTGCGCATTGCCAAGCGGCAAAAGAGCTCTCGGGCGCGTCCTATCCCCCCCGTCTTTTGCAAGGCGTGGGTGAGGTCGCATCCTTCACAAAGACCTATTGCCCTTTTTGACCAGGCTCTGCCACCCCTGCATCAAAAATCTTTTTCAAATCATCCTCGTTTGCATCCGTCTCGCATGTTTTTTCGCGCGACTTCGCGCCGCGCACGATTTTTACCTTTTTTCCGAGCGCTTCGGAGAGCGTCTCTTCCAGCTCCCTGTTCGCCTTTCCTTCGAGGGGTTTCGCCTTCAGGCGGCAGCAGAAAACCCCGTCCCTCATGAAGAAGGCGGTTTCCTTCGCGTTGGGCGTCACCCTTACGACAAACCTCATTTGAGTTCCTTTTCCGCCGCGTCCGCCTGCGCCTTCATCGTTTCCAGCGCGCGCTTCACCTGCCCTTTCGCGGACACGTTGTTGTAGGACTCGACGAAGAGGACGTACTCGTCCTCCTTCGGAATCACCTTGAGCGCCTCCTTGTCGCACGCCTCCACGCATTCCTCGCAGAGTATGCACTTGTCAGGCGCCGTGAGCGTTATGGAATCGGATATGATCTTCTGCGGGCACGCCTTCACGCATTCGCCGCATTTGTTGCACTTCGCGTTCTTCTTGAAATCGGGAAGCTGCCCGAAGGAAGCCATCGCGCCCTGGAACTTTGCATGGCGTTTCGCGGTGCCTATCACCGCGGTTCCCTGCAGGCGGAGGCGCTGTCCCTTTCCGAGCTTCATGAGCGGGACGTGAGTCGCGAATACTTTGATGTTCGGATCGTCCGTGGTAAGTTCGCCTGCGTAAACAACGCGCGGCGAATCCACTGCCTCCGCATTGAGCGAAAACAGGACGCGCGCCTCTGGCGACGCGTTCTCCTCCCACGTCAGCGGCACGAGTCCGACGCGTCCGGCGACGTATTCGTTGAACAGCGGGCTGGTGTTTTCGAGCATGTCTATTTCGTCTATCGCGAACGCGGGCAAATCCGAGATTATGGCGCGCCTCAGCGCGTTGACGAACGAAGTGGAAACGTCCTTCAGCTCGAACGTCGCGCTAGAGCCGCCGTCCTTCAGTACGCCGATTTGCATTTACACGCGCCTCCCACGCTTTCCGCCCGGACGCTTCGTGGTGTCCGTCGGAATCGGAGTAACGTCTTCGATTTTGCCGATGCGGATTCCCGAGCGGGCGAGCGCGCGAATGGCCGCCTGCGCTCCCGAACCCGGCGTTTTTGTATGGTGTCCGCCCGGAGCGCGCACGCGCACGTGCACCGCGGTTACACCCGCTTCCTTCGCCTTGTCGGCTGCGCGGAACGCCGCCTGCATTGCCGCATACGGTCCGCCTTCCTCGCGATCGCTCTTGACGATCATTCCGCCGCTTCCGACGGATATCGTTTCCGCACCGCTCAAATCCGTAATCGTGATAATCGTGTCGTTCTTCGAGGAGAATATGTGCGCGACGCCCCATTTCGTCTCGCTGGGCGGCGCGGACTTCACGAGCTTCGCCTCGCGCAACGGCGCGGCGGCGACTGCAGCGGCGGGTTTGGCTTCGGTTTTCGCTTCAACCTTCGGCTCTTCCTTCGTTTCGTGAACCGCCTCGTGCTTGTGCTCGTGCTTCGGCGCTTCGGTTTCCTCCTTCTTTTCGTGGTGAGCCGGAGCTACGTGTTCGTGCGTTTCGTGCTTCTTTTCTTCTTCAGCCATTCTCGCTCACCGCTTCAGCTTCTTTTATCATTCCAATCGGCTTCGAATGCCAGCGCACGCCGTCCTCCTCGCCGAATTTCACGAGGTACGACGGCGCGGTAACCTTTTGCTCGCCTATCGCGACGTGCCCGTGCGTTATGTACTGCCTCGACTGCTTCATCGTCAGCGCCATCTTCTTGCGCACTACGATTGTTTGCAGCCTGCGTTCGAGTATGTCCTTAGTCGTCAATGCGAGGACGTCGTCGAGCGATGCGTCCGGCTTCTTCAGAAGGAAGGACTTCACGCGCTTGAGCAGGCGCTCGGCGCGCTCGTCCACGCCCGCGCCCTTCTTCGAGAGCAAACGCCTCGCCTCGCGCCGGATTTTGCGCAGAATCGTCTTCATGCGCCAGACTTCGCGCGAGTTCTTGAGCCCGTACTCCTCCTTGAGCCCGCCCTCTTCTTCGATGCGCTTGGCGTCCCATAGGCGCTTGGGCTTCTCGTAGAGTTTGCGTTTCTTGTGGGGGTCACCCATTCAGCATCACTTTTTCTTCTCCTCTTTCGGCGCTCCCTTCTCCTGCGCGGACGTCGCCGCGGCAGCCTTCTGCGCCTTGATTGCCTTCTTGAGGACTCCGACGCTCATGCCGGTGCGTCCCGTCGTCCTCGAGTGCTGTCCGCGCACGCGCTGGCCCATGGACAGCCTCCATCCGCGCCACGAGCGCACGGTCTTCTCGCGCTCGATGTCCTGCCTCTGCGTGAACGACAGGTCGGACGCAAGAAAATGCGCGGGCACTGCGGTTTCGACGTCGCGGGGACGGTTGAGCGAATGCGGCTTGACGCCGTGCTTCTGCGGCGTCTTGATTATCTCCTCGACATTCGACATCTGCGCGTCCGACAAATTGCCGACGAGCGTGTCCGCGGGATCGATACCCATCTCGCGCCGGATTATCCTGTTAAGTATCAGTCCGAGGTTCTGCCCTATTCCCTTTACCTTGCGCAGGCCGTCCTTCAGAAGCACGTGCCCCTCGATGTCCTTGCCGAGAATGCGCACGATTCCCTTGAAGTCCTTGCCTTCCTTGCCCGCGTGCTTGTGCTTCACGTTCGCGTGCTGCGGCGGGCCCTGCTTGGGCTTCTCGGGCACCTTCTTTTCAAAGGGCTTCTTTTCGAATTTTTTTTCAATCGTTGCCATCTTCACATCTTCCCTATGCCGTACGCATACGGCGAAAGCAGCGGGAACGCCGGGACTGAGATTTTCAGTTTCCAGCACGATTGCTGCTGAAACTTTCGAACTCAGGAGGCCTTGCGGCCACACGCTGTCTGAAGAGGTACGCCCGTATTACAGGCAACCCTACAAGCAGTTCCAGGCGTGCGCATTACCACTCTGCCATCCCGGCGCGGAATTGATATGCGCGAACGCATTTAAAACCGCTTCGAGAACTTGCACGATGCATGCGCGGCATGCATCCGGCAAAGTGAGCTCCTCGAACTCGTTACCATATTTCCCCGTCTGACGTTTAAAAAGGTTGCGTTCTCTAAATGGTTCATGCCCCGGGAAGCTTTGAGGTTGTTGGAGAACACCGCGAGCGATTTGGGGATATTCCGCCGAAGGGTTTCACCCACGTCCGTGTTCTTCGCCGTCGAGGGAAAGAAACGCGAGGAATTCGAGAGGGACGTGGGGATGACGGTGCGAAAACGGAGGGAGGAAACCGAAAAGGCTATTTTCGCGGAAACGGAACAGGCGTTCTTCGGCAAAAAAGCGGGAATCATCGTCGAATTCAAGCTCGCCGAGCACGAACGGGATACGGGGCACGGCATGGCGGTAATTCCGCTGGAAGATATTCCGCTTCTGACGAGAAAATGGACTAAACGCTAGCGGGCTCTCACGCGAAACTTCTTATCACGCGCTCGACGTCGCACGCCACGCCGTTCTTTTTCGTCTGCATCTCCTTCGCGCTCATCAGTGCCGTGGCGATGCACACGAGTTCGCCCTTGTCCGAAAGAAGTTGCACGGAATCGCCGCGCGCGATGTCGTCGTCGAGTCTTAGTATTCCGGGAACCGCCAAGTCCGCTCCGCTGCTCAGCGGCTTCAGAGCGCCGTCGTCGACGAATATCTTGCGCAGATGCAACGCGCGCTCCATCGGAAGAAGGCATTCGCGCAGCGGCTTTTCGTTCCCGCATTCCTGCGCCAGCCACAGCCTATCGGAAAAATCCTGAAGCGTAACCGCCTGCTTCTCGGAAAAGCCTCCCGACTTCGTTCTGCGGAGCTCGAACATTTCCGCGCCGACTCCGAGCACTTCGCCGATGTCGAAGCATATATTGCGGATGTAGGTGCCGTGCTGCACCTTGGCTTTGAATAGGATATCCTTGCCGTCCCTTTCCAGAATGTCCAAGGAATAAACGTTGCGTATTCGCAGTTTTTTTGCGACTGCGCTCGCTTCCGGCGGTTTCTGGTATATGCGTCCGCGGAAACGGGAGAACGCTTCCCTTAATTCCTCATCGGCCACAGTCGCTCCCAAGCGCATTATGCAGACGTACTCCTTGTCCTCCTTCGTGAGAATCGTCGAAATTTTGCACGCGTGCCCGAACAATACGGGGAGAACGCCCGAAACGTCCGCGTCGAGAGTTCCCGAATGCCCGCTTTTCTTCGCGCCGAGCAGCTTTCTCGCGAAAGCGCTCGTCTCGTGCGACGTGGGGCCGCGCGGCTTATCGAGAGGAAGGACTCCGTATTCCCTCAGCTCTTCGATGCTCCGCTCCTCGGGTTTTTTCCCGATTTTCCCCTCGTATTCCTGAAGAATCAGCATGGCTCGAGGTGCGCTACGTTGCAACGCTTCGCCTTGCCCTTCGCGTCCTTGACTTCGACGAAGTTCTTGTCGATGAGTTTCACGATTTCGACCTTGTCGCCGGCGTGCCTTCCGGCGGTTTTCACGCACTTCATTCCAGTTTTTATCGCTGCCATTTTTCTCGACCTCTTTTTTCAGTATCACACTGTTTAGCGCATGGCGGGCCACCGAGTTTGTGCGGCTTGCAACGTGCGAGTGATCCGAACCCGTGCTCGGCCTTGTATCTCGCGAGCACTCCCCGAAATGCTTAGAGTTGCTCCTTCCGGCCTGGCTCGGTTCGCAAAACGGAGGGTAACGCGAGGCAAAGCGTCGTCGCCGACTGTCCGGGCCCGAACGCTGCGAGCCGACCGCCCCCGGCTACGGCGTCGTATTAAGGGGATTCAACGAATGCTTGCGCATAAGGGACCCCTAACCCCCTCGCTGTCCCGCCGCATCTATTTCGCAAGGGGCATTAAAAAGCGTGTCCCTCAAATACTTCCATGCCCAATCCCGTCGAGGAAATGCGGAAACGCATAGCGAATACCGACCAGCTGTACGAGAAGAAGAATACTGTTTTCGAAGCGATTGAAAGCCACCGCCGGTTAATGGCCGATCTTCCCGGCGTGCTGAGCGCCGTAGAGAAGGTTTCTATGATGGACCCGCTTACAAAGCCAGACGAAACTGCACTGAGGGAGGCGGGCTACTTCGATTTGTACAGGAAGACGCTGAAAATCCTGAAATCGGAAGTCTCCGCGTTGGAGGGCGTAAAAAGAAGGGCGATTGACGACTCCGAAGCTCTGCACAGCGCCGCCCTAGGCCTCGCCGGCAAGGGCATAAAGAAACAGCACGTTTACGCCAGGCTGCTCCTGTTTCAGGCGCAGCGCCTGAAAAGAAAAAACCAGTTGAACAGCGCGGCCACGATGGTCAAACGCGCAAACGAGCTTAGCGCGAACATAGGCGAACTGGGGGCGTATCACGAAGAATCGGCGGGACGCGCAATCGGCGACCTGCGTCCGAGACTCTACGCCGTTATCCGCTATCCCGCGGCGCTGACGGAGATAAAGGAACGCTACCTGCATGCGCTTGCCGCCTACGGGGCGGTAATGGACGGCAGGGCGGACATAACGACCGTATACGACAGGGAGCACAGGCGCGTGCTCAAATCGGCGGAAGCGCTCAAAAACGAGATGGAAGAAGCGGAACTCTCCGAGACGGAAAAAAGGAAGCTGATGGCGCCCGTCAGCCAACTGCTGGACGAACTCGAAAAAAAGAGAAGACTCGCAACGCTTGTCAGACCCCCGAAAAAGTAGCGCTTATTAATAACGCCGCAGTCCGCTTTTCATGAAAATAGGATTCATCGACTGCTCATCGAATACAATCGACGGCTTTGCGATTGCCGGCAAGGAATGCGAAGGGCAGGCGGACGTCGAACTCGTGCGCGTCACCGCGCCCGACATACTCAAGGCGCCAGTTTGCGCAAAGAAAGCGTTTTCCGAGAATTCGGCGGACGCGGCAATCGTTTACTTCGAATGCGCCGACGAGGATACGGACGCGCTCGCGCTGATACACGAGAAGATGATAGACGTCGAAATCGAGCAGGGCAAATTCGCCTTTTTCTGCGTCATTTTGGGGAACGCGAGCGAGGAGCTCGTGCAGGAGCGCATCGCCGAAGTGTTGAAGCGCGTGCTGGAGCACGCCCGCGCCCCTCCGAGCATCGGGCAGGCGCTTGACTGGATGACCGGGGCGGCTACGGTGATGTCAGGGGAAAGCGCGCCCTCGGTTCCGCCAGCGTCCGAAAGCGAGCCCATGAGCTTCCTCGAGGAGGAGCCGGGCATGCACAAGCTATTCTGAATTCATAAACGACTAGGCGCCGAGTAGGTTGACGCACGAATATTTATACCTAGACAACACAAAATAGATTGTGTCGCACGGCTATTCGGATGTACTGATAGGATTACAATTTGGTGACGAGGGAAAAGCGAGGGTCATAGATTTAATTGCAGGAGATTATGACATTATCGCTCGATTTAATGGCGGTCCCAATGCGGGACACACGATTGAAACAGAAAAACACAAAATAGCTCTGCATCAGATACCTTCGGGAGTCTTCTATCCAGACAAGATTTTGTACATAGGTTCCGGGTGCGTACTAAACCCCGAAAAGCTTGTGGCTGAGATTAAGGAACTCGAGAAGGTGGGAGTGGATCTGAGTGATAGACTCCACATCTCGGGTCAGACGTCAGTTATCCAACCGCATCACATACTTATTGACAAGCTGACCAACAAAGCGATTGGAACCACGGAGAATGGTATCGGCCCGGCATATGCGGACCGGGCGCTCCGCATGAACGGAAACAGGTTGCTCAATATTAAAATCGAAGATTTTATTCACAATAACGATTTTGCAATAAAAAAAGTGAGGGAAAATCTCGCGGAAACGCTTCGGCTCCTTAGCGGAATTAATTATGACATAGAAGAGAGCATGCGGCGATTTAAAGAGTCGCTGACAGTTGTGCTTCCGTTTGTCGAACGGGATACGCTGTTTGTTGACAAGAAAGTCAGAAACGGAGCTAGGGCATTATTCGAAGGCGCCCAGTCATTTATGCTGGACGTAATAAAGGGAACCGTCCCCTATGTCACCTCGAGTCATACGGCGGCGGGATACGCCTATGTTGGCGGCGACTTATCGCCAAGATACCACCGCAAAACTATTGGTGTCGCGAAAGCGATTATGTCGCGAGTAGGACACGGTCCATTCCCGTCGGAATACGGAGGAATGGCGTCAGAGACATACTGCATGGAAGGGAACGGGCATACTCACGACAAGGCTTTTGAAGCAGAACTAAACGTAAACGAACTTCTAAGATCGGATGATTTTTTTGACATTGGCAGGGCTTTAAGAATACTTGGGAACGAGTACGGAGCTACGACGGGCAGACCCAGAAGAATCGGGATGCTAGATCTTGTTCAATTGAACTACGCTATCAGGACGAATGGAGTAGACGAATTATTTTTAAATAAATGCGATTTGCTCAGGGATTTCTCCCGAACAAAACTAGAGGGAATTCCGCAGGTAAGCGCATATCGCTTGGAAAACAAGGTAATAGATTACGTTCCCGGCTCTAGTTTTGAATATGGGCAAGTAACGCCAGCAGTAGAATTTTCGCCCGGTTTCAACGAAACAATAACTGAAATGAAGGATATGACGGATGTCCCCAAGTCGCTAACTAATTTGCTAAATCAAATAGAACATCACATTTCATGCCCAATTACGGGCATGGGCGTGGGTCCGAAACGGGAAGAGTACGTGAAAATTAACCCAAGCAAAGAAATATCGAGAACTGCGGGTGATTGAGATGAAAATAGCAGAACAATTGCAAAGATACCTATACTCAAGAGGGGTAAGAAACATATTTGGCATTGTTGGCAGAGAGGCTAGTGCTATTTCTTTTGAGGAATACTGCGACATTAACTTTGTACTAACCAGACACGAAATGAGCGCGGGAACCATGGCTATTGCGGTTTCGAGGTTCACTCGTTCTCCGCAGGTTTGTTTTGCAACCATAGGCCCGGGCATAACGAATCTCGTAACTCCAATTGCTACGGCTGCGCTTGATCGATACCCCTTAATCGTGCTGGGTGCCCAGTTAGAGACCGATGAAATCGATTTCAACAATGCACACCAGTGCGTAGACAACATATCGGTAGTAAAACCGCTAACCAAATTTGCATACGAGGTAAGGGACCCGAACGAGACGATAAGCACACTTGAGAAAGCAATTTGTGCATCGATGACGCAGCCGTTTGGTCCTTCGTTCGTCAGTCTGCCCGTAAACATTCTTACCTCTGAAGCAAAAAATCTCACAAACAAAGTAACACCTCCATCTGCAGTTGAATCGTTTTACGATATGCGATGTTCTGATTATGAAGAAAAATTAAGGGATATCGTCAAGATGATAGAATCGTCAAGAAATCCGCTAATTGTAGTGGGGGACGCAGCTCTCAGGGTAGGCGAATGGAACAGAATTAAGCACATAGCGGAAGGACTGAATGTCCCAGTAGTGAGTTCCTATTCTGCGAAGGGAGTATTGCCTCCAGAACACCCGCTTTACTATGGAGCAATTACGCCCTACATGGATTCGGTACTGGGTTTCCCAGCAATTAAAAGCATATTTGATGAACCAGACATGTTGCTGCTTGTCGGCTATGATCTTGTCGAGCATCTTTATCCTAAATTGTGGACAACTGGAAATCCGAAGAAAATCGCTAGGCTGTGCGCCTTTACAAATAATACGCCAAGAGAGGTAAAACCAGATATTGACGCGGTCGGCCCGCTGCGAGAGGGTTTGCAGTATCTCGAAGACCATATTTCAGAAATTAGCGGCAAAGAACCGTACGGCATTGCTAAACTTAAATCCAAATTTAAGGAATTAGCGTCGGATAGAAAAGAACATGCGGCGGGAATTTTACCTCATCAAATATTTAGCGTTCTGAACGAACATTTTTCGGATTACATTCTAGCAAACGATGTGGGCCTTCATAGACACACCTCCGCCCTATTCTATAGAGCGAATAATCCGTTAGATTTTGTTACGTCGGCGGGTCTGTCCTCCTTTGGGACAGGAATACCCCTCGGAATCGGATCGAAAATAGCAAATCCTTCCCGAGAGGTCGTAGTAATCTGTGGGGATGGCGGCCTACTTTCAAATATTGGCGAACTAGAAACGGCAGCGAGAATTGGGCTGAAATTGACTGTTGTTCTGTTCAGTAACAAAAGCAGTGGGTTAATTGAAAGATATCAAATGATGGGCCATAATAAAATAAATCCGAGCACAGTTCGCATGCATCCAGTAAACTTTGCTAAAATAGCCGAGGGGTGCGGCTGTCTTGGAATAAAAATCAACAGCCTAGATGAATTTGAGCCTGCTCTCGAAAGGGCAGACGGACATGGGGGGGTCACTCTGATTGAGGCGCCAATACACTACCCCAATTTGTACATTAATGAGTTTACAAAGAATTATCACCTAGACCATACGAGCTGACCCAATGGACATCGGGCATTACGATAAAAACGTTTTGACAAAACTGTATAATTTTTTTGTTGAGAACAATCTAATATATGGAATGGGCACGGAGTATAATTCTTTATTGACGCCATCGTCCACACTATTGGAAGTCGCAGAAGTAAATGAAATCTCTAACGATTTAAAGGAACTATGGAAGCTGTACAGCACATGGAATACCCTCTATCTCAAGTCCGTAGCTGGCGAAGCTCCGCCCTGGATAAGGGAGTATTCGGAGTATGGTATGGCCCCGGAGGAGATAGAGGCCAGCAGGTTATGCTCAGCGGGCGGCTTAGAGCCGCGTCTGTGTCGGGTCGACTATGTCTGTTTAGGAAGTAAGCGAAGTATCGCAGAAATTCAATGGAAAACTGGCGGTCCAGGGTTGTTTTTCGGGATAAGTGACGCCTATTCGAAGGCTATTCCGTCAGACGCCAAAAACGAATACTTGGGCATGCCCACGGAGAGCTTTTACAACGTAATCGTACAGGCGGGTAACAATAACCAAACGGTTGCGGTTAACCTAGTGCGGGACGTCTGGCTTAATGGAGAAGCTTATCTTGAAAGAGCATACCGAGACCGAGGATTGACGTATATTCCAATCGAACGAAGAGAGTCACACCGAAGAATAATCGAAAGGAATAACGTTTATTTTGCAATAGACGACAAAAATAAATCGCACGAAATAGATTTTATCAACGGGCAGGGATTTACTCAATTTTTACCTAAAAAAAGACTGATCGGGCTAGCGCAGGCAACACTTGAGGGGAAAATATGGATCGAAACACCGCTAAATTACATATATCGACAAAAATGGGGGTTGTCTCTTCCGTTCGTGAAGGAGTATAGGGCGCTATTCAGCGACCGGTTGAGAGACATCATAATTCCGACCGCCCTGCTAAGTGATTCGCATCTAGATCTAAGCCTAATATCAGCCAATTTGGAACATCCATTAAGAGACGAACTATTAGACGTACAATCAATTGCCCGGTTAGCAGATCTTCCAACCTCTCTTAGAAAAGCCCTGGTGCTGAAATGCGGAGCCGGGACTGGAGAATTTTATAGTGACGGGAAGGGGGTATTCCGTCTTTCTGGCTCTAGGAGTTCTGCGCTACGGATTTTGGAATTCATAGAAGGAAGAATCAAGATTCGCGGGGAGCCTTGGATCATTCAACCGTTTATCGATAGTACACACAGCATACCTGTAAGTTTACCTTGGGCACTAAATAACACTAAACCCATCGAAGCCCATGCTAGAATTATGATTTTTGGTGGTCGGCTGGGTACTAAAGATCCCGAAATAATCGGGGGTCTCGGCAATTACGGTAGGCATTGGAAAGTAAGCGGTAGATCCCCGGGAGTAGACGAACAGGGGAATATCTGCGGAACGGCATTTAATGACATAAGGGTTAAATTAGATAATTGACGCTATTAATTAGTCTGAATAAATATGTTCGGGAGAGAATATGAAAACCAAATATGTTCGGGGAAAGGACGCGGGCAAGTTTAAGATTAGCAAGACTGGAAAAAAGGTGGAGGTTTTTGAAACCGGGGGGCTACTCCCGTTTACTGATCCGTTTCAGGTTGAAAAAAACAAAAACCATCTTCAAAAACTCAGAACAAGATATGGGGATCTTTCTTTTGTCGATCGCGTGCTGAGGTCTTGCGCGGATTCTCTGACGGGACAAGAACCGCTTAGTTCTCAGATACGAGAAATTGAGGATGGCAATATCAACCTGTCCTTTCAGGTAAAAACAAACGTCACGGACTTATTTGTCAAAAAGTACTTGCCATACGTTAGAGCTAATCCTCAACTGAAGGTGATTCCGTTCTCGGGCAGCCTAGCAACAAAAGAGGCGAGAATTATAAATTTTTTACAGGAAATAACGCCCCCAGATTCTAGGGTACGGGTTCCTCCGCTCATCGGATATTCTGAAAAAGAGGGAGTCCTTGTAACCAAGTTTTTAGAGGGGTATAGGCCGCTTTTCATAGGACCACACGATACGCTGGTACCCGTTTGCGGGGACATTGGCTCATTTTTAAGATATGTTCACGGTGTGGAAAGCATTCCGGGCATAGAAATAAAAGAAAGGATTCAGGGCACATTTGAAAGAATAACGCTGCGGCACAGCAACCGTGTTCGCAACATACCGCTATCGGATAAGATACGGGAGTGGATAGACGAACACTCGACAGTTAAAAAGACGCTTATTCACGGGGATTTTAGTCCGAAGAACCTGCTATGGGATGGCAAGAATGTTTTTTTAATAGATTTTCAAGACGTAATGTATGGCGATCGATCTAGAGATGTGGGGCAATTTCTGGGAGATCTCATATCTACGGGCATTAAAAGAAATCTATCAACTAGAACGCTTGAGAGAGCGTGGGGCGCTTTTTGGAAAAATTATGCGGGAGAAAGCCTGCCCGAAGCGGAATCCATCCTTCGTCGTTCTAAAACAATGGCGGGAATGGTTTTAATTTATCGCAGCTTAGGCCTGTACGACTATGGCTCGACAGAGGACACCAAACGATTCGGACAAAAATGTTACAAGACAGGACTACGCCTAATTCTTACGGACGAACCATTGAGCAGGACACTTGCAAAAATAAAGTAGATAACTTCAGAATTTTGGCAAGAAATGGCAACAAAAATTTGATTCGCCGAAATCTTTTCCCGTTAGAAATGAAAACGCAGTTGGATCATTTTAAGTTCTCCGCCGCGAACGCACCTACGAGCGCTAGAACTATGGGCTTCCTCGAGGAGGAGCCGGGCATGCACAAGCTTTTCTAGCGAAACGTTTAATAACTAATTATTAGTAATAGTTAGTGATTGTTATGAAAACCGTAACCCAGAATATAAGACTCGACGCCTATGCAAACCGCATCCTAGAAGTAACCAAGGCGGTTTACGGATTACCCAACAAGTCCGAGGCAGCCAACCGCATAATACGCGAATTTGGACCCAAAATCATTGAACCCGAAATCAATCCCGAAGTCGCCAGACATGTCCTAAAGGACACCGCCGAATGGGAGCGAAAATACAACTTCAAGAGAAAGATGACTCTGAAGGAACTCGAAGAGTTGTGATGCCTTGTTCGACTTCGATTTGTCTGACGAACTAAGGGAATGGGTAAGGAGTTCGAAGGACAAGGCGCTTGTCGAAAGAGTCAAGAAGAAAATAGGAGAAATAGTTTCGCGGGACGAGGAAACTATAGACGGCTACAAGAACCTCAGAAAACCCCTCGAGGAATTCAAAAGGGTACACATCGGAAACTTCGTTTTGACGTTTAGGGTTTACAAGGAAAAAAGGTTCGTCTTTTTCCATTCCTTGAGGCACCATGACGAAGCGTATAGACTCTAGGAAACGGAAAGAACAAAAAAGAGAACGGGGGCGCGAAAAGAAAGCCCCACTTTTTAGTTTACTTCATGTTCTGCGCGAGGAACGCGCCGACTAGCGACAGGATCGCGCCCATGATTGCGCCCATTATCGGCGCCATTATCGCCGACGTCACTATGGCAGCGCCTGCCATCGTGGCATAGGCGGCTCCGTAAGCTCCCGCCATCATTCCGGGCAGCGCGGAAAATTCCACAACGGTTATCACCGCGCCCACGATGCCGGAAATAACGCCTCCGACTGCGCCTGCGATTGCGGCCGACTTAAGGTCGCATCCGAATTCCTTCACGGCTCTCCAGCCAAGCCAGAGCCACACTGCAAGAGCCACCAAGCCGATAAGCGCGGTTATGCCGAGGCCGACGGCGCCCATTCCGAAAACAAGCAGGAACGAGAGCACGCTCAGGCCGATTGAAACGTAAACCGGCAGCTTCGCGATTTCCCAATACTCGCCGATGCTCTTGTCGCCAACGGTCGTTTTCGCTATATTCTTCGCATCCACGCTTTTCTTCTTAGACGGCATCATGCCACCTCCTTTTGTTGAACGAAGCACGTTTGCGCCGCATTTAAAGGTTGCGCTAGGCGCGCGCGTCCCAGAATAGCAAGCGCTTCAGAGGAGGGCTAGGCGCCGAATTTCCGTTTTGTTTTCTATGATTTACTCGTACATGTTCTATAAATTTTGTATTTTTATGTAAAGGTAAGGGTATAAGCCTGCAAGCGGAGGCATGCTATTCATCCCGACGCCTTTTTGTTACTACGCAAGTGTAACTACTAAAAAGTAACATTTATATACGATGAATCCGAGGTATTTACGAGGTGTCGCGATGAATCTTAAGAGCATCGTTTTCGGTCTTGTTTTCGTGGCTATCGCGTCGTTCGCGTCCGCTTCGTGTTGGGACATCCAGAGTATGCCAAACGGCCAGTGGACGTATTCTGCCTGGATCTGCAACTCCTCGCAGGTTGTCGGCATGTATTATCACAGTCCCACCGAGTGGGGGCCGTTCTCGATGATGCTACACGGGCAGATTGAAACCACTAATCCGCAGAACTCGAGCAGCGCTTGGCGCGTTTACCTGCTTGGATTTCAATACGCTAATCCGTATCCGGCGACTCTGAAGTGCTATAAGCGCATGGGCGTTTCAGGGAATTACTGGTGGATGTACACGGGTTATCAGATTACGCTTGTTGACGGAAACTACACGCAAGGCGGAACGCAGTGGGTCACTTACGGCTGCCCGCCGATAATAAACGCCGCTCATCAACAAATCGGGGACACTCAGCAAGTGCAGATCGGTGTGGACTGGGGCGGATACGGCACCATGGCGAGTAAATCCAGATCACAAGCTACATCCGCAATAAAGGCCAGGCGCAGATGATCTGTTCTGCAACCACTTCGCAAGGGTTATAAGCGCCGAAAGCCGAATTAAATGGGTGATTGTGTGAAGGTAAGCTTCATAATTTTCGCATTTTTAGCCACAGCCACGCTTGTTTCCGCACAAAACTGTTGGGAACAACACAGCATGCCTTCTGGGTCCTGGACTTACGACACCTGGCTTTGCATCAGCGGCAGCAACTATGGTTGGATTTACTCCATTGGACCAAGCGGACATCCATCCGCCGGAAGAATGTTCAAGATTGAACTCCACCAGTTCACCTATAGCCCGCCCTATCCCGCAACGCTTTACTGCTACGAGCAGTTCACGGATGTCAATGGCATAAACGGCGGCTACGGGACGCTTAACAGTGTTCCGGGCAGGACCTCGAGGATGGTTCCGCAGGGACCGCTATATTCCTGGCATTACGCGTCGTCAATCACGCTTGTTGACGGAAACTACACGCAAGGCGGAACGCAGTGGGTCACTTACGGCTGCCCGCCGATACTGCATTCGGGACAGCAGTCGGGAAGCTCGCCGCAGGCGCACATCTATGTTGATTGGGGCGGATACGGCACTAGACGTTCCACGGCCATAGCCGCGCCCGATTATACGTCGGTAGGCATTCCGTTCGTAGGCTATCTAGATAGCTATATCGACGTATTGGCTGGAAGAACTGCATCAGTTCTCAAGACAAAGCAGACCAGACGTTAAATTTCTTCTTCTTTTTTCTCTTTTTCGCTACCTTTTTATATAAACGGGCAGTAGCCCCTTCGTGAGTTTTCACGGAGGAGTTGGAATGAATCTCGGAAGATTATTGCTCTATTTGATTGCGACTTCTACGCTCGTTGCGGCGGCAGCTGTTGCCGAGCAGATGCCCAAGGGCATAACCGTCAACGCTGGGCAAACATTAGACCTCAGCGGCAGGACAATCCAGACGCCTTCCGTAACCGTCAACGGCGGAACCCTCATTCTCAACGGAACGACGCTCCTGATGGACGGTACTTCTGATGGCAGCGCCAGTATTTGGGTTAAGCCTGGTGGTGCGATGCAAATATTCGACGCTTCCAATATAACTTCAGCAAATGCGCATAAGTATACTTTCCTAGTCAATGAAACTGCGACTTTCGAAATGCGCGATAGTTTCCTCAGCGCATGCGGAGCCTCAAGCGGCTCGATAGAGACGCAGGGATTGTACGTAAAAGCAGAAAACGCTATAATCGAAGGGAATCACTTCAGCGGAAATCGGAGGGGACTGACGCTGAGCAATGCCAACGGCACGAGCGTAATTGGTAATGAACTCATTGGAAGCGGGACTCAGTATGATCTTAGCGTATATGGAAAGGACGATACTAATCCCGCACACGGAGTCTCGGTTATCAACAACACGCTAAGCAGCAGTATGGGAATGTATATCAAACAACTAATAAACAGCGAGATATCTGGAAACCACATTATAGGGACTGAAATGCAAATTTATGTCGAATCTACGGTCGAACGGATCAGTTTCAACGACAATGAGATTAACGGAAAGTTTAACGTACATGGAAGCAGCAACTCAATATCCGGCGGTTATGTCCGAACCGAACTTTACATCGAAGGTGGGGCGAACAACAACAAGTTCGACGGGGTGGATTTCGGTGGAGCCCAGGCGACTCTGAACGGGGGCACAGCTATCGGAAACACGTTCGACAACAACGTCTTCGACGGAACCACGTTCACCGAGGACAACGCCGTCCTTCGGCTTGGGAACGGCAACACCGCGAAGGGAGTGCACTTCGGGGCGGGCGTGACGATTTCAATCGAGGGTTCCGGAAACACGGTCGAGGGATTGACGATCCCCGACTCCGCGGGCATTACAATAGCGGGCGGCAACCTCGCAGTCGGCGGCGGCAATATCGTGAAGATGAACACCATCGCGTTCAAACCCGGAAAGGGCGTTACGTGCAACGGAGTTTGCGTGCTTGAGAACAACACGTTCTCTTACGCGCCGACCGGGGTAAGCGGGGCGGGAGCGAGCAAGGCGAGCCTGCTGGCGCTGTGCGAACCGCAGAACATGTGCTCATACGGAGAACCGGAATTCCCGCTTTGCAGCGGAACGTGGCAATCCACTACAGGAGCGTGCATGCCCGAATACAGCGGATTGACGTGCTGGACGTGCACCGGCGAGGGAAGCCCAGTACCGACGAGCGAGCAGCCGACTGCGACTGCACTGCCTTCCGAGCAGCCTAGCGCCACGACGATGCCGCCTGTTGCAGCGCTGGTTGAAC
>CABMDO010000021.1 GCA_902384935.1 Candidatus Norongarragalina meridionalis
AGGCGCGGTAAGGAAATAAACCGGCGAGCGTTCGGGATTCCTGTTGGCGCGGAGGTATTCTATGGTTTTTTCCACCGCTTCCTGCGGGTTCAGTCTCAGCGAGACGTACTTTATGAGCGGCTGCGGCGCCTGCGACAGGAAAGCGTACGATTCGGTTTGCGGAGGCTTCGTGCTGAATACGATTGAATTGGGGTCGTTTTCGTCGTCGGACGGAAGAATCGTGGTCCATCCCGCTTCCAGCAAATCACCGCCCTCGTTTTTCACCAGCGCGGACTCCACCTTGTGTCCCGCGTCGTTCGTCCAGTAATCCTGCGCCACCGACGCGGAGAAGCGCCCGACGGAAACGTTTTCGCGCGGCTGCAGCGGGCTTGAAAGATTCACGGGCGCCTTTTTGACGGGCGCGTTCTGCTGTGACAGAAGGAACGCGGCGATTCCGATTACGAGCACTAGCACTATCGCTGCAGCCTTGAGCTCCCTGTCGGGCATACGCTAAAGCAACTCCTATGATTTATAAATCGCTTTTCGTTTATCGTATGGGGGGATGTTTGCATGGTAAAGCTCAGTTGGATGTTTGCGTTCGCCGTCGTGGCTATGTCCGCGTTCGCAGCCGCGGCGACGTGCAGGGTCGAGATGACGGGCGGCGCGACGTACGGCCCGTTCAATTCGCAGGTCCGCGCCTATTTCACTGGGCTGCCCGATGACGTTACATCGGCGACGATCGCGTGCAGCGCCTCCGATGCCGGGCAAAGCGTCGACGTCGCGCGGATAACCGGCAACGTGTACGCTTCCAGGCTCTGCGCCTATCCCGCGGTTCAGAACGCCACGACATTCCTCGCCACTGCGGAAGCGAGCGACGCAAAATGCAGCGGTTCGGTTTCCATAAAGGCGGTTTATCCCAGCGCGGAAACGCTTCGCAGCCTGCTTCAGTCCGAGCTGGCGAAATACTTCGGAACCGCGCCTGTTTTCACGAAAACCGAGGACGTCGCCGCGTACGTCAAGTACGACAGCGACACGGTGCGCGAGCAGAAGCAGTCGTTCATCAACGGCAACCCGATTTACATGCCGTATTATTTCTCGTTCTACAAGATTCTCACGACCGATACCGTGGACGTCGAGAAGGAGCGCTACATCGTCGGGCAGCGCGTCCTGAACGAATCCGTCCAGCTCGTTGAAACGCCGGGCATGTACGGGGCTTACATACAGAAGATAAGGTATTCCTGCAGCATCGACGGCGCGCAGCACAACATCGTCGCCTATCTCACCGAAGGCACTACGAACGAGCAAATAAACGCGGTGTTCGCGAAAATTTTCGACGCCTGCTACAAGTCGCAGGCGATTTTCGCCGCGCCGTCAGTGCCGAGCGCGACGCCGTCGGAGATTCCGTCTCCCTCCGCCACGCCGCGCGCAACCGCGCAGCCTACCGTGGCAACCGCGACGCCTGTTCCCACGTCAATAGCGACGCCTACTCCCGCGCCTATAGCCGCGCCTGCGCAGGACAATTCGGGGCTGTATCTGGGCGTAGCCGCAGTTGCGGTTCTCGCAGGTGCCGCCTACTGGTATTTCGGTAAAAACAAAAAAGAAGAAGGGAAAAAGAAAAGTAAACGTGGCGCTTAGCACCACGTCTGGAATACGGTGTAGTCGAGCGTAGCGACGCCGTTCGCGGGCACGCTTATCATCCACGACGCAGTGTGCGCGTCCTTCTTCTCGTGCTTCAGCGTCTCGCTGCGGATTTCCCACGTTCCCCAGAGCGAGTCTTCCACGTACTTGACGGTGACGGCCGAATCCTTGCGATTCGTCAGCTTAACCGTGTATGTGTACTCGTCGCTGCACGAGCCCATCTGGCGCTGGTTCGTCGTGGTTTTCTCCGCGGTTATGTCCATCGCGTTCCCGACGAAGAGGCGGATCTCGCCTTCTTTGGGCGTGTGGCTTATCATGTCCTCGCCGAGGAACTGCAGCTGGCCGTCGGAATCGGGCTTCATCACGCGCACCTTTCCCGCGGGCAGCGCGACTCCGAGCCCGTCACCCGAGTTCTTGAACACGAGCTTCGTCTGTATGCTCGACGACTGGGACGGCTGGTAGACGTACTGCTTCTCGACGGGAATCGAATGCGCGTTCATCAGTTCTATTTGCTTGGTCTCCTGGTCGTTCAGCGTAGTCGGGCGTTCGAGCGTGTAGAGGTTGTACTCGAACACGTTCTGCGTCGAGAACTGCGGCTGGGGCGTGCTCACCGCCATGGGTGCTGCGCCCGCGCCTTCCGAATAAGACCGCGTCGACTTCAGCATGTTGTCGTAGTACGTCGGCGCGTTGTTCTCGGCCATGTGGATGTCTCCTGCTACGAGCTTGAGCTTGGCATCCTTGAACGTCGCTCCCGCGTTGTTCTGCACGGAAACCCAGCCCTGCAAATCCATGAGCGTGTCGTCCGGGTTGGCGATGGCGACGTAGTCCGCCTCCCACGTTATTCCGTGCGTGAGATATGAAAGCTCTATGTCGTGCGTTCCCGGCTTCTGCGTTCCGAGCAGCAGCGAAATGGTGGGCTTCGTAAGCAATCCCTCGGGAAGCGACGGGAATTCCACCTGCGAATAGTCGCGCAGCGCGATTATGCCGTTGGAAGTCTGCAGCACCAAGCCGTCCGCGGTGCTCAGGAGCGTGCCCATGATGGTGCGGTTGTTCGCGGTTACATAAATCTGCTTTCCGACGTATTTTTCGAGCAGGGCGTACTGGCTCACTAGGTCGTACTGGTAGTTCTGTTCCAGCGCCTGCGCGTTCGCGTCCGTCAAATCCGCTACGTGGATGCTCGTCGCGTCAATCTGCTGCGCGACTCCCTGCAACGAAATCGAATTAGTGCCCTGCGTCAACGGCACGGAACGGCGCTCCTTCACGAGCCCCAGTCCGCTGTTAAAATACCAATACGACTGGGTTGCCTGGTAAGCAGTTACTTCCACGGACGAAGGCGCGTCGGACTGCGCCGCGTAGGCTTCGCCCATGTTCCAGTTTACCTTCATGCTCTGCGGCTGCTGTTTCTGCAAAAACGCGAAACCGACGAGCAGAAGCAGGACCAATGCGGCTGCGCCGACTGCGAAAAGCTTTTTCTCCCCTTTCATTCCATCACCTGAAAATGTTTTTCTGGCGGCGAATAAATACCCTATTTTTTCCCCAACCTTCTGCCTTAAATTCGGTTTCGCGCAGATTTTTACGTGAATCGGAACGTAATCGCCGCATTTCTCGTTCTCTGGATACTGTGTTGGAGCGTCGTCATCGGCTTTGCGCTGCTGAACGCCAAGGCGCCCAGGATTGCGGGCGGGGTTGTTTCGGGAAACGCGAGCGTGTGCGTCCATGACGGCGACCTGTCGGTTTGCGCCGCGACTCCGACGCCTACCGCGACGCCAAGCGGCAATCCGTTCGCTCCCGGAGGCGGAGGGCTCGCGGCCGCTTCGCCGTCTCCTTCGCCGAGTCCTGCCGGAGAGAAGCCCGCGCCAACCGCAACGCCTTCAGCTTCGCCAGCCGCAGGCGGAACCCCGACGCCATCCGCTTCTCCGACTGCTTCAACTGTTCCTCCTTCCGAAATCGCGCTTTCGCTCGACGTTCCTTCGGGGGTTGACAGATGCTCGTCGTTCGACGCCGTCGTGACGGTGACGAACAATGACGAGAATGATTTGTCCAACGCGGCGCTTTCAGTTCTCGGTGAGACGCGCTCCCTCGGCGTTATCCGCGCCGGCGCGCAGGCGCAGCAAACCTTCCACGTTAATGCCTACGGCAGAACGGAAATCGAATTCGAAGTCGCCGCAATTCTTTCGGCTTCGGGAGTCGCGGAGGATGTTTCCAAGACGGTAATGCTCAACAGGGATGCGATTTCGGTGTGCGCGTTCTACGAGCCGCAGGCAGAACCCTCGGCGTTGAGCGCTTTCCTGGCGGGAGTGCCGCCAGTAGGCAGCCTCCGCATAGACGCCATAAACTCCGAACCCTCGTCCTTCGTCGAGATTGAGGTGACATCGGGCGAGCGCAACGTTTTCGCGGACATATCGAGCGACGCGCATTACATGCACGACGTTCCGCTGTTCCAGGACGGCGCCTACGTGGTGCGCGTTCAGGTGCGCGGCGGGGACATGCCCTTCCGGCTTATGGACCAGCGCACGAAAACCGTAGTCGTCGGATAAGATTTAAAAGAGGGGAAGGCGTAATCGCATCATGTATCTCTTCGGATTCGACGTGAACGTGCTTGAGCTCCTGTTCTTCTTCAACATCGCCATGCTGGCGCTGCTCATCCTGGTGCTGATGGAGACGCGGCAGCTGAAGAAGCTGATTGACGAGATGCAGAAAATCGACGACGACATGGGCAGGAAGCACTCATAGTTTGCAGATGTTCGTGCCGCTGTTCCAGTTGCCGGTGGCGGTTGCAGTAACCGTGAGCGTTACGTTATGGTAGCCGATGCTTTCATTTATTCCTATAGTCGTATTCACGTCTATCAGGAAGGTTCCGCCCTGCACGTCCGAGGAGTTTCTGGGTCTTAACCCGTAGATGTCGGCTGTCGCGGGAGCGCTTCTTCCGTTCCTTATCGTCGTCCACGAGGTTATGCCGTTATACGTGTTATAGAACGAATTCGCGAGTGCGGGCGCACGCCGCGTTCCGCAGTCGGTGCCCCCCGCATCAATAGGAACACAGATTGTCATGTTCGAGTAGTCGTCCGCGAACGCGAGGTCGTTGCTTGCGGCTATGGTTATGTTCACGCATTGTCCGGGTTTGGTGTCGTTGACGCCGTCATTTTCTATTGCGAAAGGAAGCGGACTATCGTCCGTAGTGTCGTTCGTCCTGTTTCTGGTGCCTGAACGGCCGAAGTTCGCGAAAAACACCGTTTCGTAGCCTGGATAGAAGCGTATGGACGTAACTGCGAACAGCGTCACGGACGCTTGTTTCGTGTGCTGCGGCTCCTGCGGCAGCGTGGCAGTCCACGCGCAGAACAATGCGATGAACGCCAGCGAGTACAGCGAGAGCTTCGAAACAACCGTCACGGGAACTGCCTCCTGAAAAGTATTATGAGCGTGCCGTCGTATTCGGCGGGCGTAGCGTTGCGCGGCACTTCCACGGAAACGTCGACGATTTGCCCCTCGTTGGGGTTGAGCGAGAACGACGACGGCGCCGCGGTAATCCATTGCGTTATGTTTCCTTCGGCGCGGATTTCAACGTCGCGGGGATAGGCGAAATGGTTCGCCACTGTAAGGTCCCTGCTGCCGGCAGCGCCCGGCGGGACGCGTCCGAACCATAACGCGTCGGTGCCGACGTTGAAGCCCATGGTGCGCGCGTTGTCCGAGACGTTCAGGTGCATCGCCACCCGCACTTCCTCGTCCCACGCGTGCGCGTAGGCGAAAATCAACGAGGTGGCGATTATTCCGAGGCAGAGAACTATCGCCGCGGCGGTGCGTATCGGAAACTTCCGTCCGAACGAAAGACGTTTTTTCGCAACCAACGTTTTCACCTACGAAACCGCGAGCGGCTGGGTTGCTTCATGTTTTTTGCCGTTTATGCCCAGAGCCACCTTTAGAGTGTAGCTTCCCGCCTCGAGCGGAACGGAATCCAGCGACGCCGTAATCGTCTTCGTGCCGAACGCGGGAATCGCCGCCTCCGGAAGCGGCACCGTTGCCACGGCGGAGCCGTGCTGGTTCAGGATTTCGACGAATCCCTTCGCTTTCCCTTCCTTGTCGGTTGTGTTGCCTATGCTGACGGAAAGTTTCGTGCCGCTGAGGTTGAGCGAAATCGCGAAGTCCTCCTTTGGCTTGCGCTTAAGCAGCCAGTATAGCAGAGCTCCCAGGACGCAAATCGCGAGAATGCCGAGCACGATGGGCATGACGTCGGTTCCCCTTCCTTGCGGAGCAGTAGGCGTTGCAGTTGCTTCAACGGTTGCCTCCTCCGTCGGCGTCGCCTCCGTGACGTCGACGGTTCTGCTCGCGACTGCGGTTTTATCGTCGTAGTGGAGCGTCGCGTTCATGAGGAAGCGGCCGTTCGAGGGCACGTCCCAGTACACCGCCGAGAACTGCTTCTTGCCCCATGCGGGAAGCGTTTCCGAAGGCGTCTTGAAGGGACCGTAGACGTTGTCGTCCTTCTGCGCGGTTATTTCGACGTACGCGTTTTCTATCGGATCGCCCCACATGCTCTCCGCCTCTACGTATATCTTCGCCGTCTTACCGACGTAGGCGTTTTCAATGTTCGTGATATTTACCGTCGCGGCAAGCTCGCCTACCTTGAACGTAGCTTCGGCGGTTGCGGGCGCACTTCCGCCGTATTCAACCGATGCCTTCGCCTTGTACGATGCCGCCTCCATGTCGGCAGTGTCGAGGGATGCGGTGAACGTCGAGGAGTTCTTGGAACCGATTTCCGCCGAACCCGCGTCTAGCGTCTTCAGTTCGGCGTTCTTGGAATCGTAAATCTTTATAGTCGCGTGCGCTGTGACTGTTTCGGTGCCCTTGTTCTCGGCGCGCAGGCTGAACGCAATGGGTTCGCCCTTCTTCGCGTTCGCCGCCGTGAGTTCCAGTTCTACGTACTTTCCTGGATATGGGACGTAAACGGTAATCGGAATCTGCACCGCCACGCGTCCGCCTATGGCGCCCGTGCTCGAAACTACCTGCATGAAACCGAGGAACGCCTGGTTGATGCCGGGCTTGAGGTCCGAAGGCGTAGCCTGCGGAAGCGACACCGTATAGGAGAAGTATTTGATTCCGCCTCCCGGAAGCACGTGCGGAATCGGAATCGCGGTTACGCCCGACGAGATGGCGTTGCAGTCCTTTTGGACGAGTATCTGTTCGCCGGCTTCGGGATTAAGATTCACGTACGGGCTCAGTTCCCCGCATACGTAGCGCGCGAACGCAACGTCCTCGTTTCCCGCGCCGTTAACCGCCGCGTATCCGTAGCTCTCGTTGAATCCAGGCGTGTAATCGATGTTGACGAGCCCCTGATGGCTGATGCCCAAGGCGGAGGCGAGAGAAAAGAACGCGAAAGCGAGCAGGAATACGGAAAGCCGAGCCAAACCCATCACCGCATGAATAACGCGAAAGAGTATTAAAAGCGTTCGTGCGGCGCGCCGCCTAGGTTGTGGTCGCGGTTGCGGTAAACGTGAAAGTGGACTGCTTCGTGCCCGTGCTCTCATCGCTTGACACGCTCATGTTGATGTCTATCATCGCAGTGCTGGTCGTGGGCGTGTAGTTCAGGTAGTAGATTTCGGGTTCCGTCGCCGAATGCGTGTAGCCGTATGCGTTCGCGAGCGTAGTCCACTGGTAGGTTCCGTTGTATACGCGCTTCATCGAGCTGTTCTGTGCTGGCGCGCGCACGCCTCCCGGCGCGCAGTACGTGTTGTTGTACTGCACGCAGAACTGCGCCGCGGAGCCGCCGGTGAAATTGAAGGACGTCGCGTCTATAGTTATGTTCACGGGATCGGTTCCGTCGTTCTGAATGACGAAGGGCCGCGGGTTGTCGTCTGTCGTGTCGTTCGTCGTGTTTCCCGTGGCGGGCCTGGGTATCGAGTAAACGGGTCCGCTGTATCCCGAAACGAACGATATGGACGTCGCTGACGTGACTGTAACCGACGCGTTGCCCGACGGGTTAGCCGCGAAGCCGGTTATCGGAACGGTCGGCTGGTTCATCATGAGCCAGACTCCTGCGAGCGAAACAACCATCGATATCGCTATAAGCAGTCCGAGCGTGTTGTTGGTTATTTCCTTCATGTGCTGTTACCCTCTGGCGGAAGGACGTTCACCGAAACAACTCCCCTGTTTATGTCGCTCTTGGCGGGTGTTATCCTGACGGTCACCTGCCCCGTAAGCGCACCGGGATTCCTGCTCGGCGGGTGGTAGAAATTTGAAAGAACGAGCCACGTGCTCGCAACCGAAACAACCAGAAGAACTGCGACGAGAAAAACTATCATGCTTTTTGTTTCGTCCAATTGAACCACGATATTATCTGCGGCATTCTGTTATTAAATATGGCGAAAACTCAGGTCTGCGTCGCCGTTCCCGTGAATGTGAATGTTGATTGTTTCGTTCCCGTGCTCTCGTCCCAGGAAATCGTCATGTTCACGTCTATCATCGCGGTGTCGGTTGTGTCCGTGTAATTCAGGTAGTAGATTTCCGGACCCGCCGCGGAATGCGTGTAGCCGTATGCCGTAGCGAGCGTAGTCCACGCGTAGGTTGAGTTGTATACGCGCTTCATCGAGCTGTTTTCAGCTGGCGCGCGGATTCCTCCGCATGCGCAGCTGGTGTTGTATTGCACGCAGAACGCCGCCTGCGAACTTCCGGTGAAGTTGAATGACCGTGCGTCGATGGTTATGTTGAGCGGATCGGTTCCATCGTTGATGAGAACGAACGGACGCGGATTGTCGTCACAGGTTTCGTTCGTCGTGTTGCCAGTGGCGGGCCTCTCTAGGTTGTATACGGCGCCAGCGTATCCCGCAACGAATGACATGGACGAGGTAGAGGTCACTTCGACGGACGCGTTGCCCGACGGGTTAGCCGCGAAGCCGGTTATCGGTATCGACGGCTGCCCGAGAAGCATCCAGACGCCAGCAAGCGAAACCGTAATCGCAAAAAGAACCAGTATTCCGAGGGTGTTGTTCGAGATTTCCTTCATTTCTATCGAATATACCTGTTCGCTTCATGTATTTAAAACCTACGCGCCCAAATCCTTCTCAGCGAAGGGCTCGTAGCTCAGTCTGGATAGAGCGACTGCCTCCTAGGCACTTTTTTGCCTGCGGGCAAAAACCTGCACTAAAACGTGCGGTGCTGGGAAAGCAGTAGGTCCCGCGTTCGAATCGCGGCGAGCCCGTGCCGAAACGCAGGGGGGACTCCGTCCCCCTTCATTTCTGGCTATTTCTGATACCCCCCTGCGACGAGTACGAACCCCTCCCTTCTAAACGTCGTTTTCTTTGGCGCGAGCCGCCGCCAAATCTTAAAAACCTTTGCGTCCTACTTCCGAAGAGGTGGGCTCATTATGGCAGGAAAGAAGAAGGTAATCATAGTAGGCGCCGCTGGAAGGGACTTCCACAATTTCAATACTTATTACCGGGGCAATCCCGATTACGAAGTAGTCGCGTTCACGGCGGCGCAGATTCCCGACATCTCCGGCAGGAAATATCCGGTCGAGCTCGCGGGCAAGGAATATCCGGATGGAATACCGATTGAAGACGAAGCTCGGCTCACCGAACTCATAAAGAAACACGGCGTCGACGACGTCGTATTCTCCTACAGCGATTTGTCGCATGAGCAGGTGATGCACATCGGCTCCACCGTTTTGGCGGCGGGGGCGAACTACGTTCTTCTCGGTCCGAACGCGACGATGGTGAAATCCACCAAACCTCTGATAAGCGTCTGCGCGGTGCGCACGGGTTCGGGAAAAAGCCAGACTACGCGCCGAGTATGCGAGGTACTGAAAAAGATGGGCAAGCGCGTCGCCGCAATCAGGCATCCGATGCCCTACGGCAACCTCGCCGAGCAGGCGGTTCAGCGTTTCGCGGCGTACTCCGACTTGGACAAGCACAAGTGCACGATTGAAGAGCGCGAGGAATACGAGCCGCATATCGATCGCGGAAACGTGATATACGCCGGCGTCGATTACGAAAAGATTCTGAGGCAGGCGGAGACGGAAGCCGATGTAATAGTATGGGACGGCGGGAACAACGACTTCTCGTTCTACAAATCCGATTTGTACATAACCGTCGCGGACCCGCACAGGCCCGGACACGAACTGAGATACCATCCCGGAGAAACCAACGTGCGCCTTGCGGACGTAGTCGTCATCAACAAGGTGGACACGGCGAGACCGGAAGACGTGGAAACCGTGAGGAAGAACGTCGCCTCCGTGAATCCCCGCGCGAAGATAATCCTCGCCGCATCCCCAGTGACGCTCGAACATCCCGAACTCGTTAAAGGAAAGCGCGTGCTCGTGGTGGAGGACGGTCCGACCGTGACGCACGGCGGCATGGGCTACGGCGCGGGCTTCGTGGCGGCCAAGCAGGCGGGCGCAGCCGAAATAATCGACCCGCGTCCTTTTGCGGTGGGCTCCATAAAAGGCACTTTCCAGAAATATTCGCATCTCCACGACGTGCTGCCCGCGATGGGCTACGGCGACAAGCAGGTTTCCGAGCTAAAGGCGACTATAGACGCGAGCGATGCGGACGTAGTCGTGGGCGGAACGCCGATTGACTTGAACCGCGTCATGACGACTAACAAGAAAATCCTGCGCGTCGGATACGAGCTGAGGGAGGAGACGAAGCCGGGGCTCGAGGAGATAATCCGCCAAACAATCAAGTAGGCATGCGATCGCCGGGAGTCGAACCCGGGCCTTCAGCTTGGAGGGCTGAGATCATACCGTTAGACCACGATCGCAGTATCGGATAATAGGGACAAACGCCTTATAAATTCCGTGTTTCTGATATTACCGGTTGGTGTCGGATGAGGATTCTGGAACTGCATTGCGATTACGTGCGCTTCAAGCCGCGCGACAAGGCGCTGAAAACGGCGCCGGCGCTCACTCCAGCGGAGAAGGAAGGAGTTGAAGTCAGGGACGTCCTGCTCGTTCTCACGTCTTTTGAGAAAGGGGATGACGAAGCGGTTGTCAAAAAGGCGGCAGCGACTGTTGAGAAAAACCTGAAGGAAATAAAGGCGCCCCGCGTTCTCGTTTATCCCTATGCGCATCTTTCGAGCGACTTGTCGTCGCCGGACGTGGCTCAGCGCCTGTTGAAGGCGTTCGCGGACGAGTGCGCGGTGTTCGCGCAGGTTTCGCAGGCGCCGTTCGGCTATTACAAGGAATTCGAGCTTAAATGCAAGGGGCACCCGATGGCGGAGCTCAGCAAAACCATAACCTCCGAAATCGGCGTTTCCGAGAAAAAGGAAGATGCGACGCCGGACGCGCTGAAAAAAGAGGCAACAGTCAAGAGCCGCTTCTACATCCTGACTCCCGACGGCCAGGTTCACGACGCTGCGCAGTTCTCCTACGGCAATCACACGAACCTGAAGAAATTCGCAGACTATGAAATCAGGAAGGTGCGCACCTACGCCACGGAGCCGCCGCACATCGCGCTCATGCGCGAGCACCACATTGCGGGCTACGAACCAGGAAGCGATGCGGGCAACTTCCGTTGGCTTCCCGACGGCAGGCTCATGAAAAAACTGATAGAGCGCGACATAACGGCGTACTGCACCGCGTACGGCGCGATGGAGGTGGAGACACCGCTGATGTACGATTACCAGCATCCTTCCCTGAAGAAGTACCTCGCCCGCTTCCCGGCGCGGCAGTACGTAGTGAAAAGCGACGAGAAGGAGTTTTTCCTCCGCTTCGCCGCATGCTTCGGGCAGTTCCTGATCGCGCACGACATGACGATTTCCTACAAAAATCTTCCGATGAAGATGTTCGAGCTTACCCGTTATTCGTTCAGGCGCGAGCAGAGCGGCGAACTCGCGGGACTGAAGCGCGTGCGCGCGCTGACTATGCCGGATATGCACACGTTCACGAAGGACTTGGACGGAGCAAAAACCGAGTTCGAATCCCAGTTCAGGCTTTCGTTTGACTGGCTTTCCTCGCTGAAGCTGCCGTTCGAGGCGGGCTTCAGGGCGCAGAAGGACTTCTTCGAGGAGAACCGCGACTGGTACGCGTCGCTCGCGAAGCATCTGGGCAAACCCGTTTTGCTCGAGATATTCGACGAGCGCTACGCCTACTTCATAACGAAATTCGAGTTCAACTTCGTGGACTGCCTCGACAAGGCTAGCGCCCTCTCTACGGTGCAGATAGACGTCGAAAACGCCGACACCTACGACATCAACTACGTTGACGAGGACGGCTCCAAGAAAAGGCCCGTGCTGATGCACGCTTCGATAAGCGGAAGCGTCGAACGCGTCATTTACGCCCTGCTTGAGAACGAGGCGCGCAAAATCTCCGAAGGAAAGGCGCCGTCGTTCCCGACGTGGCTGTCGCCCACGCAGGTGCGGATAGTTCCCGTTTCGGACAAGAATAATGCCTATTGCGAAAAAGTTTTGACTGCGGTTCAGGACGCCGGGGTTCGCATCGACTTCGATGACCGTTCGGAAACCCTGCAGAAGAAGATGCGCGAGGCCGGGACGGACTGGGTTCCGTTCGTCGCCGTAGTGGGCGACAAGGAGCAGGCTGCGGGAAAGATGAACGTGCGCGTGCGCTCTACCGGCAATAACGAGATGCTCTCCCCCGACGAGCTCGCCGCGTTCGTGCGCAACGAGTGCAGGAACAAGCCTTTCGAACCCCTGACGCTTCCCGACCATCTATCCAAGAGGGCGGGATTCGCGTGAGCCTTTCCAAGGGCGTTTCGAGGTTCGGCACGCCGAGAAAAGGAATCAAATCATTCTGGAATCGCCTTGTTTTTCATAGGGACGGGGCGGTTTCAATTACCCGCACCGACGGCGGGGATATTCTCGTTACCTATCCGACTCAAGCCGAAGCGGTGCGCTCGCTCGGGCATGCCGCAGACCGTTCCGCGCTCGATTTGTCACGCGCCACTTCGCTTTACGTGCGCCTCAGGATAGCGCAGGAAGCAATCGGCAAATTCAAGGGCAGGACGCCTGCCGAAGAATGGGAGCCGTACGTCGCGTTGTTCGACGAAGCCGCGAATTATGTCGGTGGTCCCGTGCGCAAGGGCGCGAAAAGGAAAATGAAGAGACAATTCGTCGACTGGCTGTCGAAGCCCGCTCGGGACAAGATAATGACCGTTCCTGAGCTCGCGCGCAAGCGCAACCCCTCGGCGGTTCTGGCGAGTCTTCTCGGTCCGCTGGGCGAGTTGCAGGCAATGGTGACTGCGCGCGGGATGCCCGCACGCCTGCGCGACAAGGAGGCAGTGGCACGCGCGAGGATGGGTGGCGTCCGAGAGAGCGTTGATATCGTGGAATCGAAACTCGGCGACTATCTCGCGGGTTTGCAGGCGAATCCTACGGAAGCGGAGGCTTTGCTGCTGCGGGACAAGCTGATGTTCGAAATAATAAACCCGCATTTCAGGGAAATACCTTCGCCGAAAACCGAGAAAACCCAGGATCGCGTCGACGTTCTCAGGGACGTCAGGCGTTCGCTTCTTTTGTCGAAAAACATGCTCGATCGCGGAAGGCATTCCGATGCCGCGCTTCACGCGCTCGACGCGCTAAGTCTTTACAAGAAATATCGCGCGTCGGTTCTGGCTACGAAAACTAAGAAGTGACGGCTGAACCCGTAACCGGATCCTTGCACGCCTTCGACGCAACGCACGCCGCAACGGCGGCGTCTATCTGCGCGCCGATTTCCTCGTTGTAGCCCACGAATTTCTCATTCCCGACCAGCGTCGTCGGAACGAGCGCGTCCCATCCGCGTTCCGCCACCATGCGGTCGAACAGTTCTTTTCCCGTTCCCTGCGACGTGTCGTGCTTCGAGATTATTATCCCGTACTTCTGCTCAAGCACGGGGTTGAGCTTATCCATCTGCTCGTGGCAGTGCGGGCACGTCGGAAGATAGAAGAAGTGGATGAAAGACGTCGCGGGGTTGTTTTCTGGAACCGCGGGCTGGAAGAAAAGGAAATAGGCGGCGGCGATTATGACGATTGCCGCTGCCCCGAACGCCAGCCACTGCGTCTGCTTCTTCATTTCAGTCCGTTTCCATTATCAGCTTTACTTCGCCGGTTCCGCACGGAATCGTCTGTCCGATGATGATGTTCTCGGTTATGCCCCTGAGGTTGTCCTCCTCGTTGGCGACGCAGGCGTTGAGCAGGTGCTTCGCCGTTTCCTCGAAGGCGGCGCGCGCGAGCACGGACGCCTTCTTGCCGGCGAGCCCGTGCCTGCCGACGCTCGTAACCGCGCCGTTGGCGGTCATCGCGTCTGCTATGAGCATGATGTGGCGCAAATCCACCTTCAAGTCCTGCGCGTCGAGAACCTTCTTTATTTCCTCGACAATCGCGTTGCGGGCGGCTTCGATGCCGAGCACCTCGCCGATTTCCATGATGTCGTTGGTCGTAGTGCGAGTGGGGTCAATCTGCGGCATCTTGAACACCGCCGAAAGGTTGCTGCCCTCGGTCGCGAGGCTCAACTCCACGGTACCGTCCGCCTTCTTCTTTTCTACGATGATGGCGCGGTTTATCCCGCGGATGCCCTTGAGGTGCAGTTCCGCCAACCTCGTAGTAAGATGGCGGATGTTGCGCAGTCCGCTTTCCTTCTCTTCCACCTTCTTCCTGCCCTTCGTCGGCTTGACGAGCGCGCCGGCCTTCAGTTCGATGAGCAGCTCGTTGCCGTCCTTGTGGAGTTCGATGTTGATTTCCGCCTTGCGGATTTTTTCCTCGACTTCCTTTTCCGTTATCCCGCGCTCCTTGAGCGCCGTGCGGTCGAGCACTACGGTAACCGCCTTGCGCTTGAAGTCCTCGGTGATGGACGCCACCTTGCGCAGCGTGATGTCCTCGATTCCGGCGGCGATTTCCTTCGCCTTGTCCCAGTTCTCCTGATATTCCTTCTTCAGGTAAATCTCCATGACGGGCTTCTTCGGCGTTTTGCGCGCGTCGACTATCTCGACGAGGCGGGTGAAACCGAGCTGCGCGAGCGATGCGACTCCCGCGTAGTGGAACGTCCTGAGCGTCATCTGGGTTCCGGGTTCGCCGATGCTCTGCGCCGCGATTACGCCCACGGGCTCGCCGTAGGCTATCTTCTCGCCGCTGGACGGATCGACGCAGTCGTCGCCGTACATGTACTGCACGACGCGCCCCTCGGCGTCGCGCACGCTGCCGTCCTTACGGACAATCAAATCCTGGAGCGCGTTGATGAGGCGGCGCTGCATGTAACCGGTTTTCGCGGGGTTGACTCCCTTGTCCACGACGGAGTCGCGTCCTCCCGCGGCGTGGAAGAAATATTCGGTGGGCGTCAAGCCGCTGCTGTAATTGGAGCGGACGAATCCGCGCGCCGCGTCACCCAAGTCCCCGCGCTTGAAGTGCGGGAGAATCCTGTTCTTGTAGCCGCTCGTCATGCGCTTTCCGCGCACCGCCTGCTGCCCCACGAGCGCGCACATCTGCACCACGTTGATGGGCTTGTTCTTCACTCCCGCGTTAGCCATGAGAAGCGCGGAGTTGTGCCTGAATTCCCTGCCCGAGCTCGTGCGTATCGTCGACGCTTTTATGTGCTCGCGCACTATCTTCCAGCACTTGTGGCGGATGCGCTCGACGACGTCCATGATTTCCTCTTCGAGCGTTTCCTTGAGCGTCTTTCCGGGCTTGCGTTCCAGCGTCTTCTTGCGGTACCTGTGCACGAGCGTGCGCAATTCCATGCGCCCCTCCTTGTAGATGGCGATTATCTGCTTGCGCGCCTCGGGAGTTATTGAGTAGTCGTCGAGCGAAAGCGAGAGCCCGTAATCGGTGATGAGATGCGTGCTCAGCATGGACGCGGCGTCTATGTAGTTGCGGGCGGGCTTAGCGCCGTGTATCGTGAAAATCGCCTTGACGATTTCGTTGCTGACGCGCGAATCCACGTGTCCCGACTTGAGCGAGCCCTTCTTCACGGAGACGAACGCGTCGTTGTCGCATCCTTCGCCCTTGCATTTCTCGCACTTCCTGCACTGCCTGTTCTTGCCCTGGAAGTCGAAGTCCTTCGGAAGCATCATGGAAAAGAGTTCGCGGCCGTGGATTTCATCGCCCTTGATGTCCTCCTCGATTCCCGCGGAGTTGAGCAGTTCGCACGCCTCCTTGCGCGGGAAAACGCAATCCTTCTGCGTGAGCACGTACAATCCGGTAATCTGGTCCAGGTCGGGAGCGACAAGGGGCTCGGTGTTGCGCGGCGAGAGTATCTGGCCGTCCACCTTCATGAGCATCTCCGCCTCGCTCTGCGCCTCCTCGTTCTGCGGCACGTGTATGTTCATTTCGTCTCCGTCGAAGTCCGCGTTGTACGGCTTGCAGACGGCGACGTTGAAACGCAGCGTCTTTCCGGGAAGCACGCGCACCTCGTGGCACATCATGCTTACCCTGTGGAGCGACGGTTGCCTGTTGAATATAACGAAATCCCCGTCTGAAAGCTGGCGTTCTATCGTGTATCCCGCC
>CABMDO010000022.1 GCA_902384935.1 Candidatus Norongarragalina meridionalis
ACGAGGGCTGCGACGTTAACTTCACCACGCCCGCGCAGCAGCAGAACCCGTACTATCCGACGATTCCCGTCACGCCCACGATTACGTGCGCCGACGGCACCGCGAACTATCAGTGTTCGAAGACGCAGCAGCCGCTGGCGTGCATAGGCGGGATCCTCATGCCGGATTGTTTCGATTGCGGCTGTCCTTCGGGTTACGCGTGCTTCTACGACGCGAACTGCTATCCGGCTCAATGAGGCGCACGCATAAAATGAAAAAGAAAACACGCCTCGGCTTGTGGATGCTGATTCCCGGCACGTCTATAATAATCCTGGTTCTCGTCGCGATTCTCGCGTGCGCGGGACGGACGGATTACTGGCAGGGCTGGCTGTTTTTCTTCCTGACCATAGCGGGATACGTCGGAAACTACCTTGCGATACGCGACAAACCCGACCTAGTCAGCGAGCGCCTGAAGCCCGGCAAGGGCGTGAAATGGTGGGACATGCTGTACTTCGCGCTTTCAACGCCCCTGTTCCTGATAATGATAGGGGTTTCTGCGCTTGACGCGGGCAGGTTCGGCTGGACAACCGTTCCGACGTGGCTCGTTCTTTTTGGGAGCCTTGTCTATCTAGCGGGATATGCGGTCTTCCTTTGGGCGAAGCATGTAAACAGCTACTTCTCCTCGTTCGTCCGCATCCAGAAGGACCGTGGGCAGACCGTTTGTACGGAAGGTCCGTACAAAATCGTCAGGCATCCCGGATACGTCGGCGCCATACTGTATACCGTGGCGTCGCCGCTCGTGCTCGGCTCGTTTTGGGGGCTGGTTCCTGCGCTTCTCACCCTGTTCGTTCTGATTGGGCGCACCTACATGGAAGACAATATGCTGAAAAACGAGCTTCCGGGATACGCGAAATACGCGCAACGCGTCAGATACCGCCTTGCGCCGGGCATCTGGTGATGCGCGCAATCCTTAATAGCGCCGGCAGCCTCGTTTATGCGGAATGATGACCGGCAAATTAAATCCGAGGCGCAAGCCAGTGAAGATTGACGGACGGACTGACCAACTTTACCATGACCGGCCAACATGGAAAGCAACCAAGAATTAACTGGAAAAATGCGGTAACGTGAAAACGGAAATAACGTTCATAGGGCATGCAACACTCCTGATAAGGGACAGGGGAATCAACATACTCACAGACCCCATATTCGGCAACGGACCGAGGTTCGCGTTCTTCTTCCGGCGCTCCGTCAAGGCGGGGATGGGCATTGATGAACTGCCTAGGATTGATGTCCTATTGATATCCCATAGCCACCTCGACCATTACCATACCCCGAGCCTGAAGAGGCTGGCCAAGCTCTATCCCGATGCCAGGGTTATTGTTCCTCCCGGTTATGGGAAAGGGGCTAGGAGAAAGGGCTTCAGGAACGTGAAGGAGCTAGACGGCAGGTCATGGGAATCCGCCGAGGTCAGCAGAGCAGGCAAGAAGCTGAAGATTACCGCAGTGAAATCCAACCACCCCCGTAATACCAACGGCTATGTTATCGAAGGCGACAGCACCCTATGGTTTCCCGGGGACACGGGCTACTTCGATGAAGTCAGAGTGCTTCCCGAAAGGTTCAGGTTGGACCTGGTCATGCTTCCACTGATGAGACACATCCCGCTCCTAAGAAGGTTCACCCCCCATATCGACGCCGTCCAGGGCGTTAGATTAGTAAAGGAGCTGAAGCCCAAATATGCGATGCCCATACATTGGGGATTCTACCCGAGAAGCGTGAACGAGAAAGACAAGTTCGTGGAACTGATGAAGAAAACAGGACTCGGGATGAAGCTGCTGGTTCTCAACAACGGCGAGTCAGCCAGAATATAATAGTCCCGAGTAACTTATGCTGGTATTCCGTTTAACCCCTTTTGGTTGGGCTACAGTAGTGAAAGAAAAATTATGTGTCTTCGGGCGGTCAGGCAGAGCATTACCCCTAGCGGACGGTCTGACCAACCGGTTACTTCTTGCCGTTGATGGCGAGAAGCGCGAGAACCGCGACTATGGCGTACATCGCGAATCCGTAGACGCACGTCGGGAGCCCGAATATCTTCGCGCTCAGCGCCGCGCACGTGGTTCCTGACGACGCAGAGGGGAAAAACTCGCCGTAGCTCAGGTAACCCGAGAAAAGCATGCCGAACACCGCGAACAGCAGAATCGCCTTCAGATAGTCGTCCTTCTTCACGGAATCATCCTCACCCTATTCGCAATAGCCGCCGACGTAGCCTACTGTGCCAGGCGGGCAACAATAGACCAGGCCGCCGTCCTCCTCGTAAAACGAATAATCTATCGGGCAGCAGAAGCCCGAGCCGTCGCGGACCTGGTACGCTTCCTGGCCGACTGGGCAGTTGAAGCATACTCCGTTTTTAAGGCACCAGTAATCCGTCGGGCATCCGCAGTCCTTGCAGTCGTTGAGCAGCTGCCCGTTGGTTGAGCAGTACAAACCGACGGTTCTGCCCGAGCACGAGTCGTATGGCGTGCGGTCGGAACATTTCGGTTTCGCCGAAAACGCCCCCCAGTTTACCGGGGTGGGCAGCTTGTCTATAGACCTTGCGGAAATCGAAAAGCCCAGCCCTTCGGCGCCGTAATCCGACGCGATGACGTACGTGTTTATCCCTATCAGGTCGCCCGTGCTTTTCAAGAACAAGCCTCCGCCGCTGTTGCCGGGATTGATGGCAGCGTCGGTCTGTATCGAATAAAAGTTGTAGCCGCTCGGGGTATTGTCGTTGATGATGTTCGAAATTATGCCGTTTGACGCGCTGCCCTGGATGCCGAGCGGGGAACCTACGGCTATGACCGCTTGGCCCTGGTATATCGGTTCCGAGACGTTGACGGTTGCGGGTTTTCCGTACGTCCCTAGCACGACTATGAGCGCCAAGTCCATGTCGAACGGAGCGACGTAGACTGCATCCGCAGGCACGGTCTGCTGGTCCCTGGTGGTGATTTTGAGGTCCGAAACGCCGTCCGCGTCCGCTACCACGTGCCTGTTCGTCAAAATCAGGGTACGTTCGTCCGACTGGGCGATTATCACGCCGGAACCTGATGCGTAGCTGTGCTTCACGTAGACGACGCTCTGTTGCAGGTCATCGATAATCCAGCCGGTTCTTTCTTCCTCGGTCATGCATCGGTTGCCGTAGCAGACGGATGCGCCAGGGCAGCCGCAGGAACCGCAGTCAAATGCGAGGGTTCCGTTCTTTAGGCAGTAGTCTCCTTTGGTTACGTTGGAACAGTTCTTAACAGGCGTGCCGTCCTCGCACGAAGCCGTTGATGACGAATTGGTAGTATTTCCGTTATCGGACGGCGTCGGGGACAAGATGTAGCCGGCGATTCCGAAAAGAATCAGGAACAGGACCACGTAACCGACGATTTTTGCAATGCGGCCTCCCAATCCGAAAATGGAAGAGGGGTCGATGACTATGTTGCCCGCCTTGGGCAAACGGGCGCCGCAGTTAACGCAGAATTCTCCGTTGCCGGCCTTACGGCCGCATTTCGGGCAGGCTACCATATACCTAGCAACGATGCGGAGTTTAAAAAGCATTACGTGGGCTGCCCGCGTTCATCCTATCGTTTTCTGGACGTTCGCTTCGCGGCTCTTCGGCGCCGGCCATTTCTTCGGGTAGCCGAAAATCAGCGGGCAGTACAAGTCCTGCGAATCCTTTATGCCGAGACTGCGGAGCGTTTCGCGGTCGTCCCCGAGGAATCTCGCGAACCCGATGAAGCAGCTCCCGAGCCCGAGGTCGTAGGCGCGCAGCATCATGTTCTGCGCCGCAAGCGCGCAATCAAGCGCCGCCCACTTGCCGTTTTCGGCTACGATTAGTATGAGCAGCGGCGCGCCGTAGAATATCACGTCCTCCTTCAGCTTCGCCCTTTCCGCGAGCCTCATTCCGAAGCCGAGCAGCCCCGCTTTCTCCTTCACCTTGCCGGACAGTTCCGCCATCTTTTCGCGATTCGTGATTACGACGAAACGGCACGGCTGGCGGTCCATGGCGGACGGCGCCATCGCGCCCGCCTTCAGTATCTTGCCGATTACCCCGTCTGGAACCGCCTTGCGTTCGTAGTCGCGCACCGCCCGCCTGCCCAGGATTGCCTTTTCGGTTTCCATGAAACCACGACCTTCTGGTTCACCGTTCGATTCCTAAGTTCGTCCGCTTCATCGCGGAAGACAGGACGAGGAAGGTTATCCCGCCGAAGAACATGCTTATTCCGAGCAGGAGCCCCAACACCCACGCCGCGTCGGTAGGCCATCCGATGATGATCATCACGCCGAGCAGGATGCCCATGAATCCGTCGAAAAGCAGCCAGCCCGCGTTGCCGAACGCTTTCAGCGCCTGCGACATCGCTATTTTCACGCAACCGCTCGCTATGAGCATCGCGGCGAGCAGTAGCGTCAGCGCGACGGCGCCTCCGAACGGATTGTACGTCAGGAAGAACGCAGCCGCAAGGTAAATCAGCGCGAGGAGGGTTATGAAGAGGAAACCGCTCCATTTTCTCGCGGTGAACGCGAACGCGAATTGCGCCAAACCGCCGAAGAAGAAGAGAATCGCGAGGAAGAGCTCCAGCCCGGCAGTTCCAGCGACGGGGTGCAGTACCAATATCGCGCCCAAGAGCACGAAAAGCACGCCCAAGCCGAGCAGCCAACCAGACCAGTTTTCGGTTTCCATCTTCATTGCATTACCTCGAAATCAGTAGTCATCGACGATATTTAAACTCCGCCACTGTCTTCTGATGATGAAACTGGGCGAAACCCTGTACGTAGCCGACAGGAAAGCGTGGCGCGCATGGCTTTCGAAGAATCACGGCAAAAAGAGGGAGGTGTGGCTCGTCTATCCGAGAAAGCACGCGGGAAAGCCGCGCATCTCCTATGCCGATGCCGTCGAGGAGGCGCTCTGCTTCGGCTGGATAGACAGCACCGTAAAAAGGATAGACGGCGATTCCTACGCCCAGCGGTTCACGCCGAGAAAAAACACGGGCAACTGGTCGCAACCGAACGTCGAAAGAATGCGGCGGCTCATCAAGCTCGGCGAAATGACGCCCGCGGGACTGGCGGCGTTCAAGAATCCCGAACTGCTGGCGAAAAAACAGAAATTGAAGATTGCGCCGGACGTCATCAGGGCATTGAAGCGCAATCCGCGCGTCTGGAAGAATTTCCAGCGGTTTCCCGGCGGCTACAAGCGCATCCGCATCGCGTACATCGAGGACAGGAGGCGGTACGGCGCCGATGCTTTCGAAAAAAGCCTGCGGAACTTCGTCAAAAAAACTCGGGAAAACAAGCGGTTCGCGTTCGGGGGAGTGCAGTAGGGCGTTCCGCGTTCAGTAGCCGATTCCGACTTTCTGGTAAATCCAGTGCTTCGGGAAATCAACGAGAAGAACCGCCGCCGCGCAAACCAGGAACGTCGAGATTATTTCGCGGGAGGAAAGCGCCGTCATGCCCGCGCCGTACCACGAAATCAGCGAGAATACGATTATCGCGAACCAGAGAGTCGCCGCGACGTATTTGTGCGGCCAGGACTGCCAGAAATGCCCGCGCTCGCGGACTATGTAGATGCCTAGCTGCCCCGTGTAAACGAGCGAAAGCGTCATCAGCGTCTGGATGCCGTCGAGGTTCAGGTTGAACCACTTCACGCCCATCATGAGCACGATGAACTCGATGACGAAGAACAGTATGCCCACGAACGCCGAAGCGCGCGTGATGCTTCCGAGCTCCCACAGGTTGGGCTTCTTCGAGGCGCGCGAGTTATCCACCGCAAGCGACATGGTAAGGAAGTCGTTGATTATCATGAGGAATATGAGCCCGTTTATCGAGACGACGACGTCGTGGAACCAGAAGAGCCCTACCAGCAGTATCAGCATGAACTGTATGGAGCGCGCGACTTTCTTCACGGTCCATGTGAGCATGCGCTGGAACGTTTCGCGGCTCGTTTTGACCGCTTCGAGTATCACTTTCGTGCCCGGTTCGGTTAGAACCATGCCCGCCGCTGCCTTCGCCACGTCCGTGGCGGTGCTCACCGCGATGCCGAGCTCCGCCTGCTTCAGGGCGGGAGCGTCGTTCACGCCGTCGCCGGTCATGCCGACCATTTTTCCGCGCGACTGTATCAACTTGACGACCCAGAACTTGTCTTCGGGATAAATCTCCGCGATTCCGTCGCTTGCGAGAACCGCGTCGGCCTGCTGCTTCTCGGGCAGCGCCCTTATCTCGGATATGCGCGCGATTCGCGCGCCTATGCCCGCCTGCGCCGCTATTTCGCGCGCAACCGCGATATTGTCGCCGGTAAGCATGATGGGCTTTACGCCTGCCTCGCGCAGCGCGGCGATTGTTTCCGCTGAATCGGGGCGCAGGGGGTCGCCCAAGCCGATGACGCCTACGAGCGACAATTCGTCGAATTTGCCGTATTCCGAGCGCGCTACCGCGAGGGCGCGGCAGCCCTTTTTCGAGAGTTTTTCGACGGCATCGTTGAGCGCGTCCTTCTGCGCCTGCGTCGCGCCTTTGCAGAGCGAGGCAATCATCTGCGGCGCGCCCTTCATCGCTAGGAAGCGCTTGACTCCGCAGGAAACGGTGCCTTCGGCGCGCTTAGTTGCGGGTTCGAACGGCTTATAGGATGCCTGAACGCATCCGGGAAGTTTCGCCTTCTTTTCGGCGGCGTATCGTATTATCGCCGAATCTATCGAATCCTTGCTCCCTTCGCTGGAAGCGAGCGCCGCGAGCGCGATAAGCTCCGATTCGCTCCCCTTGCCGAGCGGAACGGCGTCGCTGACCTCGAGCTCGTTCATCGTTATCGTGCCGGTTTTGTCGAGGCAGAGCACTTCGACGGAAGCGGCGTTTTCGATGGAGTCGAGCTTGGTTACGAGGATGTTCTTTTTAGAAAGATCCGTCGCGCCTTTGGATTGCGATATGGTGAACATCACGGGCAGCGCGGCGGGGATGCCTCCGCCTATGAAAAGCACGGCGAACGTCAACAGTATGGATTTTTTGATGTCGATGACGAACAACGCGTACGCCAGTATGACGAGGAACAGCGCCACGCCTATGTAGGCGACGTTCTTCGAAAGCGTGAACATTATTTCTTCCGTCTTCGATTTAGGCTTCGCAATGCTGACGAGCTCGACGGTTTTCCCGAAATAGGTGTGCATGCCCGTGTTCACGACGATGCACCGTGCCTCGCCTCTTTTCACAGTTGAACCCGTGAATATGACGTCGTTCTCGTGCAGTTCGACCGGAAGCGATTCGCCGGTGAGCGCCGCCTGGTCCGCCGAAATGCCGCCGGAAAGTATCTTGGCATCCGCCGGCACGACGTCGCCCAAACCGACGATTATGACGTCGCCCGGCACGAGTTCGCGCGCCTCCAGCGTCTGCCAGTCGCCGCGAAGAACGCGCGTCTTTATCGTGAGCTTCTTCTTGAGGATTTCGAGCGCCTTCTTGGAATCGTGCTCGTTGTAGAACGCGACGATTCCATTCACCAGCACGAGGATGAACAGAACGAATGCGTCGAACCGGTCGCCCAGAAAGAAGCAGGCGATCGTGGCGATTTCCCAGATCCAGGGAATCGGTCCCCAAAAATGGGACAGGAATTCGAGCAGAACGGACTCCTTTTTTTCGGGAATCTCGTTGTATCCGAATTCCTTCGCCCTTGCCGCGGCTTCGGCTGCGCTCAACCCTTTTTCCGAGGTTCCGAGCGAGGCGAGCACCTCCTTGGCGTCCATTTCCTTGAATTGAGAAGTTGATTTGGCTTCCATGTTTCCCCTTACCGAAAGCAATTCCGTCGCAATATAAAAGAATAACGCCTTCTTCTTTTGTGAGCCGCCTATGGAAGCTGGATTTCTGCCGCGGCGCGGCCGTAATCGCGATGCTCGCGTTCAATTGGCAGGCGGCGCTCGATTTCTTCGGCTTGCGTTCGTTCGACTATTCGCAGGGCTTCTGGTGGTGGTTCGCGCGCGCTACGGTCGCCGCATTCGTATTCATCGCGGGATTCTCGATGTGGCTGGCTGTGGAAAAGCACGGTAATGGATGGGCGATCAAGCGGGGAGTAATGCTGTTCACGTTGGGGCTGGCAATTACCCTCGCAACCTGGGTCTTTGTCCGGCAGAGCTTCGTCGTGTTCGGCGTTTTGCACCTGATAGGGCTGTCGACAATCATCACCATTCCGTTTCTGAAAATGCCGCGGAACGCCGTGTTGTTGTCGGTAATAGCGGCAATAACCGCGGGAGTAACGCTGTCGACGGTTACGGTCGGCTTCCCATGGCTGGTTTGGCTCGGTTTCATCCCCGCGGGCTTCTCTTCAATCGACTACGAGCCGCTCCTTCCGTGGTTCGGCGTGTTTTTGGCGGGACTGTGGGTTGCGAGAGTAACGCTGGAACGGGACGGAACGAGTCGCACGCCGCGTTCCACGCCCATTACTTCCGTTTCCGCGTCCCCTGCGCTTGCTTCCCCGCTCTGCTTCCTCGGCAGGCATTCGCTCGCGATTTATCTGATTCACCAGCCGCTTTTGGTAGCTGCGTTGGCGCTGTTCGGATTCATTCCGAAGTTCTGAGGGTAGGGTCGCCGTAAAGCACGTATTGGATGGAGGTGAGCTCGTCCGCGGCGTTTCCGTGCTGCATTTCGCGCCTCGCTGCTTTAACGGCGTCGCCGATTCTTTCGCCCGTCGCAAGTCCCTTAAGCACGCGGTAGTGCAGCGCGGTGCTGGAGCCGAGCGCGAGTATCTCGCGCTCGTCGTCGAAATTCTGGCTGGAAACCTTGCGGTTGGCGAGCGCGCTCGTCGTGCTTCCGAGGAAAGCGGCGGCGCCGTTGCGGAGGAAGAGCATCGGAAGACTCTCGTTTTCCGCACGGTACGGGTTTCCGCCGTAGCAGGCGTCGGCAAGCACTATTTTGTTTTCGAAACTCTGGTTTTCAAGCGGCGGAAGCCCGCGCGTCATCAGGAAATACTCGTGCGAACCGTCCGAAGCCGCGAAAACCTGCGGCTGCGGCGGCATGGAACCGTGCACCGATAGGAAAAGGGCGTTTGCGGGCGATAGCGCGGCGAGCATGTAGAGCAGGCGGTTGGTTTCGTTGCCGTCGCTTGCGCCGGCTTCGGAAAGATAGTTCGGCGGCGCGTCGATGATGTTGTTGCCGAGTTGCGCGTACAATGCGTGCGTGAGATGCTCGCCGAACGAATCGCGCGAAACAAGGGAAGACATCGTCCTGAGCTGCGGCTTCGCGCGGTGCGCGCTTATGGCGGCGTCCAGAAGCGCGACGAGAATCGTCGAATTGCTTTTTTCCCCGTTGCCGTCGGGCAGGCGTCCCACCGCTACGTCGGGATAGCATTCGTTGCATTCATAGGCGGCGTCCGGGAGCACGCCGTACGCGTTGTCGCTCGGAACGCGCGGATCCTGCATCGCCACGAATCCGAGTCCCGGCGCGCCTTTTAGCGGCGTGTCGTATTCGACGAACGGTACGATCGCGGTTCCGCCCACGATCAGCAGATACGAGGGCTGCAGTTTAGCGACTGCTTCGTTCAACGACGAATAGTTCTCGCCGATGAAAACCGTTTTTGCGCGCAAACCCTCGGCGGTTCCCGCGGCGTCCGCTAGCTCGAGCATCTTTGACTTTATTTCGGCGGTTATTTCCGTTCCGTACTTTTTGTCCAGCGCGGCGGCGTCGGTTGCGATTACGAAGTCGGTTTTCGGTTCGGTTTTCGTGATTCGTTGAAGGGTTATGGTCGCCGTGTCCTTGCGTATGCCTACGCGCCCCGGAAGGAAGCCGTCGGCGGTTGCGCGCGCCGAAAGCACGGAGCCGCGCCTGACGCCAACTGAAAAGGACGCGCGGCCCGCGGTCGCGTTCTCTTCTGCAACGATTTTGTCGTCGGCGAACAATTGCACAGTTCCGTCCACCGGCGCGCCCGCCTTGTCCGCAAGGGAAATGGAAACGCTTACATGTTCGGGGAGGACGTACTGATAGGCGAGATAGCCTACGATGGCGAGCACAACCGCGCCGATGACGACATATTCGGGCTTCAATCAGGTCACTTCGACGATGCGCAGCGCGTTGCCGTCCGCGTCGACGTAAACGGTTTTGCCGGTGAAGCGCGAATATCCCGGAAGAGTGACGTTTTCGCCGCTTACGGTTACGTTTTGCGCCGCGAACTCCTTGGTTTCGTAGCCGGAAACCGCCCAGCACGCTCCGGCTGCGCGAGCGCCGTCGCAGTCGGCGCGTTCCGCCTTGACCGAGGCGTTCGGCATGTCCGAAACGAATGCGGCTGCCGCGTCAATCGCGTCCTGCGCGCCGATTATTTTCTTGGTTGCGTCGGCTTCCGAGAAAACGAACGTTGCGTTGGCGCCGCTTATCCCCGCCAGCGTTATTTTCGTCTTGCAGAACTGGACGCTTTCGTTGATTCCGAGCATCGCCGTGTTCTTGGACGGTCCCGAAAGCTCCGCCATAGCGCGCGTCGAACTCAAGTCGAGAAGTTTTAGCGCGCATTCGTCGCCGAATTCCGCCGACATTCCGATGGAAAGGGTAGTTTCGGAAAGCCCGATGCTGCCCAAAAGAAGCAGAGCCGCGGCGAGCATCAGGTATTTTTCCACGAACTAAGTTGCGCGGCGGGTAATAAAAGCTTCGCCGAACGGCTGCGATGCGATATAAAAAACCCCGTGCTAATGCGTTCATGTTCCGCGGGTTCATCGCGCCGTCATTCGCCGAGTGGGCGGCACCCGAAAAGAAATTCATCGACGACATGCAGACCACGGAAAAGGGGCTGCGCGACGAGGAGGCGAAGTCGCGCATCGCGACGTTCGGATACAACGAGCTCGCGCCGAAGAAGAAGCGCGGCATGCTGCTGCAGTATCTCTCGTATTTCGTCAACCCGTTGATAATCGTCCTCATAGTCGTCGGGCTCGCATCGTATTTCCTGAACAACGTGTTCAGCGCGATAATCGTGTTCTTCATGGTGCTCGTCAGCGTGTCGCTCACGTTCTACCAGGAATACACCGCGCAGGATGCCGCCGAAAAGCTCAGGAAGATGATCCGCAACACCGCGACGGTCGTCCGAAGCGGCGTGAAGCAGGAAATCGCGCTTAAGCACCTGGTGCCCGGCGATCTCGTTCTCCTTTCGGCGGGCGATTTGGTGCCCGCGGACTGCCGCATCATCACATGCAAGGACTTTTTCGTCAATCAGGCATCGCTTACCGGCGAGTCGCTTCCCGTCGAGAAGAATCCCGCGCCTTCGAAGGAAGGGGCGTCGGTTACGGAACTCGGGAACGCCGCGTTCTTCGGAAGCAGCGTAATCAGCGGCTCGGCCGAGGCGATAGTCGTCCGCACGGGACTGTCCACGCAGTTCGGCGAGCTTTCGCGCAGGCTTTCGCGCACCGGCGCGGACACGGCATTCGATCGGGGAATACGGGATTACAGCATGCTCATGGTGAAGTTCGTGATCGCGCTGGTGCTCGTCATCTTCGTGATAAACGCGGTTCTCAAGAACGACGTGTTCAGTTCCCTGCTTTTCGCGCTCGCCGTCGCAGTAGGGCTCACGCCCGAGATGCTTCCCGCAATCGTTACCGCGAACCTGTCGCAGGGCGCCAACGCGATGGCTAAGAAGGAGGTGATAGTCAAGCGCCTGCCTTCCATCCAGAATCTCGGCGCCATGGACGTCCTGTGCACCGACAAGACGGGCACGCTCACGGAAGACAGGATAGAGCTCGTCAAGCACGTGAACATCAACGGCGAGGAGGACGACCGCGTCCTGGAGCTCGCATGCCTGAACAGCATGCACCAAACTGGGTTGCGCAACCCGCTCGACGGCGCGATACTCGAGCACGACGTCGGAAGCGTGAGCAAAGAGGTGCGGGAATTCAAGAAGGTGGACGAGATTCCGTTCGACTTCCTGCGCAGGCGGATGAGCGTAGTCGTAGACTCGCCGCACGAAAAGCGCATTCTTCTCACTAAAGGCGCGCCGGAAAGCATACTCCCGCTCTGCACCGCGCATTCCGAGGGCAAATTTTCGCAGCAGCATGCGAAGAAAGCGCAGGCGCTGTACGAACGCCTGAGTTCCGACGGCTTCCGCGTGCTCGCGCTCGCGTCCAAGCCGCTCAAAAAGGAATCGCGAACATACGTAGTCGCGGACGAGGCGGAACTGGTGTTCGAGGGATTCCTCGCGTTCCTGGACCCCCCGAAGAAGACGGCGCACACGTCGCTGCAGGAGCTCATCAAGCGCGGCATCGAAGTGAAAATCCTTTCCGGCGACAACGAACTCGTCAACGCGAAGATTGCCAAGGAAGTCGGGCTTACCGTGAAGGGCGTCATCACCGGGGACCAGATAGAGAAGGCGAGCGACGACTCGTTGCAGGTGCTCGTCGAGAAGAATACGATATTCGCGCGCGTCATGCCAATGCAGAAGGAGCGCATCATACTCGCGCTCCAGCGGAACAAGCATGTCGTCGGGTATCTCGGCGACGGGATAAACGACGCGCTCGCGCTGAAGACTTCGGACGTCGGCATATCCGTTGATTCCGCCGTGGACGTCGCCAAGGAATCGGCGGATGTGATTCTCCTGCGCAAAAGCCTGCACGTGCTTTACGAGGGAGTCGACGAAGGGCGGCGCACGTTCATGAATACCGTGAAGTACCTGAGGATGGGCTCGAGCTCCAATTTCGGGAACATGTTTTCAGTGGTGGGTGCGAGCATATTCCTGCCGTTCCTGCCCATGACGCCCGTGCAGATACTGCTCAACAACTTCCTCTACGACATGTCGCAGCTAGGCATCCCGACGGACCGCGTCGATTCCGAGTCGCTGGCGAAGCCCGCGAAGTGGGACATGAACGGCATCAAGAATTTCATGATATACATAGGGCCCATCAGCAGCATCTTCGACTACCTGACGTTCGGCCTGCTGTTCGTCGTGCTTCAGCTGCCCGCGGAATCGTTCCACGCCGGCTGGTTCCTCGAATCCATAATCACGCAGACGCTCGTCATCCACGTCATACGCACGAACAAGATTCCGTTCCTGGAAAGCCGTTCGAGCAACCGGCTCCTGTTCCTTTCGCTCCTGATAGTCGGCATTGCGCTGGCGATAGTGCTGACGCCGCTGCACTATTACTTCGGCTTCGGGCACCTGCCCGCGATATTCTTCCCGATTCTCGCCGTCTTCGTAATATGCTATCTGCTGCTGACGCAGTTCGTGAAGAAGAAGCTGCTCGAGCGCGGCGTCATATCCTGATTACTTCAGGATTTTCCCCGTTTTCATCCACCAGAGGTAGAAGTCGAGCTCGCCAAGCGGCATATGCAGCCGCCTTGCGATTTTGCGCAGCCGTCCCTCGATTTCAAGGTATTTTTTCGGCGTCAGCGTCTTCGGCTTTTCAATGATTCCGTATTCCGCGAGCACGTTGAGGATATGTCGGTCGATGATGGCGACGTCGAAGAAGCCGACATTGCGCAGAAAGTGCGAAGCTTCCTTGTAACCCAAGCCTTTGACGTTCTTCACCAGCCATTCGCGGCGTTCGGCGTCGTTGCGCATTTTTTTCAGCGCGGCGAGGGCGTTCTCGTGCTTCTTCGCTTCGCAGATGTATTTCGCGCGCACGTTCGGAAAGCGGTGCCCGCAACGCTTGAGCAACGCGCGTATTCGGCGCTCGTCCAGCGCGGAAAAATCCGCCGCCTTCTGGATGCACATCCCTCCCTCGGCGGTATAGTTCGCGGTAAGGATGCAAAAGCACAACTCGGAAAACCAGTCGCGGTTGCGGCGGAGTTCCGCCATCCGCGCAGCCACGCGACCGCGAGTCTTGCGCCGTGCCGCGCGCACCGCCGCCAACAGCGCCCGTTCAGCCATCGGAATCAGTCTATCTGCGTTCTCTTCGGGAACCAGCCCTGGCGTCTCACCCACCACGCGGCGAAAACAGTCGAGAGTATCGTCGAGCCGACTATGAGCGCGATATACCAGCCTTCGTCGCTCGGCGTCATCGCAAACGCCGGATTGGACATCACGGTGGCGATGGTGTTCGGCACCAGCACTGCTGTTCCGAGAATCGTGAGATACGTCATTCCGAACGCCATGCGGTTGTTGAACACCTGCAGCTGGTTGTTGTATATGCTTTGGAGAACCTCGAGCCCCGACGCAAGAACCTCGCTCATGTGCTCGCTCAGCGAAATCTGCTGGTTCACGTCGCTTGAAAGCAGTTCGACGCGCCGAAGCACCGTCTGATCGTCCGAAAGGAGTTCCGCGTCGCCGTAACGCATGGAATTTATCACGTCTAGAGTTGCCCACAAGCCGTTCAGGTATACTATGAGCGAATGCTTCATCTTGTAAATTTCGGGTCCCAACTTCGAGCGCGGCGTCGTCGGGTCCATCATCCACTTGCTCATCTTGTCGCCCTGCTCCTCTATCTCGCGCAGGTGATCGAAGTTTCTGCCGTTGTTCTCGTCGAGTATGCGGCAGAGCAGCAGCGTCATCCTGTCCTCGAGCGGCTTGTTCTTCGGGATTTTGCGCATGTAAACTTCGGCGTAGCGGCGGAAGCGGATGAATCTCTGAACCTTTTCGCCGTGAATCGTGAGGATGATGGGTTTGCGTATGAGGACTATCACGGGACTTGTTACGACGTCCATGCCCTCGACCGACATCGCGGGCACCTTCAGCCCCATCTCGTTGTCGAAGTCCTCGTAGCCCGAACGGTAGTCCTTGAGCAGCTCGGCGACGAGTTTCCTGCTGAAGCCGAACTTCTCGGCGATTTTGTAGGCGTCGGTTTCGACGTCGTCAACCTGGTAGTCCAGCCACGCGAGCCTGCTCGCCTTTATCGTGTCCATGAACTGTTCGGGCGAGTCCGCGCATCCCTGCGTGATTTGCAGCGTCTTTGAGCGGCCGACGTAGAAAAAGCGCTTGTCCAGAATATTGCCATTCGTCATACAATGCAGTAACGCACAATCTATTTAAACCGTTTCGGGCTTCCAGCGCTTCATCAGCAGGGCGTTCCCGACAACCGAAACGCTGGAGAAAGCCATCGCGGCGCCCGCAACCATCGGATCAAGCGTCACGCCGTACGAATAAAGCGCGCCCGCCGCAACCGGAATCGCCGCCACGTTGTAGGCGAACGCCCAGAACAGGTTCTGCCTGATTTTGCGGAGCGTGTACCTGCTGAGGTCGATTGCGTTCGCGACGTCGCGCAAATCGTTGCGCACCAGCACTATGCCGCCGGTTTCCATCGCCACGTCGGTTCCGCTGCCCAAAGCGATGCCCAGCTCGGCGCGCGCAAGCGCAGGCGCGTCGTTTATCCCGTCGCCGACGAATGCCACGCGCCGCCCCTCGGACTGCAGCCGCGCCACTTCCTTTTCCTTTCCCTCTGGCAGCACTTCGGCTATAACCGCGGTTATGCCCGCCTCGTCTGCAATCGCCTGCGCGGTGCGTGCATTGTCTCCGGTAATCATCATGGTGCGGAACCCCTTACGTCCCAGGGAGGCGACGGCTTGCGCTGCGTTCTCCTTCAGCGTGTCGGCAATCGTAATCACGCCGACGCACTTTCCGCCTACGCCCACGAATACGACGGTTTTGCCCTGCGCTTCGAGCCGTTTCGCAATGCCGTCGGTTTTCGCGTCGCATTTCACCAGTTTCCTGCTTCCGACGGTTATCTCCTTGCCGCCGTAGCGGGCCTTCACGCCTTTTCCCGCCACGTTCCTGAACGACGACGGGTTCGGCACGCGCCCGTTTTTCGCGAGAATCGCCTGAGCAAGCGGGTGTTCCGAGTTCCTTTCCGCGATTGCCGCGAACCGCAGCGCATCGTCCTTTCCGAACTTGACGACATCGGTAACCTCGGGCTTGCCCTTCGTAAGCGTGCCTGTTTTGTCGAAAATCACGGTGTCGATTTTTCCCGCAGCCTCGAGCGCGTCACCGCCCTTTATCAATATCCCGTGCTCCGCGCCCTTGCCCGTGCCAACTAGCACCGCAACCGGCATCGCCAAACCAAGAGCACACGGGCACGCCACTATCAGCACGGAAACGAAAATCGTGAGCGCGAATTCAAACGTCGAATGCGCGAGGAACAGCCAATAAGCCGATGAAGCAAGGGCGATGACTATTACTGCGGGCACGAAAACCGCCGCCACCTTGTCCGCGAGCAACTGCACCGGCGCCTTGGCGGCTTGGGCGTCCTCGACCAGTTTGACAATCTGTGCGAGCATTGTTTCGGAACCAATGCGCGTCGCACGAATACGGAGGGCACCGTTGCCGTTTACCGTCCCTCCAACCACGGAATCGCCCTTTTTCTTCTCAACTGGCATCGATTCGCCCGTAACCATGGACTCGTCGACGCTCGAATCCCCGAAAACAACCATACCGTCAGTGGCTATCCGTTCCCCCGGCCTTACTGAAAAGATGTCGCCTTTCCCTAGCGAGTCGGCAGGCACTTCCGTTTCCCTGCCGTTGCGCCACGCGCGGACGGTTTTCGGCTGCAAATCCATGAGCTTGCGCACCGCCTCGCCGGTAAGCGAGCGCGAGCGCGCCTCCAAGTACCGTCCGAGCAGGATGAACGCGATTATTACCGTCGCACCGTCGTAATAGAGCGAACCGTTCAGGAAGCCGAACGTAACCGCCGCGCTGTAGAAGAACGCGGCGCTTGTTCCGAGCGCTACGAGAACGTCCATATCCGCGCTCCCGCGCTTCAGCGCCGCCCAGGTGCGCTTATAGAAGAGTCTGCCTGCCCAGAACTGCACCGGCAACGAGAGCAAGAACAGGAGAATAGGAGGCGTGCTCTCGACGAAGGAAAGGACGAATACCAGAAAAGCGAGCGGCGCCGCGACGAGTAGATCATTCCTTACTTCCGCCGCGTCGTCGACGTGCCCGTGATGTGCCGTGCTTTCCTCGAACGCCGCGTATCCTTGGGTGCCGATTACCCCCGCCAGCTCGTTCGCGTGCACGTGCTCGGCGTGCTCTATGGTCGCCTTCTGCGTAGCGAAGTTCACGGACGCCGCCGTAACCCCCGGCGTCTTCTTCAGCGCCTTTTCGAGATTGACGGCGCACGACGCACAATGCATGCCCGTGACTCGGAGCGTGGTCTTCTTCATCTTGCGGCCTCCTATGCAGCAACCTCGGGCTGCTTAATAATCTTCGCGGGATACTGCCCGAACACGTCCAGCGAAAGGATAGCCTGCGGGTTCGTTTTCGAGGGATCGTACGTCACGAAGAAATTGTTGGGCGAGCCGAACTGCACTCCCATGACGCCATCCGCTTTTTTCAGTTCGTTCGAAATAAGCGGCGCATGCCCGGCGCAGGGTATATCCACGCTTATCTGCATTGACGCGCTCAGCTGCGCGGCTGGCAGCGGCGTTGGCGACGCCAAGCCCGAAACAATCGCAGCGGTCGGCGAAACGATTCCCACAACCGCGCCGGTTACAGAGGGCTGCGCAATCGCGAAGTTGGCGAGCATCGGGAACAGCACGAAGAAGAACAGCGCGTTGACTCCTATCGTGGAGCCGTACATCGCCGCGAGGTATTTCCACCTCTTTTTCGCGCCGTCGGCGGAAAGCTGGCCGTTGCGCCTCAGATATATCGCCGCGGATACCGTCGCGAAAACCAGCGATAACGCTATGAGCCCGTAGAAGAAATAACGGTTCATCAGGAGCGGCTTGAAAAATTCCGTCATCATGGTCACGCCGAGAACCGACGCCGCTATGAACGCGATGCACCCAGCGTGCGGCAGCAATCCGTAAAGAACGCCCTCGGTCCACTCCCGCTTCTCCTTGGCGGCGGCCACGCCGTCCGCGGAATAGCCGAGGCCGCGTATTTTCTCGCGGATGGCGCCTATTCCGATCGCCTGCGGGTCGTAATTAACGAACGCCTTGCTTCCGTCGAGGTCAACGCTCGCGCTTTCCACGCCGTGCATGGACTTCAATTCCGCCTCTATCTTGTCCGCGCACGAGCGGCACTTCATGCCGTCGATTCTTATTTCCACTTTTTCCATGCGCACCACCTTTTCCTGCACTCGCGGCAGCAGAACTCCTTGCTCTTGTCCGTTATTCCCATGCCGCAGAGCTTGCAGAAGCGATGGGAACGCTCGCCGTCCGCCATCTCCCTGCCGCAAATCCTGCAGCGCGGGAAAATTTCCTTTTCCATGCAGGACTACGCGCAGAAACAGCCTAATAGAATTAGTATGAAACTAGTTTCAGCCGAGCGGTTTAAGAACCACTACATTGCTCATGCCGCGGCGCCTGCGTTCGACGAGTCCCTTCGCCTCGAGCCTGTCGAGAATCCGCGTCACTTTCACTTTCGGAAAGCCCGTGGACTCCGCGAGCTGCGCCTGGAAAATCGTCCCCTCCGCCTCTATGATTCTTTCCAGTATGTTTTTCTCCTCGCCGCTCAGGGTAGCCATTGCCTTGGCATAATTTTCCTTGGAAACGCGCTTCGGCTCGAACTGGCGCGCAGAGGGTTTGATCGTCCTGAACTTCGTTATGATGCGTTCCTCCTCACCGAAGAAAATCAGGTAGAGCCCGATTAGCACTATAAAGAGCATTATTCCGATGCCGATGTTCGTCTGGAGCGTCAGCGTGCCCCACATCGGGCAGCTGGTGCCGTGCGTGCACGCCGTAGAAACGATGTCGGTGAGCGCCCTGTTGAAAAGATAGACTATCAGCCCGATTACCGCGGCTATGCCGATTATGAGGATTCCGACGATTCTGTTTCTCATTTCTTTCGCTTCACGGTTTCCTTTACTGCGGCGATTATTCCCGCGCTCGTTAATCCGTACTTCGCCATCAATTCGTCGGGAGTCCCGCTTTCGCCGAACTTGTCGGGCATTCCGACGCGCTTCATCGGCACTGGGCAGTTTTCGGCGAGCACTTCCGCCACGGCTCCGCCCAATCCGCCGGTAACCTGGTGTTCTTCCGCCGTGACGACGCATCCCGTTTTCTTCGCCGCCTCGGAAATCGTCTTGGCGTCGATGGGCTTGATTGAATGGTTGTTGATTACCATGACGTCGATTCCGTCCTTTTCGAGCTCTTTCGCCGCAATGAGCGCCTCATAAACGAGCGAACCGCACGCGATAACGCAAACGTCGTCGCCGTCGCGGAATATTTCGGCGCGCCCTATCTTGAACGGCGTCTTGTCCGTCGTCACTACCGGGACTTTCTCGCGCCCGAAACGCAGGTATATCGGCCCCGCGTGCGTGTGCGCCGCGATAGTCGCCTTCTTTGCCTCGAGCCAGTCGCACGGCGCAATTACCGTGAGATTCGGCAAACAACGCGTAATCGCCATGTCTTCGAGCGCCTGATGCGTCGCCCCGTCGGGTCCCACGGAAATGCCTGCGTGCGCACCCGAAAGTATTACGTGGCGCTTGTCGTAGCAGACGCTCACGCGCAGTTGGTCCCAGACGCGTCCGGGGCAGAAAACGGCATAAGTCGAAAGATAGGGAATTTTGCCCTCGATGCTCAATCCCGCCGCAATGGACATCATGTTCTGCTCGGCGATTCCCACTTCTATGAAGCGGTCGGGATATTTGTCCCTGAACCAGTTAGTGCGTGTGGATTCCGTCAGGTCCGCACAGAGCACGACGACGTTCTTGTCCTTCGCTCCCAATTCTACGAGCCCGTGCCCGAACCCGTCGCGTCCCGGAACTTTCTGGACGTTCCCGTAAAGGTCCGCCGCCAGTGCAGCCCGCGGGCTGATTCCGCCCATTATATCTCCTTCCTCTGCGCTTCGAGCTCGGCGAGCGCCTTGGCTTCCTCCTCCTTGTTCGGCACCCTGCCGTGCCAGCCCGCACAATCCTCCATGTAGGAAATGCACTTGCCCATCGTCGTGCGGAAAAGTATTATCGTGGGTTTGCCCTTCACCTTCTTAGCGTCGTCGAATGCCTTGATGATTGCGGCAACGTCGTGCCCGTCCGCCTCTATAACATGCCAGCCAAAAGACTCCCATCTGGCTTTCAGCGGGTCGAGCGCCATCACTTCCTCGGTTTTGCCGTCGATTTGCAAGAAGTTGCGATCGAGGAAGCACGTAACGTTGTCGAGCTTGTACTGGGCGGCGAACATCGCCGCTTCCCATATCTGCCCTTCCTGCGCCTCGCCGTCGCCTATCGAGCAGTAAACGCGGAAATTCTTCTTGTCGTACTTTGCAGCCCACGCGATTCCGCACGCAATCGAGAGCCCCTGCCCCAACGAGCCGGACGAAGTTTCCATGCCGGGCAAATCAGCCGCATGAGGATGTCCTTGCAGCCGCGTTCCCAGTTTGCGCAGAGTCATCAATTCCTCGCGCGGGAAATAACCCGTTTCCGCCATTACCGCGTACCGCACGGGAACGACGTGCCCGTTAGACAGGATGAATCTGTCGCGCTCCGGCAATTCGGGATTTTTCGGGTCGTGGTTAAGCGCGTTGAAATACAATACCGTGAAAACGTCGGCGAGCCCGATGGTTCCGCCCGAATGCCCGGACTTCGCCTCGCAAAGCATGCGGATGAGGTCCTGCCTCACGGTGTTCGCCATGAGCCGCAGTTCTTTGACGTCGGTAATTTTTTTGAACACTCGAATCCCGCCGAGAAACAAAACAATCGCGCCACCGAATAAAAGAGTTGCGCTAGGGGACACTTACAAATCCGATTCGTTTTTGGGCCAGTAATATCCCTGCTCGTGCTGGCACGACGGGCATTTTTTGGGCGCCTCGGTTCCGAAGTGGACGTAGCCGCACTTGGAGCACTTCCATTCTATGGGCTTGTCGCGCTTGTACAGCGTGCCCGCCTCGAGCCGTGCCAGAATCTTGCGGTAGCGCTCCTCGTGGTGCGCCTCCACCTCGCCTATTTCGCGGAAAAGTCTCGCGACGTCCGCGTTGCCATCGGCTTTCGCCTGTTTGGAGAAAGAGGGGTACATGTCCGTGGTTTCGTAATGCTCGCCTTCTATCGCGGCTTTCAGGTTCGCCTTAGTGTCGCAGAGCCCGCCTGTGCGCGAGAATTCATCCTTCGCGTGCTGCATCTCGTTGAGCGCGGTTTCCTCGAACACCATGGCGATGCCGATGAATCCTTCCTTACGTGCCTGCTTCGCGAAATAATCGTACTTGTTCCGAGCCATGCTTTCGCCTGCGAAAGCGGCTTTCAGATTCTCGTCGGTAGACGCCATGGAAATCCCCCCGAAACGGTTACGCGCTCAGCGTTATAAATATTGCCGCCTAAACGGAAACATGGACGTTTTCTGGGAGGCTATCGGCGCCGTTTTCATCGTCAGCCTCATTTCATTCGTGGGAATCGCATCCGTGATGTTCAAGAAGAAGCAGCAGGACGAGCTGCTCTTCTACATGATAAGCTTCGCCGCGGGCTCCATGGTGGGCGCGGCGTTCCTTGATTTGCTGCCCGAAGCCGTGGCAAGCGCCGGGGCGGGCATCCTTTCATGGGCAATAGTCGGCATCGGCGCCTTCTTCGTGATGGAGAAGTTCCTGCATTGGTACCACTGCCACAAGGGGCACTGCGACACGCACGCATTCACGACGCTCAGCCTCGTCGGCGACGGCGTGCACAACTTCATAGACGGCATGATCATCGCGGCGGCGTACATGACGAGCCGCGACCTCGGAATCGTGACAACCGTCGCAATCATCGCGCACGAAATCCCGCAGGAACTCGGCGACTACAGCGTCCTCATATACGGCGGAATGAAGCGGATGAAGGCGCTTGCCTACAATTTCCTCGTCGCGCTCACCGCGGTTGCCGGCGCGCTCGTAGTTCTGCTCGGAATGAGCAACCCCGAAACGTTCTCCCCCTACCTGCTTTCATTCGGCGCCGGCGGATTCCTCTACATCTCGTGCAGCGACCTGATTCCCGAGATGCACAAGAACATCGACGCCAAGAAGTCGCTTCTCCAGCTGCTCATGTTCGCGCTTGGCGTGCTCGTCATAGTCGGTGCCGCCGCCGTCTTCGGCGAAGCTTAAAAAGAAGCCCCTCGTTCTTTCTGCATGACGCTCGAATTCCGAAAGGACTCGATTAAGGATGGCATGGTAGTCATGGCGGACGAGCGCGCGAAACGCCCGACTTCCGCCAAGGAAAGCGGCTGTCCGTTCTGCAAGGGCAACGAAAGCATGACGCCGCCGACTGTTTATGCGCTCCCTTCGACGAAAAACTGGCGCACCCGCGTTTTCGAGAACCTGTATTCGGCGCTCAAGAGGCGCGGGAGATTCGCGTGGAAAGACGGCACGGCGCCGGCATTCGGCGATCACGAAGTAATCGTTGAGACGCCCCGCCACGCCGAGAAATTCGAGGACTATTCCGACGAGCAGCTCATGCTTTTATGGGAGACTTATCGCGAGCGCTACGATGTGCTCCGTTCCCGAAAAGACGTAAAGTGCGTGTTCATATTCAAGAACCACGGCCCCAAAAGCGGGGCGAGCATAGCGCACGAGCATTCGCAGGTGACGTCGTGGCCCTTCGTGCCCGACATGATCGCGAAGGAGGCGGGAAAAAGCAGGAAAGGGCATTGCGCCTTCTGCAAGCTCATGAAGGAGGAGCGGAAGAACATCCTGCTTGAATGCAGGCATTTCGTCGCGCTATGCCCTTCGTTCGCCCGCTTTCCTTGCGAGACGTGGGTAATCTGCAAGGAGCACAAGCGCTCGATACGCGACTTCGACGACGCCGAAGCGCAGTCGTTCATGCTCATGCTCCAGGAATGCGTGAGGCGCATCTCGGGATTCGAGGAATCCTATAACATAGCGATTCACTCGGCGCCGCGCGGCTTGGACTTCCACGTCCACGCCGAGATTTATCCGCGCAAGCCGACGTGGGGCGCCATCGAGCTCGGCGCGGGCCCGGTGCTGAACACCACGACGGAGAAGGGCGCTCTTGCGGTGCTGCGCAAATGAAAATCCCGTATGTGCTCAAGAGGGGCGAATACAAGCACAGGATACTGTCGGAAGCGGTCACCGAGGCGGTTTCCAATCCTTTCCTGCGCAACGAACTCCAAGACGTCATGCGGCACGGCGAGAATATAACGTCCAAACGCATTCTGCTTCGCATCCTCGAAGACGGCATGAACCGGGCTGAAACCAAGGCGTACGGAGCTGAAACCGTCAAGGACGAACGCAGGTGGTGGGGACAGCACAAGACCTACCGCGACATGTACTACGCCGTTTCGCAGGCGAAGATTAAAATGCCTAAGCCGCTTTCACTTGTTGGGTTTGGAAGAAAAAGGGAGGTGAAAAAATGACCTGCAGTTGCTGCGGATGCGGAAAGAAGACCGCCAAGAAGAAGACTACGAAGAAAAAGAAGAAATAGTCGGCTATCCGCCTTTTTCGTTAATTTTCCCTTTTCACTCTTTTTTGAGTTTCAGGATCGCTTCGGCGAGGTCGCCGTTCGTTTCGGCGAGCGCTTTTTCCGCCTCTTCGCGCGAGCAGCCGCACTCGCGTACGACGAGGTCTGCGTCAGTTTCCTCGTGCGCCTCCGCTCCTGCTTTCTCCTCGCGAACGGCGCCCGAAATTTGGAAGCTTTTCTGCCCCTGCATGTCGATGGCGGTGACGGAAGCGGGCTCAACGACTATTTTCGAGCCGTCCGCCTTCTCGATTACGACGCGAGTGGCGTCGACGCTCTCGTTTCGGATGCCCATCTGGGACATCAGTTTCGCCATCTGCCTGGGATCCATTTTCGGCATCATTTCAATCGAACGCTTTTCGCCAGCGCATAATAAATAGGTTTCGCGGCATCATCTTTGCATGCCGAAGCGGATGTACGAGCCACTAGGTTACGGCGCATATCGCGATTCCGTCAAGCCCAAGGCAAAGCGGAAAATCGGGAAGGCAATCGGCATAGGGGCGGGAATTCTTGCAACGCTCGCGCTCATTTCCAGCTTGAAGTTTGCGACACCCAGGATTGTTCCCGAACAACTTCCCGCTGCCAAGAAAACCGAGGCGGTGCAGGCAGGCGCGCGGCTCGCCTATGCCCCGCCGAGCTTCGAATACAAGTACGACGTCTTCGAAAGCCACCCTTACTCCAAGCTCATCGAAAATAGCGTTACAGCTGCCGAACTCCCTCCTGAATGGAAGCCTTTCGCGGCGGCGATGATGAAGCAGGAGCACAGCTACCCGATTCCGAACGAGAGGATACCCAAACTGACAAAAAAGGAAATAGGGCAAGCGCTGAAGGACCCGAAGGTGCGCGGCAAATTCGCGATGCGCGGCGCCAGCGTGAACCTCAGCAACGGAAGCGTCGACCTTGGCTTCGGGCTGAATGACCGGTACCTCACGAACCGGAAGAAGGGGGAGAAGGGCGGCGTAGACTACTACGATTGGGGCGAAAACGCGAAGGCGGCCCTGAAACGGCTGCTAATAGACGGAATAGCGAACGCGAGGCGGGGATGGGACAGGACGCGCGGCAAGGGCTCGTTCGACAAGCTCCCGGAATACCAGAAGATGGCGTTAACCGCTTACGAATACAACCAGGGGCACGTCGAATAGACGGGTTTCTTCGACAATGACGAGTGGACGCCCTCGGGAAGACGCTACGTGGGAGAGGTCGGATCCAAAACTATCAAAATCCACTGGGGCGGCTGGACGAATAGGGGCAAGTGAAATGGACGTCGGCCGCTACTTCTGGTTTTTCATCCTTCTGGGCATAGCCCTCGGCCTGTTCCTTCCTGGCCCCGGCGCTTACGTCAAGCCGTTCGTTCTTCCGCTGCTCGCGCTCCTAATGCTGCTCAGCTCGCTTTCCATCAATCTCGGCGAATTGAAACAGTGCGCGAAGGACTGGCGAACAACCGTGTTCGTGCTTTTCGTGCAGTTCATCCTCGTCGGCGCCACGGCGTACCTCTTCAACGGCTTCTTCCCGAGCGAGGTGTTTCTCGGACTCGTGATAATCGCAGTAGCGCCGTCGGCAATTTCGACGACGTTCATTTCCGAATTGTTCGGAGGAAGCGCCGCCTTGGCGCTGCCCCTGACGACGCTCTCCAACCTGCTCAGCGTGGTGCTCACGCCCGCACTGGTCGCCGCGTTCGCGGGAGCCGAGGTTTCCGTGAATCCGTTCGGAATAGCGCAGACAATAGCGCTCGCCGTCGTACTTCCGTTCCTTATCGCAAAGTTGGTTATCGTGCGCCTGCCTTCGATTGAAAAGCCGCTGCTCACCCACGGACACGGCATCAACACGGTAATAATCGCCCTGCTGATGTGGGGAACCATCGCGCCCAGCGCCTCGTTCATTTTCGCTAACATGCAGCTCATGATGTGGCTGGCGATTCCCGCTCTGATGTTCTGCGCCGTGCCGTTCGCAATCGGCTGGCTGTACGGGAAGGACCGCGAGGAAAGCATAACGCTCGGCGTCACGTCTTCCGTCAAGAACACCGCGCTCGGAATAACGCTTGCGTCGGGATTCGGCGCCGCGGCGGTTGCCGGACCCGCAATCTACACGGTATTGAGCAACGCCCTGCTCGCGGTTCTCCAGCTCGTTCTCCGCAAAAAGTGAATTCGGCATATTTTTATTCGGCGGCGGTTACGGTTTGTTTAAGCACGAGGCGATAAAATGAAGACACGTACTGTTCCGAGAAAGGCCACGACGCGGAATCTTATGGAAGAAGCGATAGAGGCAGGGCGCGCGGGCCAGTGGGCGCCGATGAACTGGGAAGGCGTCGTGGATAAAATCAGGGCTTCCAGGCCGCACAGCAAGAAGTACAAGCAGTTCGTCGTAAACGCTATGGAAAACCATCCGCACGAAATCGTAAGGAGAACGGCGATGGAAATATACTTTAAACTCTACGGCGTCCGACAAATCGCGAGAGCCGCAAAACTCGACAAACACGCCCCGAATCAGTACTTCGCGCGGCAACTGCTGAAGACCAAGCGAAGAACCGAACCCTCTTGAAACCAAAGCGAAATAAATAGCGTTTCCTAAAGCAAGTCATGCTTCGCTATCTCGAGCACAAGGCGGACGTTTTGTTCGAAGCCAGCGGCGCGTCGTTCCGGGAAGCGCTGGAGGAAGCCGCACGCGCGTTGTTCGAAACGATAGCTGACGCGAAGAAAGTCAAGGCAACTAAGAAAATCGTCGTCAAACAGTCGGCGAAAAAACTCGACGAACTGCTGGTTTTCACGCTTTCGGACTTGCTGACGCAAGGCGACGTGCACGAATTGTTTTTCGCGAGATTCAAGGTGAAGAAATTCGGAAAAAAAGGCGACGTGTTTTTCGTGGAGGGAACTGCTGAAGGCGCGCCCATGACTCCCCGCCTCGGCAGGACATCGGTCAAAGCGGTGACGCTGCACGAATCGCGCGTCGTTGAAAAGGACGGGAAATGGACTGCGCGGGTTCTGCTTGACGTATAACGCTCAAATACAAATCACTAGAGGTGACGGTATGGGCATGAGATCGTTGTGGAAGGAAATGAAACGAAAAAAAGGAGGCACAGCCAATCTTTCTATCGAGCCGACGAAGGGCTGTGCCAATCTCTGCAGACAATGCTCGTTAAGCACAGACACCAACGTGCTATCCCACCTTCGCCCGAACGTACTCAACAGAAGAATCGGGAAAATCAAGGATATCGGCGTCAAATTTGGGTTTGCCCAATATACGGGACGCGGAGACCCGATTAGCAATCCGGAATTGCATGAGCTGACCGATGTCCTGAGAAAACATTTCCCGAATATGTATGTCGCCAGTTTCTGGGGATTGACTTATGTCGGAAAAGATGAACTCGTTAAAAGAACTCGGGGATTAAACCTGCTCTGCGTTTCGGTTGACGACCATCACTTTGCGGGAGTCATGAAACAAATGGCGAAAAGCGGCGAACTTCCTAAGGAAAACCGCAAAGAAGCGGTTCTGGAAAAAATGCGAGAAATGATACGCGCCGCATACCGTGCAGCGAATAGAAACAGATTCGATTTGCAGTTTCGATTCACCGGTATACCATCCGAAACGGAACGATGGGAGGCGTTTGTACGCTCGGTGTTGCCTTCGGAGTCGATAGTACCGGTATACTACAGTCTTCATTATTTTCGAGATAAGCGCGGCACTACCATGGTACTCTCTCCTTATCAAATAGCGGTCTATCACGATGGGCGTATCGGTATGCCCGGCCAAATTATGCGAAGCTCAGGACTTTAGTCGTGCCGCTTCTCAGGCTGTAGACCGGCAGCAGGCACGGCGACGGATGGTGCCCGAGCCTCACTTGATAGTCGGTTCGCGACTGCCATGTTCCGGAATTAATCACGCTCGTGCCGCGATAATCGGCGTACCCGTTCTTGTGCACATGCCCGAAATGGAACACGTCGGGCGACTCCTCTATCACCATGTAGTCGCGCTTTTCGGGAACGAGAGGCTTTTCGCCGTACAAAGGCGCGAGATGGCGGTGCTTCAGCATCTCGATTCCGACTTTTTCCGGGAATTCGTAGCCCGCGCTCAGCGACGGAAGCGCGGGAATGAGCGTGTCGAGCGACGTTCCGTGGTATATGAGGAATTTCACGCCGTGAATCTCTATCCACGCGGGATTGCCGACGAAGTGCATGTTCGGATAATCCTCCAAATCCTGCGCGAATTCCGCTGGCAGACGGGGCTGCGGCTCCGCGGTACGCACCGCATCGTGGTTTCCCGGCGAAATCACGACTTCTATGTAGTCGGGAACCTTCTTCATCAACTCGCCGAACAGCTTGTATTGCTCGTAGATGTCCTTGGTTACAAGCTGCTTCTCCTGCGAGGGATAGACGCCTATGCCGTCGACGACGTCGCCCGCTATTACTAGGTATTTGATGCTTCCCGCGATTTCCTTGTCGTCGGTGTCCCCGTTCAGGAAGCGGATGAAGCGTTCGAAATTCTCCTGCAGGAAATACTTGCTGCCGACGTGCAAATCGCTGAGGAGTGCGACGCACGCGTCCGTGTCAGCCGTGCGTTTCTGGCGGAACGGCACGTCGGGCCAATGCACGTCCTTTACGATGAACAGCGAATTGTACATCTTGCCCTCGAACGAAACAACCTCGTCGAGGAGAACCTCGCGCGCCTTTTCGAACAGCGCCTTTTCGCGGCTGCCGACGAAACAGGGCAGCGTGTCCGTCTCGTCCTCTATTTCTATCAATAAATCGCCTTTGCGCGTGCCGCGTATGTCCGCCACCATGCCGATGGTGCGCAGTTCGCGCTCGGTAGAGGAGCGGACGCGCGCGATGGGCTGAAGCGGGATCTGCGACGCCTTTTCGTTGAAGATGCGCTTGTAGCGATTGAAGCGGTCGCGGAAGTAGTCGCGGAAATTCTCGACGGTGCCGGTGCATCTGCTCTTGTCCGTAACGTCGCGGTTTATGTCCAGCTTTATGTCGGGGTTGAGATCCGCGACGGCAGCCCTGAACGATGTGTGCTCCACAGATATTTGCACCGTTTTCTTCTCGCTCGCCCGTGCGGAGAGCAACTCGTCGACGACGGAGTGCGTCACCATGAACGCGTTGCGCGAAACCGCAGCGGCAACCGCCGCATCCATTATTTCCGCGCCGTCTGAAAGCGACGCCAGAAGCTCGAGAGCCGCGGGCTCGACGAGCATGTCCCTTGCCGCCGCCTTGTCAAGCAGCGCCTTTTTATCAGCCAATACGGTTCACCGAGCACCCCGGGGGCGCCAACCAACGCGACAAAACTATTTAAATATTTATTGTTATATAGCTTATTGCCAAGAAGCTAATTTTCTTTGGTAGATAACAGTGCCTATAGGAAACACAGCACACCGAGTTTTGAAGGGGTTATTCCATGCATGATGATGAACATTCAGCGGACGCCAAGGACGCAGTGACGTTCAGCGGAACCATAGCGGAACTCACGAAAGAGGAGGAGGACGCGAAGAAGGCGCTCGACGATGCCGAACGCAACCGCGTGGCGGCAATAGGCAAGGCGAAGCAGGAGGCGCAGGAACTCCTCGAAGCCGCGAAAGCCGAGGCGGAAACGGAGCGCGAGGAGCTCATCGCGAAGGAGCGCGCCAAAACCGCCAAGGAGTCCGCGAGGATACTCGACGCCGCGGAGAAGGAGGCGGCGTCCGTGCGCAGGGGAAAAGACGTGAAGGGAACCGCGAAGAAGCTGCTCCCGTTGATTTTCGAGTGAACTGAAATGCTGACTATGGAACCGATGGCAAAGGTGCGCGTAGTGTGCGGCAAGCCCGCAACCGAACGCGTCATCAGCGCCCTCTACGAATTCGGCTCCGTGCAAATCACGAAATCGTCGGTTTTCGACGCGGGCAAGCCGCTCGATTCGTTCTCGCCGATTTCAAACAAGCTCATAGCACTGCGTTCGTCGGAGAAGATGCTCGGCCTCAAGGGAGGAGAGGCGCAGGCACGCGAATCGCTTCCGAGCCTCAGGGACGCGCTGTCCGAAGCGGACGGAATCGACACGCCCGAGCTCGAAGGGATAGAAAGCGAGCTCGCCGAAGTGCGGACGAAGAGGGCGGCGCTGCGCGAAAGCGCCAAGGCGCTCGCGCCTTTCAAGGCGGTGCGGATGCCGTGCTCCGCGTTCACGCGCAACCCGCGGCTGCGCTTCACGTATTTCTCGCTCAAGGGCGACTTCCACGCGCTCAGGAAGGAGCTCGATGCCTGCCACGCCGAGGCGCTGCGCGTCGCCGACGGAAAGGACGTTTACGTCCTGGTTGCGGCACACGAAGAAACCGCGGCGAAAGCGCAGGACATCTGCGCAAAATACGCAGCGGCGTTCTACGGCATACCGGTAACGGGAAACGCGAAGACGTTCCCCGAATGCGTCGAGCGCACCGAACGGGACGAAAAGACGGTTGCGGCGAAGGAGGCGGCGCTTCTCAAGAAAAAACAGGCGTTCGCGGGGAAAAACGCCGCCGCCATAGTCAGGAGCAGGAAGGAGCTGGAGGAGCATGCGCGCTTGTCCTCATTGCCGGTGATGTTCGGCGGAACCCAGAACCTCGTCGCAATCGAAGGCTGGCTGCCTGCGAAGAATATGCCGGAACTGGAACGGACGATTGACAAGGCAACGGCGGGCAAGGCGGCGATCGAACAGCTGCACGTGAAGGAGAGCCCGCCCGCGGTGCTCAAAAACCCGAAACTCTTCAAACCGTTCGAATTCCTCGTGGAATTCTTCTCCCTGCCGTCGCCTCACGAGTTCGACCCTACTTTCTTCATATCGCTCTCGTTCCCGCTGTTCTTCGGCATGATTCTCGGCGACATCGGCTACGGAATCGCGGCGCTCCTTCTTTCGTTAATAATGATGGCGAAGATCAAGAAGGGCTTTTTCAGGAACGTCGCGGGCATGATGATGCTTTCTGCGATATCGACGATAATATTCGGCTGGATTTACGGCGAGTTCTTCGGGTTCGGGAACATATTCGGCTATCAATTGCATCCGATGATACCGCGCGCCGAAAGCGAGGGGCTCTCGTTCCTCATGGCGTTCTGCATATTCATCGGCCTGATGCACCTTGCACTCGGGTTTTTCATAGGGCTTATCACCGCGCTCCACGAAAAGCAGTGGAAGCACGCCATCGCGAAAGCGAGCTGGCTCGCGGTTGAATTCGGATTGTTCTGCTTCCTCGCGCTTTCGATGGAATCCACTCTGTTCGAGGCGATAAAGACGGTGGCGGTGCTGCTGCCCGCGGACGCATGGGGCATCCTTACAATAGGCGGCATCGTCGGGCTGGCGATAACCGAGGGCGTGCCCGCGCTCGTGGAGCTTCCCGGGCTGGTGAGCAACCTGTTCTCGTACCTCAGAATAATGGCGCTGGGCGTTTCCGCGGTCATCCTCGCGCTCATCATAGACAAGATTCCGCTTAACCCGAACATCGTGGACCCGATGTCCGCGATTTCGTTCTTCCTGTTCGCGGCGATGTTCACGCTGTGCCACATTGGCGCTTTCGCGCTCGGCGTGTTCGAATCGTCGGTGCAGTCGCTCCGACTTCACTACGTTGAATTCTTCTCGAAGTTCTACCACGGAGGGGGAACGCCTTTCGTTCCTTTGAGGAGGAAGTGAGTGAGAAACTAGCAAGAGGTGGGATGGATGGTGGAGATAGGCAGTGGCATCGTGGCGCTCGGCGCCGCGCTTGCAATAGGCGCGGGCGCGATCGGCACCGCGATGGCGCAGAGCAACATCGGAGCCGCGGGCATGGGGCTCATGGCGGAGAAGGACGGCAAGGAAGGGCAGGTTCTGCTGTTCCTCGCAATCCCCGAAACCATGGTCATCCTCGGCTTCGTCGTGGCGTACCTCATAATCTCGACCCTCGGAGCGTGAGTGCCCAATGGGGCTTGACAAGCTGCGCAACGAGATACGGGAACGCACTGGCCGCCAGGCTAAGCAGATAGCCGAAAAAGCCGCCGGTGAGCGCGCCGAAATCCTAGCGCAAGCCAGGAAGGAGGCGAAGAAGCTCATCGAGGACGAGCGCGTCGCGTCGGAAGAGGCGGCGAAGGCGGCGCACATCGAGGTTTCCGCGGCGCGCTTGAAGGCGAACCGCATGGCGAGCGAGGCGCGCGAGGACGTCGTGCGCGAGGTAATCGCAGAGATGCGGAACGAACTCGAGGAGCTCGCGGATTCCAAGGCGTACGAGAAAACCTTCGCACAGCTCGTGAAAGAGGGCGCGAAGGAGGTGGGCGAGGATTTCGTCCTGCACGTGCGCGTAAAGGACAGGGAACTGGCGAAGAAGTACGGACCCGTCGGAAAGGAACCCATAACAACAATAGGGGGCGTCATCGTCTCCACGAAGGACGGCAGGGTGCAGGCGAACAACACGTTCGAGGCGCTGCTGGAGGAGCACGAGGAGGAGATAAAACGCGAGGTATTCGCGAAACTCTTCGGCAAGGAGCGTTAAGATGGATTTGAGCTACGCGTACGCAAACGCGCGCATAAAGGCCATGAAGAGCAAACTGCTCGACGCGAATACGGTACGCGAGATGATGGACGTCGGCACCATCGAGGAGGTAATCGAAATCCTCGAGGAAAGCCCGTACAAAAAGGCGTTCGTCGACTGCTCCACGCGCTACAAGGGGCTCACTCTCGTAGCCAAGGCGCTCCACCAGGACGGCGTCGAGATGCGGCGGACGATAATGAAGTTCATGCCGCAGGCTGGCGTGCCGATGTACCGGACGGACATGCGCGAGTGGGCGATACGCGACATCAAGCACGTGGTTTCGGAGAAGGCGATAGGCAGGGAGCCATCGCTCGATGACCTGATGCTGATAGACGACGCCGAGGCGCCGCTGCTGCGGGCGATGATAGCCGCAAACGGCGCGGAGGGCGCGATAGCGGTGCTCGAACGGAGCGGTTACGCGCCGGCAATCGCATCAGCGAAGGAGGAATACGCGAAAAGAAAAGACTTCCGCGTGCTGCTGGACGCTCTTGACAGGAGCTACTACGCAGAGATAGCGGCGCTCGCGAAAAGCACGGACGACGTTCAGGCGAAGGCGATAATAGAGTCGCGCATCGCGTCCGTGAACGTGATGACCGTGCTGCGCATGAAGCGCGACGGGCTGCAAAACGAGGCGATAAGCGCGAATCTTCTTCCCGGAGGGAACGCGTCCTTCGAACGCAGGCTTATGGACGCGAAGGATTACGCCGCCTGCGTCGCGGTGGTGCGCGAGAAGTACGGCATAGACGAGAAAATCGCGGCGAAGGCGCTCGACGGGAAGCTGTCTGCGCTGGAAGTGGAACTCGACAGGAGACGGATGGGAAAAATACTCAAGGAATCGCGCATCAGCATGCTGAGCTTCGGCGCGATTCTCGGATTCATATACCTCAAGAACACCGAGGTTGACAACATACGCAAAATAGCGTACGGAACGGTTTTCGGGCTGAAGGACGAGATGCGCGAGATGGTGTTCGCGGTCGGTGGAAACTAAATGGACAAGATAGCCGTGGTAGGCGAACGCGAGGTGCTGCTCGGATTCAAGCTGGCGGGAGTTTCGGAAACGTTCGAGTGCACAGCCGAGGACGCCGACGGAAAAATGAACGAGGCGCTCTCCGCCGAAGGCGTGGGAATACTCATCGTGTCGCAGGATTTGTACAAGTCGTTCTCCCCCAAGACGCTGAAGCGCGTCGAGGCGTCGACGAAACCGGTCGTGGTAAGCATTCCGGGCAAGACGGGCGCGACGGCGCAGGGAGAGCAGAGCATCGCGATGATGGTGAAACGCGCAATAGGCATCGAGCTTAAAGGGTGAAAAATATGGGAAAACTTGCAAAAATCAGCGGTCCTCTCGTAGTCGCCGAGGAAGTAAGGGGCTCGCAGATGAACGAAGTCGTGCGCGTCGGCGAGGAGCAGCTCATGGGCGAAATCATCTCGCTCAAGAACGACCGTGCGAGCATCCAGGTTTACGAGGACACGTCGGGATTGAAACCCGGCGATCCCGTTAAGCTGACGGGTGCGCCGCTGCAGGTCGAGCTCGGACCGGGCATGCTCGGCACTGTTTTCGACGGAATCCAGCGCCCCTTGCATGCGGTCAAGGACAAGGCGGGCAATTTCATCACGCGCGGAATCGAGGTTCCTTCGCTCGACCGCAGGAAAAAATGGGCGTTCAAACCAGTCGCGAAGAAGGGCGACATCGTCAAAGGCGGGGACATACTCGGCACGGTGAAGGAATACGGCATCGAGCACCGCGTCATGGTTCCGCCCGGGATGGAGGGCAAGGTAACGAAGATATCCGAAGGCGAATTCACCGTCGAAGACGTAATCGCCGAGGTGGAGGAGAACCAGATTACGCTGATGCAGAAGTGGGGAGTGCGCGTCGCGCGCCCGTACAAAGACAAGAAGCGCTTCGACCATCTGCTCGTCACTGGCAAACGCATCATCGACACGTTCTTCCCGATTGCCAAGGGCGGGGCGGGCGCCATACCCGGTCCGTTCGGCTCGGGAAAAACCGTCAACCAGCAGGACTTGGCGAAGTACGCCGATGCGGAAGTAATCGTCTACATCGGATGCGGCGAACGCGGAAACGAGATGACCGAGGTGCTCACGGAGTTCCCGAAGCTCGTCGATCCCAAAACGAAGAAACCGCTCATGGAACGCACCGTGCTTATCGCGAACACGTCGAACATGCCAGTTGCGGCGCGCGAGGCAAGCATCTACACGGGAATCACAATCGCCGAGTATTACCGCGACATGGGATACAGCGTCGCGCTGATGGCTGATTCCACGTCTCGTTGGGCGGAAGCGCTCCGTGAAATTTCCGGGCGCATGGAAGAGATGCCCGGCGAGGAAGGATATCCCGCCTATCTCGGACGCAAACTCGCCGAGTTCTACGAGCGCAGCGGACGCGTTTCATGCGTCTGCTCGCACGACCGCGAAGGTTCCGTAACAATCGTCGGCGCGGTTTCGCCGCCCGGCGGAGACATCTCGGAACCGGTATCCCAAGGAACGCTTCGTATCACGAAAACTTTCTGGGCGCTGGATGCGAACCTTTCGCGCCGCCGCCACTATCCCGCAATCAACTGGCTGAAATCATATTCGCTTTACCTGAACGACTTGCAGCCGTGGTACGACAAGAACGTCGCGCCCGACTTCATAACCGTGCGCAACCGGGCGATGGAATTGCTGCAGAAGGAGGCGGAATTGCAGAACATCGTCCAGCTCGTGGGACCCGACGCGCTTCCGGACAGGGAACGGCTCGTGCTCGAAGCGAGCAAGATGCTCCGCGAGGACTTCCTCCAGCAGAACTCCTACGACGAGGTGGACGTCTACAGCACACTGAAGAAGCAGTACATGATGGTGAGGACGATACTGCACTTCTACGACAAGGCGGTTGCCGCGCTCGAAATGGAAATGCCGCTCGAGAAAATCGTCTCCGCGAAGGAGAAGGAGGAAATCGCGAAGATGAAGCGCGTTCCCAACGACGATGCCGAGAAGTTCTGCATCGGAATCATGAAATCAATAGACAGCACGTTTGCGAGGGGTTGAAAATGATAAAGGAATACCAGACCGTCAAGGAAATCTTCGGGCCCATCGTCTTCGTCGAAGGCGTGGACGACGCCGCCTACAACGAGGTAGTCCAGATAGTCATGCCCAACGGCGAGAAGAAGAAGGGGCAGGTTCTCGAAACCACGAAAGGGCTCGTAGCGGTGCAGGTGTTCGGCACAACCGCTGGGCTCGACACGAAGAAGACGAAAATCCGCTTCACGGGCGAGACGCTCCGCATTCCCGTTTCCGACGAGGTGCTCGGGCGCGTGTTCTCCGGAGACGGAACGCCGATTGACGGCGGTCCGCCCATCGTTTCCAAGGAACGCATCGACGTAAACGGCGCCGCAATCAACCCGACGGCGCGTGCGTCGCCGCACGACTTCATCCAAACCGGCATCAGCACCATCGACGCCCTGAACACGCTCGTCCGCGGACAGAAACTTCCCATCTTTTCGACCGCAGGATTGCCGCACAACGAAATCGCGGTGCAAATCGCACGCCAAGCGACGGTGCGCAAGGAAGGCGAGAAATCAGGCGACTTCGTCGTCGTGTTCGCAGCCATGGGAATCACCCACGCCGAAGCGTCGTTCTTCATGCAGGACTTCGAACGCACCGGAGCGCTCGAGCGCGCCGTGATGTTCCTCAATCTCGCGAACGACCCCAGCATCGAGCGCATCATCACGCCCAGGCTCGCCCTTACCACTGCGGAATACCTGGCGTTCGAGCGCGACATGCAGGTTCTCGTGATTCTCACGGACATGACGAGTTACTGCGATTCTTTGCGCGAAATATCCGCAGCTCGGCAGGAGGTTCCCGGACGCCGCGGCTACCCCGGATACATGTACACCGACCTTTCGAGCATATACGAACGCGCCGGAACTATACACGGCAAGAAGGGCACGGTTACGCAGCTTCCGATACTCACCATGCCCGAAGAGGACATCACGCACCCCATTCCCGATTTGACGGGATATATCACGGAAGGGCAGATCGTGCTCAGCCGAGAGCTGCATTACAAGAACGTCTATCCGTGCATCGACGTGCTTCCGTCGCTTTCGCGTTTGATGAACTTGGGTATCGGACCTACGAGAACGAGAGAGGATCATGCGGGCGTTTCGTCGCAGCTTTACGCCGCCTACGCCGAGGGACGCGACTTGCGCAACCTCGTCGCGGTTGTCGGCGAAGAGGCGCTCAGCGAGCGCGACAAAAAATTCTTGTCGTTCGCGAACGTTTTCGAGAACCGCTTCGTGCGCCAGGGCAAGACGGAAAACAGGACCATCGAGGAATCGCTCGATTTGGGCTGGGAGCTCCTCGCGGGAATCCCCGAAAACGAGCTCAAGCGCGTCAAACCCGAACACTACGAGAAATACGGAAAGAAGTTCCGCAAGGAGCACAAGCAATGAAAATTGCCGACTACGAACCGGTGTACGTGAAGTGCAAACACGGTGAAGAGCACGGCAAGCTCGTCACCGGCGCATGCATCGGCATATGCCAGCATATGAATATGGTCCTGACGGACGCGCATCTCGAACGGGTGTTGAAGGAAGCGGAAAAGCTGGATCCCAAGAAATTGAAGAGCGAAGTGGACAGCACTGTCGGGATTCTGAGAGAGTTCCGGGAGATGCAGAAACGTACGAAAGGCGGATGCTACATCGCCGACGCGGAATGGCATGCGATGGAAACCAAGCTCCGCGCACTCTGGCTTGCGCGGATGGTCGAAAGGCACGCGCCCGAAAACGGGCAATAGCGTGAAAACATGAAGGGCTCGATAAAACAGACGCGCATGGAGCTGCTCAACACGAAGCAGCGCTTAGCGCTCGCTTCGAAGGGGCACAAAATCCTGAAGCAGAAGCGCGATGCCCTCGTCCTCGAGTTCTTCGGCATTGTCAAGAAGGCGGCGAACCTCCGCGGACAGGTTGATGCTCAGGTGAAAAAGGCGAACCGCTCGCTCGCCATCGCAACCGCGTCCCACGGCGAGGACTTCATGCAGGTTGCCGCGCTCAGCGCGAAACGCGTGCCCGAAGTGGAAGTAAGCACGAAGAACATCATGGGCGTGCGCATCCCCGTAATCAAGGGCGTCTCGATTCAGCGCTCGCTCACCGACAGGGGCTACAGCATCGCGGGAAGCAGCGCGAAGTTCGACGAAGCGGTGGCGGACTTCGAGGAAGCCGTGAATCTCATCATCAAGCTCGCCGAAACCGAAAGCGCGCTCCGCAGGCTGCTAAAGGAAATCGAGAAGACGAACCGCCGCGTGAACGCGCTCGAATTCAACATCCAGCCCGAAATGAAGGAAATAATCCGCACCATAGGAATGCATCTGACGATGCTGGAGTCGGAACAATTCGTGGCATTGAAGACGATGAAACGCAAGCTCCAGAAGCAGGCGGAAGTTAACGAAAAATAAGCTAATTCTTCTTCGCGAGTTCGGCTTCCTTCAACGCTTCCAACTCGCTCAAAAGGTTCCAAACCATCGTGCGCGCGTGCATCGGCAGGTTGATATCGTTGCTCACCTCGTCGAGCGCATAGATGGCGCCGCTCATGCCGGCAACGGCATCCGACTCGGTGTTAAGGCGTTCCCTAGCGGTCTGGATGATGTTTTTCACGTTGCGCGGAACCGTCGGATCGCCGCACAGTTCCTCCATGAAATCCGATACCTTCTGTAATTGCGGAGAAAGCGTCACGCAAGCTTTTAAGCGGCAACGTATTTATTCCTTTCTTCGTTTGATTAGGTAATCGGCATATGGACGAACTTCGGACAATCGAAGCGGCGCTGTTCATAGCGAACCGCTTCGTTACGTACAAGGACTTGGGAATCGCCGCGAATGTCTCCACGCAGAAGGCGAAGGAACTCGTGCGCGACCTGAAGGAGCGCTACGATGCGCAGGAAGGCGCCATCGAGGTGGTCAGCGACGAGGAAAAGGCGACGCTTCAGGTGCGTCCGCAGTATCTCAACAGCGTTTCAAAGTTCAGCAAGGAAACCGACTTGTCGAAGAAAGCCACTCGCATACTCGCACTTGTCGCGAAGAAGAGGCAGATGCTCCAGAGCGAGCTCAAGCATTACTTCCGCGGGGAGATTTACGCGTATGTAACCGAGTTGAAGGAGGCGGGCTACATAGAGGCGACGAAGCACAAGAACACCCGCCTTCTGAGGCCGACGCAGCGCTTCGCCGAGCATTTCCAGATGGGTGAAACGCAATGAAAATCAGCGAGGTATTCCAGGGCGCCGCGTTCGGCATGATGGACGGCGTCATCCTCATCGTAGGATTGCTTATCGGCGTCAGCGAGGCGACCTCGGACGCGAAAATCGTAATCGTCAGCGGGCTCGTGGGCGGAATCGCGAACGCATTCGGCAATTCCATCGGCTTCTACACGAGCGAGTGCGCGGAGCGCGGGGAGCAGATACGCTTCCACAAGGCGAAGGGGCAGAAAATCGAGGACGGATACGTGCACACGCAGGAGGAAGTGCTCGCCAGTTCGGCGCTCAGCTTCATCGCAACTATAATCGCGCTCATATTCCCGATAATGCCGTTCTTCTTCATCGGCGACATCGGCACGGCGATGGTGGCATGCGTCGCGATATCCGGGGTAATGCTGTTCGCGCTGGGCACGTACATCGCGAAGCTCAACGAGGAAAGCTGGTGGAAGAACGGGTTGAAATACGCGCTCCTCGGGTTCGCGGGCGCGGTAATCGCCTACTTCATCGGCGATTTCCTCGGGCATTTGATTCTCGGGGCGTGAAATAATGGGAAAAATCGCGTTTGTCCTGCTGCTTTCGGCGTTGCTTGCGTTCGGATGCGTTTCGCAGCAGTCCACTGAAGGCACGCTGAACGTAAAAGTGCTCATCAATAACGGGACTGGAGTAATGCAGTCGGTTGTTTCAGTCGCAAACGGCTCTACTGCGCTGGCCGCCTTCGAAAAGGCCGCTTCACTAAACGTGACGCACCATCCGGTTTACGGCGCTTTCGTTTCCGGCGTCAACGGGCTTGAACAGAGCTCGGCAGCCAACAAATACTGGCAGTATTACGTCGACGGCGTGCTCGCTCCGGTTGGCGTCGACGCATATAAGCTGGAGAAGGACTGCACTCTGGAATTCAGATACGAAACGCCCGACTTCACGTAGATTCGGCGCATTTCTCGTCGTATTCCGCCTCGACTACCTCGCGGATTTCCTTCGCGGTTTTCCCGCCGACTCCCTCGACGTCCTGCAGCTCCTCCTCGTCGGCCGCGAATATTGACTCTATAGAGCCGAAGTGCCTCAGAAGCGCCTTTGCGCCCTTGGGTCCGACGTTCGGGAGCGATTCTATTATAAGCCGCTGGCGGTCCGCCATAGACGCGCACCGCTTCTCGAACTGAACCTTCTGCTCCTTCGGCGCACGCAACTGTTCGCGCTCGCCCAGCGCGTATAGGAAGTCGGCGAGTTCGGCGTCGGTATCGAAGAAAAACATGGGAATCTTGTAATCCACGGCGAGAGAAATGAACGCGCCGCGAAGCGCTTTCGGATTAAGGCGTTGAAAAGTGTCCCCGACCAACGCGACGAGGGGGGACGGAAAGTTTTCGCGCATCGCCTGCGCCTGCTGGAACAACCGCCCGTCGATGATGCTCGATTCGAAATCCGCGGAGTTCTTACGTTCTACTACGACGCGCGGGCTGAGCACGAAATCGCCGACATCGAGCCGCTTCGGGTTAAGCAGCGCGCCCTTTTCAAAAAGCGCCTTGCACACGTCGCTCTTCAGTTCGCGGTCGTCGACGTATATCTGCACCTTGTCCGACTTCTGGAAAACGAGTTCCTGCACGCCATGCCTAACGCAGGAAAACTATTTTAAGATGCCGAATAGTCGCCAAGCGACTTCTGCTTCTTGCGCGAAAGCTCGCCGCGCAATCCGTGCAAAGTCTCGCGCATCTTCTTCTCGCGCGCCCGCGATATCCAAAGAAAAGCCTCGTCCTTCGTGCCTTTTGTTACGAGAATTATTACGCTCCCCGCATGCATTCTTCCGGTGCGCCCGCGGCGCTGGATGAGCCGTATTTCCGAAGGAACTGGCTCATAAAACACGACAAGGTCGACTGAAGGGATGTCGAGCCCTTCTTCAGCCACGCTCGTCGCAACCAGGACGTCGAACTCCTTTGCGCGGAACTTTTCGAGCAGCGCGTGCTGCTCCTTCTGCGACATCCCGCCGTCGCCACTCATTCCGACGAGCTGCTCCGCCCTGACGCCGTCGGCGTTCAATTGCTTCTCGATTTCGGAAACCGAATCGCGGAAATGCGCGAAAACTATCACGGATTTTCCCTCGCGAACCGCCGCTCCCGCGATTTCCCTCATCCGCTTCATCTTCGGGTGCTCGAACCCGCCCTCCTTCAGCGTCTGCGTACGCGCGAGAAGCTTCGCGTAGCGGTGATCCGCGAGAATCGCCTGCACCGCTTTCGTTTTTTCCTCGCGCTGCTTCAAACCTACCAAGAATTCGTAAAGCGACGCGACTCCCTGGCTTTCCAGCAAATCTATTGCGTGCATGTAATTCATCGTTCTCGCAAGCATGCTGAGGCTGCCGTACGATTTCGGAATGTCCTTAGCCATTATCGGGCGCAGGGCGAGCAAAGTGCGCTTGTTGACGCGGCGCAGGTCCGCGGTTTCGAGATAGCCGTCCTTTTTTATGGACTGCAGGCATTCCGACAGCTGCTCCTGCAGGATGTCGCGCAAACCGAGCAGTTCCTGCGGAAGTTCCACGAATTCCCAATCCGTTTTTATTTTCTGCGCATATTCCCGCACGTCCTCGTCGGATTCCGTCTTGATTTCTATGCGCTCTATGCCGAGATTCTCGCAGATTTCGCGTATCTTTTCGACCTTGGAGGACGGGGAGGCGGTAAGCGCGAGAATCAACGCACCGCTTTCTTTTGCTTGTTTGCCAAGGAATGAATAAGAGTAGCCGCCTATTGCGCGGTGCGCCTCGTCGAAAACTATGAGCGAGAATTCCGAGAGCGAAAGGCGGCGCGTCAGAACGTCGTTCTCGACGCTCTGGGGAGTCCCGCAAACAATCCGCGCCGAAGAATAATTGGCTGCGCGCTTTTCGGGAGCGATTTCTCCCGTAACGACCATCACCTGTTCAGACGGCACCTCCAGAAGTTCGCGCATGCGTTTCGCCTGCTGCATCGCGAGCGGCTTCGTAGGCGTGAGGAAAAGTATCTTTTTCGGCGACTTTGCGAGAACGTGCGCCGCGACCATCGCGGCGACGAACGTCTTTCCCAGGGCGGTGGGCATGACCAGCAGAGTGCCCCCTTTCAGGGCTTCGGAAGCCGCGGCTAACTGGTAATCGCGCAATTCCGACGCGCCCTTCCTCAGAAGGGTCAAATCAAGCTCCGCCAAAACCCGTCCACCCCAAACGAAGGTTTTTAAGCAGTATGTCTTTATTAGTAATTCCTTTTTGGGATTATGGGGATTTGAATGGCTATACTTCCCGTCGCACCGGTCGAGCGCCTGATACGCAAGGCGGGTGCCGAGCGCGTTTCGATGGACGCCGCCGAGGCGCTCGCGGACGTTCTCGAGGACGTCGGCGTGGACATCTCCCAGAAAGCGGTTCAGCTGTCGAAGCACGCTGGACGGAAGACGGTGACGGCCGAGGACGTCAAACTCGCAAGCAGAAGCTGATTCACATGACAAGTGCAACAAAATACATTCGCGGAAGTTTCAGGAAGTCGTACAAGAAGCGCGACATAGCGCTGAAGCAGTGGCGCGGCGAGCACACCATCGAGCGCGCCGAAAAGCCCGCCAACCCGGTGCGCGCGCGCACGCTGGGCTGGAAGGCGACCAAGGACTACATAATCGCCCGCGTCCGCGTCAAGCGCGGCAAGCGCGTCCGCCCGAAGCCGGATCAGGGGCGCAAGCCTGCGAAAAACAGGAAGCGCGAGAACCCGGGAAAGTCGTGGCAGTGGTTCGCGGAGCAGAAGGCGGAGCACAAGTTCGACAACCTCCGCGCGCTCGGCTCTTATTGGGTGGGCGAGGACTCCATCTCGCAGTGGTACGAAGTAGTGCTCAAGCGCGACTGAATACCGCGCAAAGATTGTGAGCGCCCTTTTTTTCCGTTTTTCTCCCGCTTAGCTCGTAGAAGACGGACTCGGCGCGCATGCCGTTCTTTTTGGCGAGCAACCGCAGTTCGGAAGCGGTATAGAAGTAGTAATGCCGCGCAATTGTGCTCCCGTCCTCCTTTTTCCACATAACTGGGAATTCTTTTTTGCTGCGCTGCTCGTGGAATTTTTGCTGATCCTTGTTCCAGACGGTTATGAACGCCTTTCCGCCTGGGCGCAGAACCCGACGCATTTCACTGAACGCCTTTTCCCGCTGGTTCGCGTTCAGAAGGTGCAGGACTGCGAGGTAGAACGCGGCATCAATTGAAGCGGATGGAAGAGGGAGCTTCGTCACGGAGGCGCGCGTTATTTTCACGTTCTTCAAGCCGCGCAGGTTCTTTCTGGCAAAAGTCAGCATGTTGGCGCTGGAATCCAGGCAGTAAAGAAGGCGGGAGCGGGAAGCAATGATGCGCGCGTTTCTTCCATTCCCGCAGCCTGCGTCCATCATTACTCCACCCGTAGGCACTAGGGGCAAAAACAAATCAATGGCGGGCATCGGTTCCCTACGCCGCCCGTTCCACTCTTCAGCGATGAGGTCGAAGGCGCGCATGCGCACTCAGTCTTCCGGCTTGTAGCCGTAAAGCCGTTCCACGATGACTCCGTAGGCGGGCCTGGTTATGAACACTCCGATGAGCATTCCGAATATCGAGGAAAGCGCGAAGCCCGTGATTTCCACGATTCCGCTCAGAAGCAGCGGCAGCATGGATGCGATGGAAACTCCCGCAACCGTGAATATGATGGTGAACGCCTTGGCGATGCGGTCCTTGGTGTCGCGCGTGTGCGCGCCTTCGGAAGACGACGCCTCTCCGGGCTTGCGGCGCGCGAGCTCATCCGTAATTATAAGCTGGTCGTCGACTCCGGTGCCTATGAGCGAGATGATTCCCGCCATGGCGCTCAGGTCGATTGTGCCGAAGGTGCCGATGAACGCGAACAGGAGCAGGATTTCGATGCTGTTGATCAGGACTATGGGGAACACGAGATCGAACCTGCGGTAGCGCAACACTACGAGTGCGGCGACGGCGGCTATGGCGGCTAGCGTGGCCCAAAGGCTGTACGTCAGGAACTCCCTGCCGAGCGAAGGCGCGATGTCGTAGTAGCTTCCTACGGACGTGCTCACCGGCAGCCTGCCTCCGCTGAGCACGCTCTTCAGCATCTTGAGCTCGTTAACCGCGTTCTGGTGCCCTTCTTCGGTGGTGTTGCCCGGCGCGGTGCCTGAAATCGAATATTGCGTTATCCTGTCCTCGCGAACCGGCTCCACGCGAAGCGTCGGCGCGGACATCAAGCCTATCGCGCTCCATTCGCGGAGGCTCGTTTCTTTTGCGCCCAACTCGGTAGTTCCCGCGAAGAAGGCCGGCGCCATCTCGGAATCGGAAACAACAACGAGCTTCTTGCCCGTACCGTTCGCGCCGAAGCCCATGTCCCTGAGCGAGGAAGCGATTTCTGGCTTGTCGCGGTTCAGCGACGCGCTTATGATTGCTACCGAGCGGTTCGCCGCAACGATTTCGTTCTTGCTTTGGTTGAAGTCCTCGGCGTAATAGAGAAGTATGTCGTCATTTTCCTTGCGCAGCGCGTCGCGGACGGTTCCCTCGTTCGCCGGAGCGCCGCCGTTTATCACGGAGCGTTCGGCGACTATCAGCGCGTCCTGAGGCCTGTCGAGGAACATGTACACGGGATAGCCGAACTTGCCAGTTGCTGCGTCGGCGAAGCGCATCTGCCCGGCGCCGGTTACCGCGAAAACTATATCCCAGCCCACGCTGCCGCCGGTCTGCTCGTAAACCTGCTCGCCCTGGGGCCCGCCGACCGCGTTCTGCATCACATCCTCGCCCGCGAGCGCCTGCCTGCCGTCGACCACGGCTTCGAAGTGCCCCTGCTCCTTCAGAATCGCCTCGACGCTCCCTATCACCGATGCGTCCGCCTTGGGTATCTCTACGATTATCTCCTTGTTTCCGAGAGGACGGACGACCGCCTGCGACAGGCCGTACTTGTTGATGCGCGTCTTGATGACGTCCACCATGGCGCTCATCGTCGTTGCGTCAACCGGCTTCTCGAGCGATATGGGTATGCGCACGCCGCCTATGAATTCTATCCCGAAGCTGGAATCGATAGTCGCTGGGTCGAAATCACGCAGGAAAATCGCGAACATGGAGAGCACTACGCAGGCGACGACCAGCCGCACCTTGTTGTCCTTCAGCAGTTCAAGCCATTGCGCCATGTTTAGCTTCCTTCCTTTCTACGTACCAGAGAACCATCACCGCGTTCACGCACCACGTAGCGGCGAAATCAGCGAACGCGCCTATCACGGCAACCGCGCCTATCTGGTAGTACGTCGGTATCTGCAGCATCATCGCGAGGAGCATCAGCACGCCGAACGCGGCTATGGTGCTGAGGTTCATCATGAAGCCCGTGTGCATCGCCTCGAACGCGCGTTCCGCCGGCACGCCCTCCTTCCGCGTTATCACCTTGGTGGTGAGCAGGATGTCGGTGTCGAGCGAGAAACCTATGAGCATGAGCAATGCCGCGAAGGAAGCGAGCGTCAGCGGAACGCCGAACAGCGTCATCGCGCCCGCAGTTATCGATATGTCCGCGGCAGCGCCGAACAGCACCGCGAACGACGGCACCGCGCTCCTGAACACCGCGAAAACCACTATTGCGGACAGCAGGAACGAGTAAAGTATGACGTCCATGACCTTCGTGAAGAAGAATTTGCTGAGCGACGAGCCGATTTCCTTGAACGAGTAGGATTTAACGGGCATCGCGGCGCTCACCGCGGCAATCAGCCCTTCGCGGTAACTCCCGCTCGCCTGGTTCACGGCGTTTTCGGCGATTGTAACCGCAGCGTGCGGGTCGGTTCCCACCGAAGCGCTCGAGCCCGCGAGCCTCGTTACCTCCGCTGCTTGGGCGAGAACCTCGCCTTTCAGAAGATCGAGATTCTTCTGGTTCGCTTCGGCTGCGGGGATAAGCGACGCGTTGGTTGCAATCGCGCCGGCATAATAGCCCGCGGCTATCTCCGTCTGCGTGAGGTTGTTGTCAAGGTCGTGAAGAGTCGTGAGCCCGTCCTGAGCGCTCTTCAGCCCCTCGTTGAGCGGCATCTCTATTTCGATGCCGTTGCCCGCCGGGCTGTTGAACGGACGCACGTCCGAATCGGCGTACTTGGAAAGAGCGGACTTCACAGCCGCGGCGTCCGGCGTGGAATCCGAATACACCGTGAGCAGAAGCCCGCCCTTGAAATCGATGCCGGGCGTCATGCCGAAAATGGCGTTCGGGTTCGAGGACGCGTTCAGATACAGAATCGATACGGAAAGCAGCAGCAGCGCTATCGGCAGCGCGACGAGCCACTTGTAGTTCTTCCACAGGTAAGGATTCGGCAGTTCCATCTAAACGCCCTTTAAAAGCGGAATAATTACTGCGCAGGTTGTTTAAAAAGCATCTGCTACGCCGAAAGGAAAGCATTTAAGGGGGCGCGGCGCTGTTTTTCTCATGAAAAACTTCCTGATTGCGTTGGTTTTGTTCGGGGGGATTTGCGCGGCCGCGAGCCCATACGTGATTTGGGGCATCGCCTCCGTGGAGTTTCCGCTGAACGGCAAAGTGGTCGACCAGGGTACGGGGCAGATTGTGTCCTATACCGCGCCCATGCGGATAACCGCCATGATTGTCGGAAGGAACGGGCTGCTCGCGGGAGGAACCGCCGTAGTATACTCCGACTCCGCGTTCCTCTACAAGATGAACGAGGTTGCCCAGGGCAGAAGCACGCTCGTTTCCGACTGCGCAAAGGAAGGCGAATGCAACATAGACGCCCAACTGTCGGAAAAGAGCACGCTCAAGGAAACGCGGTACGTCGCGGGAAAATTCTCGGACAGCTTCCGCGTACTGCCTTTCACAACGCTCCACGCGCCAGTGAAGAGCGAACCCGCAATAACCACGACCGCTAAAAAAACAGCAGAGGGGCTCTACTCCGTTCTTGCGGAATGGAAGCGGAGCATTGACTACGTCGAATCGTTCGTGCCGCTGTACCCGCTCTCCAAGGCAAAAGAATGCTCCTCGCAGGCGCCCATTCTGGTGAGGAAGATAGAACTCGTCCAAAGGGAGCGCATAGCGGTTTCCGCGAAAACGGAGAAGGACGCCAGGAAATCGGCAGAAGCATCGATGAGACGCGACGCCGGCACCCTTGACGAGGCGATATCCGACAAATGCCCGGAACTCGGAAAGCAGTCGGATACGGGGCTTCTCACGATAGCGACGCTTTACAGGCTCGCGCCCGAGGATCCGGATCTCGGCGCAAGCGAGCGCGCATTCAAGATATTCAAGCCCGAAACGTTCTCCGCAACCGCTTCCGCCAACCAGTTGAAGGTTTCCTACGAACTGAATCCGCTCGCCGAGGAGACTTCGGTCAAGGTTTACATCGTTCCCGACAGGTATCTGAACTTCTTCGAAGGGAAGACCGGCGAGGTGTTTTCGGTGTTCCTGGGCATGACGGATAGCGAAAAAGCGTGCGCGTTATCCTCATCCGGTTTCGCGGAACTGCCCAGCCCCGAGAAGGCGAAAACCGCGTGCTTCTCCAGCCGCACGTTCGCAAAACCCTATTCGGTCAACGTCAAATCCGAGATAACCGACGCCGGGAAAATCAGGAATCAGGTGGTCAGGAAGACGTCCGGCAACTACGACCAGGAACTTTTGCTCTCGGCGCTCAAATCCGCCACCCTCCAGAAAACGGATATTTCCTGGGACATGGACGTCGGTGCCGGCAGCGTGTTCTCGGCAACGGCGCAGACGGGCAAGGCAGGGAAACTGCTGCCCGGAGGCTATACGGTATTCGCCGAAGCCACCGATTCCGCGGGCACTGAAACCCTGGAACAGCACGTCTACGTGGCGAACGCCGACAACAAGCGCGAAGTCGGGCAGTATCTCGTGAAGCGCAGCGGCACGAACACCGTGGGAACCTGCAAGTTCGATCTCAATGCCAATTCGAACGGCCGCTACTGGCCTACCGCGGCGTGCAACGGAGTAAAGCTCGACATCAGTGCCGTCTCCGCCAATCCCGCGCCTCCGAACACGGCGTTCAAGTTCGGCAGCACGGTCGCGGCGTTGACGCCGATATGCGGCGACGACATCGCGTGCCCATGCACCGTCGGACTGACGGACTGCGCTTTTCTGACGGTGTTCGATTCGTCCGTGCTGGGAACGAAGGCAACCTCTTAAAAATGCGGCGGACAAAAATAATTCTCGCGCAGGGGTAGCAAAGCCTGGTCAAATGCGACAGGTTCAGGGCCTGTTCCTCTAGGGGTTCGAGGGTTCAAATCCCTTCCCCTGCACTTTTTTTCTTTTTGCGAAAAGAAAAAACCTGCGCTAAAAAAGAAAAAAGAGAGCTGCACTAAAAGAAAAAGCGCGAAACGTTTTCTTTGGCGGAGCCATCGCCTTTCTTTTTTTGCCGATAGCGCTCACGCTAGGAAAGAAAAGAAAAAATAAGAGCGCTAAAAGCGCGTTTAGACTTTCTTTACGTTCTTCGCGCGCGGGCCGCGGTCCGCGACTTCGACTTCGTACTCGACGGAGTCGCCCACTGCGAGAGCTGCGCCGCCCTCGATGGAGGATGTGTGCACGTACACGTCCTTGCCGTCTTCGCCCGTTATGAATCCAAAGCCGCGTTCGGCGTTGAACATCTTCACTTTTCCTTTCATTAGACCACCTATCTTGTTACATGTTTTAGGAGCACGAAGTATATAAAGATAATTTGCCGCCATGCAGAAGCGGTTATTTTAGTTTTGCGCTTCCGAACGCCTCGTGCCGACTTGAAAAGCATTAAAAGCGCGAGAAGGCGTTGTTTTGTTTGATGGATTCTAGCGAAGAGCTGGTCAAGGCGGGCTTCACGGAAGAGCAGGCGGCGAGGCTGTCTACGAAAGCGTTCTTCCGTTCGAAATTCAAGAACAAGACAGCCGAACAGTTCGATGCCATCGTCGAAAAAATCAGTAGCACGTACTTCTGTTCCCCCGAAAAAGCGCGCAGCATGATAGTAAGTTTTCCACCATTAGCGGCACTGAATCACGATCGCGTGATGCGCGAATTGCTTGAGGTTTACAGCGACGAAACCGCGGTTAGAAAAGCGGTGCTGGCGTTTCCCTGGTTCGCAGGACGCAACCACGCGAAACTCATTGTAAAACTGACACGAATTTACGGCGATGAAGAAGCCGTGAAAAGGGCAGTACTGAAATCGCCGTCGTTCGTTGGGCACGACCACAAGAAACTCGTTGCCAAGCTGACGCGCATTTACGGCGATGAAGAAGCCGTGAAAAGGGCATTATTGATTTTCCACCTCTATAGCTACGACCAAGACCGCCTGTTGCAGCGACTAGGGCGCATCGGGCACTTGATAGGTTTGGATGAAGAGCAGGTAAAGCGGCTTATAATGAAGAATCCCCGTTTGGTCGGCAACTCCCCACGGCGCCTTATTGCAGCCTTAGATGTCGGCCGCGAACTCGCCAAGGAAGGCATTCCGAACGACTCCAAGATGCTGGAAGTTTGGCTCGAATTGCATATGAATTCGCCTTATGTTCCGGGCACGGATAGACTTAGGATTTCGAAAGCAAGACGTATGGGCGTTAGCGATGAAGAACCGCCTTTGACGAACGTACTGAGGCGGCGCCTAGGCGGAAATCAAACTCGTAATAGTTCGGTTCGCAAGCGAACCGTCGTTCGATAAAACGGAAAAGGCTACTTTAGTTTCGCCGAGCCGAACGCCTTCGAAGCCCGCTCGCTCCAGAACGACGGCAGTTCGTTCGAGGCGAATCCGCGGAACTTGTCGGAATAAACGTAAACGAGCCCTTTGTCGCTTCCGAGCTTCTTGAAGTCTTCCGCCGCCCCGTCGTAGATGTCCTTGATTTTTCCGCGCTCGAAATCTTTTTGCAGGAGGGAGGGGCGTTTCAGGAGGAGGTAGTCCGCCTGCCGAATCGTGTTAATCTCGATGTTCGCTGAGTTCTGGCTGATGAAAAGAATCGAGATATCCTTGTGCCTCGCTATGAAAAGCAGCTTCGACAGCAGGCGGTTGGCGTCGCTCATGGATTCGCGCGAACTGAATGAAATCCCGCCCTCGTCGGCGAGAAGAACCGCGCCGTTGGGAACGTCCTCGGGGGTTTTCGCGGTTTCAACCCAAGCAGGCAAGCCCGCGTTCTCGAAACCCATCGCAAACACGCGCCTTCCTTTCGACTTCCAGTTTTCGAGAAGCTTCAGTCCCAATCCGCTTTTTCCCGAGCCGCGCGCACCGAGTATCAAGCCGACGGTGCTCTTGGAATCGTAAAGCCAGTTCTCGAACGCATCGGGGGAGCCGTCGAAGGACTTGACATCCGTAAGCGGAGAGTAATTTGCCTTGCGCTTTTCCGTTTTTTTCGCCGCCGACGATGCGGCTTTTCCCGCAATTCCCGCAAGGAAGCCCCAAAACGCCAGCACTAGCACTTTCAAAATCCCGAACAGTCCCCTGAACAGCCAGATAATCCCATCGGCTAATCCCGCGCCCAGTTTCCGCCAGAAGGATTTCTTAGCCATTCACTTCTCCTTCACGAAATACAGCAATATAACCGCTGCGGCGCTCAGGCCGATGGAAAGCCAGAACGGCGCCGTCATGCCGACGGAATCCCATATAACTCCCGCCATCACGGAAGCGGGCAGCGCGCACAGCCCGATTGCCATCTGGAATACTCCGAGCCCGGTTGCGCGGTATTTCGGCGCGATGAGCTCGGAAACGAACGTTCGCTGCACCGTATCGATGGCGCCGCGATGCAGCCCGTAAAGCACGAACGACATGATGAAGCCGAAAAGCCCGCCGAGATAGATGAAGGAAAGGCACGTCGCCGTCCAGAGCGCGAACGACAGGGCGGTGATGTTTTTCCTGCCCAGCTTGTCCGCGAATTTTCCGAACGGAAGCGACGTGAGCGAGGCAACGGCGGTGAATATCAGATAGAGAACGGGTATGAACGTGGCGTCGAACCCGCCAGCCCTCTGCGCGTATACGAGCAGGAAGGAATAGCTGAACGCGCCGAGGCTGAACAGCGCGCTCAATCCTATGAAGAGCTTGAAGTTGCCGTCGATGTTTTTCAGCGAGAACGGTTTGGCTATCCTGCCTGCAGCGGGCTTCTGCTCCTTGATGAAGAAATAAATCAGCGCAACCGCGATTACCGAAGGCACCGCCGCCAGCAAAAAGAGATTTCGATAGCCGAGCCACCCAAGTAAAAAGATGCAGGTAAGGATGCCGAAAACCGCGCCGAGGTTGTCCATGGTGCGGAGCAAGCCGAAATTCGCCCCTCGGTCGCCGTGCGTCGAGGCGTCCGCCACCATCGCGTCGCGCGGCGCGCCCCTCATCTTTCCCGCGCGGTCCAGCACGCGGAACGGAATGAGCTGCTGCCACGTCGTCGCAACGGCATAGCCGATGCGGGACAAACCGCCGAACGCGTAGCCGAGCCAGACGAATATCTTCCGCTTCCGCCATTTGTCCGACAAATAACCGGAAATCGCCTGCGATATGGAAACAATCGCGTCGCCCAAGCCGTCGATGAGCCCGAGCACCGCCATGTCCGCGCCCATGACGCCAGTAACGAACAGGGGCCATATCGGATAAATCATGTCCGAGCCCATGTCGTTGAGGAACGACGCCGCCGCGAACGTCCGAACTCGTTGTTTGCGCTCCTTTTCGTCCATATGTAGGGATTAACGCACTGGATTTAAAATCTGCCGCCGACGGCGGAAATTACTGGTAGCTTAGAAGCAAGAGCAGGTAAACCGCAGCGAGAAGCGCCGCGGCCGCGGCTACGCCCACGGGCGCAATCCACCATTTCTTCTTTTTGACCGCGAAATAGCCGGACAAAAATCCGCCTACCGGGAACAGTCCGTACAACAGCGTGATGAGGACGGCGCCGAAAAGCAATTCCGCCGAAAACTGCACAAACATCAGCGCCAGCACTCCGGGGAGCGCCACCGCGAAAGCAATCAGGGCGAACCCTATCTTATGGATCATGCGCGAACGTTTCTTGTTCTTTTCAGCGTAGTGGGCGGTCAGCACGCCTACGACGAGCGCCGGCACTACCGCGATTGCAAGGAAGAGGAGCAGAACGAACAGCACGCCAGGCGCTTCTCCGTAAACGTCATACGGGGGCGAATAGTCCACGTCGTATTTCGGGTCGTACGGTTTTTCGACGAAGAAGGAATCGCGCTTGAGTTCCGAGTTCGGACCCGCGTACTGAAGCATCGAAACGCAACCGCCGCTCGCGAACCCGTATTTTTGCGGAATCCAGGCGTTCTGCGACGCGTATCTGAACGCAAGCAGCTGCGACGAATCGTCGAAGCACTGCGTCCCGAAAACGTAGACGTCGGCGAGAGTGTCCCCGTAGTTTATGCTGGATATCTCCATCGGATAGAACGGCTTATCGGGCTTGAACGTAAACTGCAGCGGCGTCGCGACTCCGTTCCTGAGTTCTACGAGCGCGGTCACCGCTTCGAAGTTTGCATTTTTGCAGTCGTCGCTTTGGTTGAATTGGTCTTGGATTTGCGAGGAGATCTCGGTTTTCATCCTCTCGGCGTCCATCCCGTAATAATCCGGGTAGATACTGATGCCGTCGGCGCACGTCCTTTCGCGTTCGCCGACCGTCGCGTTGGGATACTTGGCGAGCAGGTTTATCCTGTTGGCTACGAAATAATAGTCCCCTCTCACGTAATAGTCGAGCACGTCCTTCCTGTTTTCTGGGAAACTGAAGCCGTTGTCGTTCAGCCATCCGATAAGGGCGTCGGCGTCCGTCGCCCTTAGAATCGTCAGGTTGTAGATGTCCACCTGCCGAATTTTCACGACTTCGACGCCGCCCGGCTGCGCGGCGGCGCCCACCGCGAAGTTGGGAATTCTGTCGTAAACCCTGTTCCTCGCGAACAAATCCGCCAAATCGAAAAAGATTCCGTTGTCAGCAGGCTGCACGTCGGGAGCCGAGCTGCTCTGGATGGGCACGAGCCATGCAACGCTCGTAAGGTTGTCCGAGGTTATCTTGGTGGAAAGAATCATCCTTTCGACGTTGCCGTCCCAGAAAATCGCCGCCTTCTGCTCGGGCGCGAGAATCCTGGCGTAGCGGTAATGATAATCGGGAACGATTCCGCCGTCGGCGGAAACGCAGACGGCAAGCGAGAGAAGCAGGCAGGCTACAGCGAGAAACGCCTTTCCGCCGAAAACCGCCACAAACGCTTATTTTCCCCGCCAATAAAAAGGTTGTTTTTTATAAACCGAAAGCATTTTTAACGCCGTCGCGTTGCGACTTCCGTGGCTGAGCTTCTTCAGAAAGTAATGCATCGGCGCAATCTCGTTATCGGCGTTTTCGTTCTCCTGCTGCTGGGATTCTTCATCGGAGCCGCGGTTGACGGCGGAAGCCAGACTCTTGCAAAGAAAGACCAGGCGCGCCTGGAGAAGCAGATGCAGGACACGGTAAGCAGGCATCGCGAGGATTTGCTGCGCCAACGCGTCGAGTCCGACGCGGCGATGAAGGGCGAACTCATGAAAACTATCAGGCAGTACGTGCTCATCCTGAATTACGACATGACGCAAATCAACGCCACCAAATACGAGTACAAGCCGCAGGAAAACGTCTCCGACGCCAACTTCGCGGGCAAGGTCGCCACCGCGAGAAAGTTCGCAGTGCAGGCTAACGACTTTTACTCGCACGTAGACGGCTTCGTCGGCTTCATCACTGAGAACCAGGCGGAAATCGAGCGCCTCAGCGGCGCCAGCATGAACGTCTCCGAGGGAACCGAGGAATTCACCCAGGCCAAGGCGAGTCTCAAGGAAATCGAGAACACCGTGGCGCTCGAACTCGAAACATTCGCGAAATCCAACAGCTACATGCAAAGCCAACGCATGGCGATACTTGGCAATACACCGGCGCTTTTGAGGGGAACCGGATGAAATACTGCCCCTCCTGCGGAAAGCAGCTTCCCTCGCCCAATCCCAAGCACTGCCCGAGCTGCGGCACGGCAATACGCGCCGCTCCGGCAGTACGCGCAGCCGCCCCCGCCGTGCGCGCGTTCCCCGCGAGAAGCGCGGAAATGCCCAAACTTACATGGATGGGGCTCTTGAAGATCTTCGGCTTCGTGGTAATCGGCATCATCTTCCTCATGGCGGTCGGGACATACGCGGGTGCGCCGTGGCAACGCGCCGACGCCGCGGGAACGCAATACTACGCGCAGATGACGCTGTTCGAAAACGACCTTGCGGACCAGCAGTCGCTCAGCAGCCAGTACGGCGAACTGAAGTTCAGCGACGCGACGTTCGCGAGGAAATCCGCTTTCGCGGGCACATACGCGCTGAAAGCGGGGCAGGCGGAAACCACGTGGGATTACTTCTATTCCTTCCTCGTGCAGAACGAGGGAAGCCTCGCCATGTGGGGAATAAACGCGACTATAACGCGAACGCAGATAACCGATTCGAAAACAATCGTGCGGAACACCGCCGGAAGGATGGCGTCGGAGCTGGAAGCCGCCTCGGCGGGAAACGCCACGAGAACAACTTACGTTTCAGGAGCAGTCGAGGCGCTCAAAGCACTGAGCAGGAATTGAGGTAATGGAATGCACTTGACGGTGAAAAAATCCGCTGCGCTGGCGTTGTTAGCGGCGACTCTGCTCGTCGCGCCCGCCGCGGTAAACGCCCAGGATGAACAGCAGCAGTACATACAGTTCGTGTTCCAGTTCTATTTCCTTTACGGGATGAGCGTCGGCGAGTGCAATGCGAACTGCATCGGGCCGTGCCTGTCCTCTTGCTACGCCGTCTCGGCTTCGTTGGGCGTCGGAGAGTCGAACTGCGGTTCCGTCTGCCCGAATAACTGCGCGAGCCACTGCGCGGCGGCGTTTTCCAACGCTTACCAGACCGACGACGGGCTTCCCGAAGTGGCGACGCCTGAGCCTGATTGCAGCCAGCTGCAGGGAGTAACGCCCATATACGGCGTGAGAGGCGTTTCCCCGATGCCGTATTCCGCCTGTCCCGGCGACGAACGCACCATGGAAGTGGAGCCGTCCTGGCCCACGTTCCCGGACGCGGCGCCTTCAACCGAAGGGGACGGGACAACGGACGCAGGCGGGCAATACGTGGAAGGTCCGGGCGTAACAATCGAACCCGAGGTATGCCCAGGCGCTGCTCCCGACGGGCACCCGATGCGCTGGGACCCGATTTGGGGATGCTATGACATTTACTGGAAGGAGGACTACTGCTTCCCTGCAACGGGATGCAACACCGGCGGCGCGCCGTGCACGGGAAAGCAGGGCTGCATGTGGAACGGACTTTCCTGCGTGCCGTGCAACGCGCCCACGTGCGTATATAACTGCCCGGAAAGGCCCAGAGCCGGTGGCGGCGGAGCCGCGCCTCCTGTCGTGAACGAGGAAGCGGTGCAAAAGGAAATGCCGACTCCGAAGCCCGACGAGGGAAAGGTCGGGGGCTCGGGAGTGGCGCCTACTCCGACGCCAAGCGCCCATGCCACCGCAACGCCGACTTCTGTTCCTACTCCCGTGCCTACGCCCGCGCCAATCCAGTGCGGCGCTTACACGAGTTGCAAATCGTGCGCAAAGGCGCCCCGCGATTCCAAGGGCGAAACCCAGTGCGGATGGAGCGCGTTCCTTGACGCGTGCATTGACGGCGAAACCTGGGGTGCAGTCAACAAGACAGGATTGAAGGTCGGGTGGTTCGACACCGAGAAGGACTGCAATTTCACAATTCCCGCGGCATACTGCTTCCAATTCACCGACTGTTTCTCATGCGCGGGCGATGGCGGCGTCCAACGCAGATGCCAGTGGAGCGGCGGACAGTGCGCGCCCTACGACCCGTCCGGCGACTTCAAAACCGCGAACAACCCGAAGGGCAAGGACATCCTGGTTCCCGCGATGTGCTCGGAGCACGACTGCTCGTCGTATTCCGAATGCGGAACGTGCGAGAAAAACGCCGCGTGCCTGTGGTCGAGGGAGAACAATGAGTGCATCAACTTCGGCGGAAACGGCAACACCAGCTTGTATTACTTCTTCCCGGGCAACTGCCCCGCGAGCGGCGAAGCAACCCCATCGCCCATTGCCAGACCCTGCCCCGACGGATGCAAGTGCGACTCGCTTTCAAGGGTGCTCACGTGCGGCACCGCCGCGGTTAATCCCGCGGGAATCGTGAAAACCGACAGGGCGGTTGCGAACGCCGGCGCGGGAAGCCCGATAAGGCGCGTCCTCAACATATCGTTCAGTGAGCAGGCGGGAGCAAATGCCACGTACGTGGTTCGCGGCTCGCGCGACGGCGTGATTCTCTTCTTCATTCCCGCCACGGTGGACATAACGACTACGCTGGACGCGAAAACAGGCGCGATTCAAAGCGTGGAACAGCCGTGGTGGAGCTTCCTCGTAGGCTGAACCGCATCACCAACAGATTTAAAACTGCCCTATGCTGAATAACTAACGCGTCGCAGTAGCTCAGCTTGGGAGAGCGATCGGCTGAAGACCGATATGTCGGGTGTTCAAATCACCCCTGCGACACTTGCCATTTCGGCACATTTGAGAATACTTCCACGAAAAGTGGAGAGGGCATGTTGCGAACACGAGCAACCCCGCGTGTCGACAAATCGTTAGCTATAAAAAGCGGAAAGCATCATGTTTCCAAGTGAGGGGTCAGGCCGACATGATGGTGCCGTTGTTTCTACGGGGCAATTAGCCCTTTCGAATCCTGGCCCTCTCCCGCACCTTTAGGAATGATGCTTCCGCTATCCGTGTTCTTTTTAATGCGATAATAGTAGGTACGCACCTTCTTTTCTCTCTCAACTAACCCCGAATCTATTAACGCCTGTAAATGCAAATAAGTTGTAACGGTAGTGACGCCTAGTTTTTCGTGTAATGCGTCCACCGTTATTTCTCCATTTTCGCTGTTGTTGATGATTTGAAGTATTTCATTCTGCTTACGAGTCACATGAAAATACTGTGGAATTGTAACAGTTTTCGCGTTAGCCAAAACTGCAATCTCCTTCGTCACTATTGCCTGTTTCTGTTCCTTTGCCTTCAATGCCGCTTCTTTGAGTTTTAAAATAAATGACAGGGGATTTCCCCTAGCAACAGTCGCTACGTATTCAATCGCACCTTCAACAAACGGTTTAAAGTCGTCAGGCGAAGGAGCGTCGTCAAGATTACGGCCGCGGACGAGCAGCAACCGGCGGCGTATTAATTCCTTGCAGTCCGAAACACTTAGCGATCCTATCTGCAATGCAGCAGAGTATTTTAGTATCTCATCCTTTTGGTCGGACAGCACCTTTACTGTTTCAGGGTAAAGAGCAAAGACGCCAATTCCCCCGAGTTGTTTTACAATAGTTTCCTCAATTTTAGCGAAAAGCTGCCGATCCTCGGATACGAAATAAGCGTCGTCAAAAAGGAAAACAATTTCCTTCTTCGTGAGCCGCTCTTGTAATGCCTTCATAACATTCTCTTTGCATACGCCTGATTTTTTTGCAAACTCCTCGACTTCTTCAACTGTTTTAAAATTACCCCGGACTATTTTATCAGCCAGGCTTCCACATAATTCGAGATGCTTTTTATACTTCTTTGAATCTTCACGACTAGCCTCTAACTGCCCCTTTAAAACCGCGCAAAGGCGCAATATCGTGCCCAAATAAATAGCGCTAAATCCCTTCTCGTAATCTTCTACGTTGAAATAGATAGGAGTAAACGTATACTCCCCCGTAACGGCCTGAGTCGAATAGATCAGGCTCAGAAACGAGGTTTTCCCGCTTCCGCTCGGCCCGATAATGAAAATGCGATTATACGCGTGTTTCAGCGCATCCGCCAGCATATTGGCGAGAAGCTTCAATTCCTCCACCTGTCCGACGAACAGTTCTGGGTGCGCTAACACAGGATCCTCTGAAAAAACAGTTCGCCAATCGTTTATCTGCGGTCCGCTCTCCGCTAGGCGCTCCCTGACCGTTTGGAAGAACAACTCCGCGCTTTTAGTCATGTTCTATATTTGGAGCCTACCTATTTAAAAGCCTATTGTTTAGGCTTTTTTCGTAGGCAGACATGGCGGGGAGTTAATCTAACCGCGATGACGCCACCAACCGAAGGCGATACACGGCGACAACGGAAACTAGCGCTTCTTATGTCGTGTTTTGCAATTTCGGGCGTGTAACCCCCGCGGCATTCTTTTTTCATGCCTATTTTCAGGAGGAACCGCGCCGTAATCGGCGAACGAAAACGTTTAAACCCGCTCAGCATAGCTTTTGCATGCGCTTCCGGCTCGCATCCCTTGTTCTTCTCGGCATAGCCGCGCTCGCCAGCGCCGCGATGAACGTTTCTCCGGACACGCGCTACACGAACCCGTGCTGGAAGTACGACGTCTGCTCGCCGCAGTGCCTGTGCTTCATCGGCTCGCAGTACTGCGCCTCTCCTGATCACAGCGCGCCGTGCTGGAAGGGCGACGCGTTGCGCTGTGCGTGCATGGCGGCTCGCTGGTCCAAGGACGCGTACAATTTCACGCTGACCCGCTCCGAAATAGTCAAAATCGAAACGCGCACCTGGAACGGGAAGCTCTTCACCTTCCCGCTTAGGCGCATGTGCCTGCCGAAGGGGACGAAAGCGCACCCCTACGGAACCAACGAGGTTTACAACCTCGGCTACAGCTATCCCGCGAACTACCGCAACAGCACGCGGTACAAGCCGTGCAAGCAGTAGTGGGCGACTGCTACGGGAGTAATGGGCGGCGCGAGGCATAACGAGGGAGCTGCGCTCCGGAAGTAATGGACTGCGGCGGGATTAGGCGTCCGTTTCCCTTCCTCGCCACGCATCATCCTTACGGTAGGACTGAAAAAAGAAAAAATTAGGGAAGGACTCTGCTCTCAGAGTCCCTTCTTGGGCTTTGCGAAGAAGTAATACCCCGCTCCTGCGAGCACCAGTATTACCACCGCGTAGAGCAGCCAGTTCGTTCCGCCGGTTGCAGCCGCAGTCGGCGCAACGTAGCTCGGCGTTATCGTCGCAGTCGGCATCGCGGTAGTCGCGAGGCGTGCGGCTTCGCGCGCGTGCTGCACCGCGGAGTCGTAGTCGCCCTCGTCCATGAACTGCGTCGCCAAGGTCAGCTCCTGCTGAGCAGCGGCGATGTCCGCTCCTGCAGCGGGCGAGCTTATCGCGCCCTGCGCCGAGGCAATCTCGCTCTCCGCGTCGGAGGACGTCATGCCGCTAACAGGCGGCAACGGCGTTGCAGTCGGCGTCTCGCTTGCTGCGGGCGTCGCGGTAGGTATCTCGAGCGTTGTCGGCGCGGGCGTGGACTGCGCAACCGTGGGCACAGGCGTCGGCGCGGGCGTGCTGGTCGGCAATACCGTTCCGCCGCCACCCGTGCTTGCCGAAGTCAGCCAGAACTGACGGATTCCCGTGTAGTTCCAGTTGCCGAGCGAGTCGTTGACGTAAACCACCCAGCCTACGGTGTTGCCGAGGGTTCCGGAAATCTGCTTGGTGACGTTGCTGTAATTCGCGAAGACGACGTCCGCGGCTGCGTCGTAAAGCGGCACCCACGAGTCGTTTGCCCATGCTCCGGAAGTGCCGTTCGTGCTGAAGATGTAGCCGCTCAGGTTGCGGGCGTCGGTGAAGTACGCGCTGAATGCCACCCATTCCGATGTTTTTCCGGACGAGTTGGTTCCGATGGTGTCGTTCGTGTAGTTCACGGCACTGTCGAGCCCGAGCATTATGCTGTCGTTATAGCCAATGTTGCCCGCTACGTCCTTGCAGGTAATGTTGAGGTCCCAGTAGGCGCTGTAGGCCGAATCCGTGCTCAAAATGAACGTCTGGTTGGTGATTGCTTCAAAGACGGACGGATTCGTCACGTTCCACGTCGTGTTGAGGTAAAGCGAGCAATTCAGACGGCTGGTCGCATTGTAGGACGCGACTATCGTGTGGTTGACTGAGAAGTTGACGAGCGTATGCGTATCCGACACCCAACTCTTGTTGCCGTTGGGCGTGGTAACTTTCACGAGAGGGTTGTAGTAGATTCCGCCGTAGTACATGGTGTCGTTCGTGCTGTTCGTGGCAACGCTCGAAGTTGCCGCCCGCGTCTGGCAGGAAACGTTCAGCCGCGAGGTGCTGTTCTCAGGTATCTGCAGATACTCTATCCTGGTAGTGCCGTTTGCCGTAAGACTCGAATTAGTGTGGTTGGTCGTGGCGTTCAGGGCAACCGAACAGTTGACGGTACTGCCCGTGCCCAATCCCGTGACGAGTATCGCGAACGTCATGTTTCCGATTTCAGCGCCGTAGGTAGTTGTCTTGTTCGCAATCGTGTTGTTAGCCGGCGACGTGATGGTGATTACCGGCTTCGAGGTGTCGATGTTCACGGTATAGTTGGTGTAAGGGCCTGCCGAAGCGCTTCCGTTGCCCGAATAGTTCATATAAGTGCCGTTAAGCGATGTGCAGTTGATGTTCCAAATAATGGTTCCATTCGTCGGAACCGTATATGCGATGCCTGCAATCGAACCATTGCCTACCGCGGATGCATTGGACGCTGACTGCGCCCAGGTACCGGAAGCGTTGGTATAAAGTGTACAGTTTGCCAGCGTGCCGGCGGCGTTGTATATCACCGTATACGTGAAGTTCAAGGCTGTTGCCGTGGCGTTCCAGTTATTGGTGACTGGACCTGCCAACGAAACATTGATGTCATATGTCGGAACAGCTGCCGATGCCAGCCCTGCCATCATTGCAAAAATCAGACCGAACGCTAGATACCCAAGCTTCATCCAACCTACCTCCTACCTTCACTGACTAACATTAAAAGGGGTAACGGAACGGGCTTTTTAAAGCTAGCGGTTGGATATCCGCGCATATGGCGGCATATCGTTATCCGTGGAAGCGCGCGTCGGCGGACGATGTGGCACGCTTCTCAGGATACCTTCGCCGCCGAGAACCACGTGTATTCGATTCCCGAAGTGCACGTCTTGCGCGTCGTCAGCGACGTCACCGCAATCTGGACGTACGCCTCCAGATAATCGCCCGCGGCAAGCCGCACATCCTGGCATATCGGGATGCTGGACTGGTCGTACTGTATGGACTGCGTGAAAACCGCGCCGTTCTTGTACAACCATACGTACTCCGAACGCACGGTTCCGCCGTCGCAGTAGAGTTGCATACAAACGTGGTAGACGCCTGCGGTGCCTGCCATGAAGCGGGAGTCGCCAAACTCCGATTGCGCGTCGTAAATCTCAGTGTCGAACATCAGTTTCTGCGGGACTCCGCCGCGGAGTGTTAGCGCCGACGAGTTGTAGGCGCGGAAGCCGCTTTGGTTCGGGGCGGAGAAATTGCCTCCAACCGAGAGATCCGACACTGCCGAGAGCTTGCCGTGGACGATGACGTTCGCGTAGAACGTCGCGCCGTCGTGGAAGCCCTTGTTCCCGTAAATTTCCTCGTCGCCGTATATGTGGACTGCGGTGTCGTTCACGTTCTGGATTTCAGCCTCTTGGAGTGACGCGTTGTTTTGCAGATTGACGATGAGTCCGCTCAGGGCGGAGACGTTCAGCCAGAGCGATGTGTCGGACTGGTTCAGCAGGTAAATCGCGTTGTTCGCCTCCTGAATAGCCGTCCAGTTGCCCGCCAGCGCAAGGAGTGTGCCTTGGATTTCGCTTTCCTGTAACGAGGCATTATTCTGCAGTCCCGCAACCAAGCCGCTCAAATCGGAAACGTTCATCCAGAGCGAGCCATTGGACTGTTCCAGCAGGTAAACGGAGTCGTTGACAGCCTGCAGGGCGGTCCAGTTGCCCGCGAGCGCCGAGAGCGCGCTCTGGATTTCGTTTTCCTGGAGCGACGCGTTGTTCTGCAACTCGGCGGCCAGTCCGTTAAGGGCGGACATGTTCAGCCAAAGCGAGTTATCGGACTGTTGAAGGATGTAAACCGACTCGTTCAGTTCCTGCAGCGCAGTCGCGTTTCCCGCCAGCGCCAGAAGCGCATCCTGGATTTCGTTCTCCTGAAGAGTCGCGTTGTTGAAAAGTGCGGCGTTATCCGCTTGCAGCGCGCTAATCTGCGTCCACGCCTCCGACAGGTTGGCGAAGAGCATCGCGTCCGACTGGTTCAGCGCGTAGATGCTGCTGTTCACGTCCGCGAAGCCCGCCTGCACGTATTGGTCGAGGACCCCGACGGTGGTGTTGAGAACGGAAATCGCGTTCGTGTTCTCCCCGACAAGGCCGAGTATGACCGTATCGTTCTCCGTCAGGTTGCCGAGGTAGGCGAAAACTATGGAATAGTTCCCGTTCCAGTGCGGGTCCGCTTCGGTGAACGAGGGAGCGGCGCAGTATACCTGCCCCGTCGTCAAACTGTACACGAACTCGCCGTCCGAGCAGTTGCCGACGTGCCCGCGCGTGCTCTCCAGCGCGGTTACGCGCGATTCATTGTCCGCCCAGCGCGGGTCGGTCTCCGTGAATGACGGTTCGGCGCAATACACCTGGCCGGTTGTCAGGCTTTGCACGAATTCTCCGGCTGAGCAGTTGCCGGCGTGTCCGCGCGTGTTCTCGAGCGCGGTGACGCGCGATTCGTTTGCAGTCCAGTGCGGATCCGTCTCGTCAATAGTGCCGTTGCCCGCCTGGTTCCAGTCGTTGATGCACACGCCGCCGAGGCACGACCCGTCCGTAACGTTCAGGTTAGCGATTGATGCGTCCTGGGCGGTCAGGCTGGCGAGGGATGCGAGTGGCGACACGAGCATGCCGACGAAGGAGTACGCGGACGTCAGGTTCGTTATGGAGGCGAACGGCGCGGAGATGCCGTTGGTGGCGACCAGATTTCCGACATAAGCCGCCTGCCAATAGAGCGAAGGCGAGCCGAGCGAGTATGAAAGGGCTGCGGGAATCAAATCCGAGGATAGCGCGGTTGTGAGCACTGCGTTGAACAGGTCTGGATTGCCCTGCGTCAGGACGTAGTAAGCGTCGAGCGGCGCGTAAACCGTTGGCGACGGAGACGGCGACGGGCTGGGCGAGGGACTCGGCGAGGGCGACGGAGTCGGCTCCGCCTGAGACTCCTGCGAACCGAACGTCGTTTCAAGCGGCGCTACCATGCTCGCGTTGTTGAATACAAGGTAGTCCCAAGCACCGTTGCCCGTGCCTGCCGAGTTCGCACCGCCGAACATGACCATGTTAATGGCTATCGGCGTCGTGCAAGTGCTGCTCGTCGCGTAAACGCCGTCTACGTATGCGCGGGATGTCGTCCCGTCCCATGTCACACGATAGACGTGATACCTATCCGGATTGGGAACATCAACATAGTTGCAAGCATCGTAAGCTGCGCCGAGAATTCCCACACCCGTCTGGTTTATCACCAAACCCGACGTCTTTGTGGCATTGGAAACGTAGGTTACTGGATCTAGACCGCTATAGCTCCCGCCCTTGTAGCGGATTTCATAGGTGAAGGTGGTGGTTCCTGCGCCATACCTCCTCCATTCGAAAGCGCTGCCGCCTTGGGTGCCGAAATCGTCGAAATAGAGGTTGCTGTTCCCGTTTTCATTCAGGAGATACGCGGTAGCGCCAACTATGGGCGCGCCATAATAGAGAGTCCAGTTGTATGCCGCTTCTTCGTACTCGGGCATGACCCGACCGTTGTATTGCACGGTCCAGCCGCGCAACTGACCATAGGCGGGATCTGTTGCCGAAGGATTGTCGTAGTACGCCCAGTAGTTGGTGGTGTTGCTTGCCACGTATGTGGAGTTGGCGGACGACGACATGTTCACGAGGAACTGCACCATGCACCACTGCGTTCCTTCTGAGGCAGTCTGCCCCGAATTGTCGATGATATTGAACGGTATCTCCGTTTCCGAGGAGTATCCCGCGGTAATGCGGAGTTCCTTGGAGCAGTTATTGGTCGCAAAAGTGAGTCCCGTCAGGTTGACGGTCTGCGGCTCCGTGTATCGCTCGGTGTTCTGCCCGTCGTTAAGAGTTATCGGCGTCCGCATCTGCCAGTCCGACAGCTCGGACGGCCAAGGCGACGGCGTCGGAGTCGGCGTAGGCGTCGGGGTTGGCGTGGGAGTCGGCGTCGGCGCCGCCTCATAAAACGGCATCGCCGTGTTCGCGTAGAGTATGTAATTATTTGACGTGCCGTTGAGCCAGACGTAGTCCAATCGCTCCGATGCGCCGCTCAGGTAGGTCGGCGTAGCCGGACGTATGTTTCCGACGTTATCGTCGGTAAGCCAGCGCGTAGTGTTCCAGCCGGTGGTCTCGTCGTTCATGGAAACGAGCGCAAGGTCGTAGTTCCCGTTGTTCGCGTTGCTTTGGAACATCATGGAAGGCCTATCGCCGTAAATCGTGAGCGTCGGATAAGATGCAGTTGCCGTCGCCAGAGTGTCAAAACTCGCCGTGCTGTTCAGCGATTTCCAATTCGCCGCGTCGGAACAATTCAGGATTTCCGAACAGAAGGAAAATCGAATGTCGTGCGCGAGCGAATTTCCCCATGCGACGAACAGCGCACCTGACGAATTGACGGCAACGGAACGGCGGTCTGTGGAAGCGTAGGTTATGTTCGTCACTATGGATGGCGCGCTCCAAATCCCGGGCGACGTCCTTTCCAGGAGGTAGCCGTTGGCGTTGTTTGTCATGAAGACGCGGTTATTGCCATCGCAGATTGCCGCCGGCGCTTCATTGGCATCGGCGTATGGGTAGGTGTCCATAGAGCTGATATTATCACTTGCGAGCCAGTTCGCGGCGACAGAACAATCTACCGACTGCGTGCGGCAGACCTTGTGGCGGATTACATGTGAATTTATAATGCCAGCGAAGAGATGCCGCGAACCGTCGGTAAAAGCCGCAAGTGCGGGCACGTCATAAGTGGGGGAGGGAGCAGAGACAAACAAAATGAAAGTAGCCAAGCTGCTACAGCAGCACGCCCCTTTGCGTTCTAGTTTGGCGATTACTGCCCGGTCATCTATATTCTCCTGATAGGCTACCCAGATGTCGCCCGTGTTCGGCTCTTCGACTAGCGTCTGAAAGTATTCGTCGGTAAATGGTGCGCCACT
>CABMDO010000023.1 GCA_902384935.1 Candidatus Norongarragalina meridionalis
GGAGTTTTCCCACGTCCCGTCGGTATGAGCGGCGGGAGAGTAACCCGCGCCCGCAACCGCGTTCTTCAGCATCAGCGCTACAGCGCCTGTTTTCAAACGCACCGTAAGCGCCTGGTTGGACTGCCCGAACACGCGGAAGTTGAGCTTGAATTCCTTTCCGAGCGGGGCTTCGAAATTCGCGTCGCCGTTGAAATCCCATTCAACGCACACGCTTTCCCCGCATTCCCCGCCGAACGCTATGTCGAAAGAACCGCTCGGCGCGGCGTTCGCGAGCAGCGGAGACTTCGTTATGCCCGCGTCGGCGTCAACGGGTTGTCTGAGCACGGTAGTCTGCGTTCTGAACGCGCTCCTGTGGTAAAGCGACACCTTCCCCGCCGTAGCCTGCTTCGTCCTGAACTGCACCGCGATTTCGCGCGTTCCCGTGAAGGAATCGAAAACGAAATTCACCCACTTGATTCCCGTCTCGGTTTCGGCGAGCGTGCTCGCTTCGGCGGCAACCGCCTCGGCGGCGCGCACCGTTATCGTGCCCGTGATTTCGGGCTTGTCCAAGTCCTTGAACGTATAGCCGCCCGCTTTCGTGAACGCGTAGGAGAATTCGTTTCCAACGTCTATGGTGACGCCGCTGTCGAGCAATCCCTCTATCGCGATGCGGCGCGTTTCGTTGCCCGCGTTTTTGAAGAACACTATCGCCTTCCCGTTCGCCGCCATCGTGAATTCCGAATCAGCGGGGAACGCCTCGTAATCGTTGAGCGTAACCACGTTCTTCGTGTCCGTGCCTTCGGGAGTCTGCGCGAACGATGCCGCGGCGTCGTACGTCGAGCCCGAAGAAGCATAGCCGCCGAACGCCCTCCACGCGGTTATCTCGGCGACGTCCTCGCTTCCCTGCATTTCCCCGAGCCGCACGTGCGCTTCCGCCTGCGTGAATTCCAAGCCCGTCGGCGCCCTGATTACGTAGCGCGCCTCGTACGTGGTCGAGGGTTTCAGCGTCTTCATCCTGTTTCCGCGCAAATCGTAGATTCCGGCGAAAACGAGGTTCGCCTCGCCCATCACGCGCGAATTCGCCATCAGCAGCCCGACGTTCGCGTCGGCGTTCGGAAGAATCGCGAACGGAGCCGTTTCCAGCTTTTCGTAGCCCGCCGCCACCGCCGTCGCGGTAGTCGCTTCTGTTTCAAGCGCCTCGATGGTGCACGAGCCCGCTTTTGTCTCGCACGTCGCTTCCCCGAGCGTTACGGTTACGCCGTCCATCGGCTTGCCGGAGAAATAATCAGTTGCGCTGAATATCGCCCTGCCCTTGGTTGGCGGGAACGCAATCGGTATTTCGGCGGAATCTCCTGCGGCGAGCGCGACGGCATCGGTGAACGCGATTCTTCCGTCCCACGCGGCTACGGCTTTAACCGCGCCTGCGGGAACGCTCTCGAACTGCTGCGTGCCGTCGGGCGCCGTTATTTTCGCGGGAATCCCGAGCGGCGCGCTCCTGTTATCAAGAAGCAGGATAATCGCGCCTGCAACGGGTTTTCCGGACTTGTCAGTTGCGGTAACGCTGATTGTTCCGGTGTTTGCCGGAGTCGCCTCTATAAGCGTGAGCGTCACGTCCGCGCCGGGCGCGACGTTGTCGACGAACGCCGGAAGATATCCCGGCTTGAACGCGCTGGCGGCGAGCTTCTCATTCCTCGTCACGTTTATCACCGCGCTGCCGTCGAGCCCCGTGATGCCCGTGTATTTCGCGATTTCCGCGCCCCTGAAAACCAAATCCTTGGAATAGATGCTGACGGACGCGCCTATCACCGCGTTTCCATTCGCGTCCTTCACGCGCACTCCGAGTTCTCCTGCGTTGGAGGCGAGCGCCTTATCCAGCCGAACCTTCACGTTCGTCTCGTCGGAAACGTTAGCGCCGGCTATGGCGGTGACGAATCCCTGCGCGTTCGCCGAAACCGCGATTTCCGCGCCGAGTGCTACTGCTTGCACGTCGCAGTCGCCGCTCTCCCCCGACATTATCGTAAAAAGAACCGCGCCTGTTGTGGCGTCCTTTATCTCCACCGTAGCGTTCGGAATCGGCGCGCCCTCGAGCCCTTCGTTAGTGAATACGCCGACGCGCACCGAACCCTTTCCCTCCCCGCCTATTTTCCTGAGCTTGAGCGAAATCGAATCCGTGTTCGTCGAGCCGACGCTCACGCGGCGTTCCATGGGGCTGTAGCCGTCGGCCGCGGCTTTTATCACGTATTCCTTGTTCGACTCCACGTCGAACCCGTCCGCGAATCCGTATTTGTGCCCGAGCTCGACGCCCGAGGCGCCGTCGAAAAGATATATGTCCGCGTTGTCGGGGCCGTCGACCGTGAAGTAAAGCTGAAGGCGCGAACTGGCGAGAGCGTAACCCACGTTCGTCGTTTCGGCTTGCTTGCCCGCCTTGGTTTCGAACTCGACGCGCGCGGTATCAAAGACGTAAACATCGGAAGAATAATCCGCGTAGTATTTTCCAGGAGGCAACCCGTCGAAAAGCACGAGCCCGTCCGCGTCCGTAGTTCCTTCCTTGGATGTTTTTCCGTCAGTCGAATGCAGCGCGATTGCTACGCCGGAAAGAACCGCGGTTCCGTCCGCGGATTTCGCGTAAAGCGCTGCCTTCGCCGTAGGCGGCGCAATCATCGGGCCGAGGAAAACAACCGCGAGAACGCCGATTGCCACGAGAAGGACGAGAAACGCGGGAAGCGAGGGAATCCCCTTCTCCTCGAGCGCGAGTGCGAAGCCCTTCAAAGGCAATCCTTTGTCCTCGCTCCAATCAAGAAAAGCGTCCCACTTCTCGCGCAACGATTCGATGAATTCCACCATGCTAAAACATGGCTGAAACCGCTTTAAATAGATATAATATAGAGGAGGCTGACTAATTTTATCTCATGGCGAAAGTCAGATTCGTGCGCTTCGGGGAGATCAGCAGGCTTCCGCCTGAGGAAGTGACCGCGAGGTTCGCCGAAAGACTTCTGGATTTCATCGCTAAGGTCGCGGAATACAAGCCCGACATAATTGTCGTTCCGGGCTCATCCGGAAGAATCACCGCCTATTTCCTGCGCAAGAAGCTCGAGTTAAAGAAAATATTTTTCCTTAGCGGGGCGTATAAGGCCAGGGGACGCTACGAGCCGATGGAACTCGGTAGCGAAATCAGAGATAACTAACTCTTTTTTTCTCATCTTTTTCAATTTGCTTTTGTACTCTAACTGCTTCTGGCCCAATATCTTGAACATACGAATTTATCACCTGTATCACTATTATGTTTTCAAAACTGGGTTGAATTCTCAATAAGGATACATTTGTGTGTAGCAGAGATATTGCTGTATTTTGTATTGGATCTGCTAACCCGTAGTTACTTGCTCCAACTAAAAGAATCCTATCCTGCCATTCATCCATCAAACTCAAACGATAGAAACCTTTTGATCCACCGTGAACCGAATCACAAGATAAACTGTAGAATGGGTGTAACCAATCTAATTTTACGTGTTGTTCTAATGTTCTAAAATTTCTGTTAGATAAGATATTTTTAGGTATCCAGCCATAATCATCTTGGAAATGATCCGAACAATACTTTTTGCATAATCTTTCCCTTTCTCTTTTTATGGCGTTAAACTCTTTTCTTTCAATTGGAGCACAACCTAATCTTTTGTAATATTTTCGATAATCATCGGTTTGCTTATATTTTTTAATTATTTCATGTTCCAGGTATCTCTTTGAAACTTCGTTACTATTCCGGCTGAGAAAAAGAGATATTACCGCAAGTTCGTGTAAACTCCTCCACCTAGCATTTGCTCCGTCAGCATAACCTGCTTTTAATAGAACAAGGATCTCGTTAGAGATGTGGATTGCTCTTGCATGTATTTTTATTAAAGCTTTTATCCTATAATTATTAGTCTTATCTGTAATCGTGGCAAGTTTGTGTTTCTGTTTTTCCCCCGACTCTAGGGAAATTTTTATTAGACATTCTAGTAAATCAATTGGTATCTTCCAACGAGCATATAACCTTTTTTCAAATCCCTTCTGGTAGTTTCGTTGATATTCTAACATCTCTTTTGAAGTTTTATTTAAATTTTTTTTAACCTCCTTAGAAAACTTGGGAATACCATCGTTGATTATAACGCGCATTAATTTATTTAGGTCGTTATTATCCGGAAATTTCTTGTTTTTTTGTAAATACAATTCTACTGTTTTCGTAGCAAGAAAAGAATTCGAATCATTTTCAGGTTTACCATACGCTAAAAATTCCTTTTTTGTTTGTACAAAAAAGTCCTCCAGTTTTTTTATGTCAATCATTTCTTCTATTTTAATAAATATTTGTTCATATCCGAGAAAGTCCTTTTTAACTCTAGATTTAAACTCTCCATAATACTTCTTTGAAACTTTGCTATGTTTTAAAGAAATTGCAAATCTAGATTCTTTAATTGGATTTTTATATTTCTTTCTTATTTTTTCAATTTGCCCTTTTTTTAAATTTAACTCAACAATATTTTCCTTTTTTAAATTTTTAAAAAAACTCAGGATCAAATTTCCATAAACAAACGCTTCAAATTTAGAAGTAAAATATTCTTGTAGAGCCTTGGATTTTGAATAAGTACCTAATAATTTCTTAATCTCTTTTTTAACTTTGTTTAAGTCGTTATAAATTTTTTTAGTCATTTATCTCCCGATTTCCTTTCTTCCTTTTGTCTAACTCATGTTGCCTCAATAGACCTTTCTTCCCGTTGAGCATTACTGCGGCTGCCGGGAATCGGACCCGAGTCTCAAGCTGTTTCCGTGCCCTGCAGTTTCTAGTGCAGGTCTTTGTTGCGAAGCAACAAAGAAGTGCATGGGAAGCTTACATCATGCCACTAGACCACAGCCGCTTTGCGAAGAATTAATGCGCTCTCGCATTTAAAATCAGTTCGCATGCAAATCGTGCGGCTTGCCGGAGAAAGACGTTTCGGGAAAAAACGTAACCACCCTTCAGGTAACGCATCCATTTTTAAGGAAGGCAGTCTCCCGTTGATTCAGGTTGGTGGGTTAACGATAGAAGGAGGCGTTTGCGTATGACGAAGTTGGCTTTCCTGTTAGTGTGCGGCATGTTCGCGCTCGTGCTGTTCCCGCTATTCTGCGTCGCCAGCACGACGATAGAAGCGGCCACTACCGCAAATACCGTCTCGCGCACGCAGCAGCGAAAAATCCTTTACGACTCTCCCTGCTCGGCGGTTTTCGCAACCTACATCGAGAACTCGCAAGCGGTCCTTCGCATTTCAACGGATAACGGAACGACGTGGGGCGCGGCGCAGAACATCAGCAAGGGCGGGAACGACGTGTCCGTTTCCCTCGCGCAGATTCCGCAAACCCGCGACATTTTCGTGGCATTTCAAGACGTCGAACCCTCGCCCGCATTCGTGTATTTCGTGAATGTCAGCAAGGGCTCGGGATGCTCGTGGAATGTCGGCACGCCGTTCAATGCCACGGATGTTCCGGTAAGCACGGATGCCTATGGCGTACATTCGGAAACAGCCATAACCGCCTGCCCCGACGGTTCGCTGCATCTCGCCTTCGGGCACAACGGCCTGGGGACTACCACCAGGTTCGCACACAAGGTCTGCCGTACCAATGCCGATTGCTCGGTTGCGGCGAATTGGAACGCCAGCAACAGCTCCGCCGGTTTTGACATGCTTTTCGACCACACCAACCCCCAGAAAAACATCTGGTGCGACAAAGACAGCAATGCCTACGGCCTGACGTTCAACGCAAACGCGCCCAATGATCTGGAATTCGTGAAGTTTGCGAAAACTGGCGCAGGAACGTGGACCAAACAGTATGGCGTTGCCACCGGATGGGATTCGGGCTACGACGACACCTGGAGCGCGGCCAGCAATTCGAGCGGCGCGCTGTTCGTGGTGGTCGGGAACGAGCATGCTGACGGCAGGGCGCGATACCGCTACTGTGATGCGGGATTGGACTGTTCTTCGAACTCGAACTGGAAAGATTTTGCGGGCGCGACGCAGTGGAGTTATCTGATACCGAGCGCGGTAACCGCCACGCACCCGAGCATCAGCATGGTCAATGACGTTCCGCAAGTCGCTGTTTCAACGCAGGCATACGGCACGAACTACGACGTGGTCATCCTACAACCGAACAGCACGGGAACGAGCTGGAGCATAACCGCGAATTACAGCCGCGATGAACTCGGAAACCGCTACCCGCAGGCGCCGGAAAACTCCGCGCAAATGATGGCGATGTGGGTGAACGGCACGTCGCCGTATTCGCTAATATTCAACGGCACCTCCGCACCTGCGCCAACGCCCACTCCCACACCGACTCCCACTCCGACGCCTACGCCCAGTCCGACAAGCACGATTATCGAACCGAGTCTCGCGAGTTATATGCCTTTGACAATGGCAACCGACAGGCGCATCCTGCGCACGAATAACGCTTGCGACGCGCTTTTCGTCGCTTACGACAATGACACCGCTAGCCACATAGTTGTCGCCTCCTCGCTTGACAACGGGACTACGTGGAACTACACCAACGCTTCCCTCGGACTGCGGAGTGGCGCACCATTTACGGACGAATACTTTCCGTCGCTCGTCGAAGAGCCGAACACGGGCGACATCTGGGTAGCCTATCAGGA